>JASIAM010000210.1 GCA_030041985.1 Bryobacteraceae bacterium | reverse complement strand
GCGGCAATCCAAGCGGGCGACACGCAGGGCGTGCCCACCGATCCTCCGGGTACCCTCAATATCGTTGGACCGCTTGACCTGAACAACGGCGCAACCGTCAATGAAGCCATCAGCGGCTCGGCGCTGGCCGATATCAGCTTGCTCCATGTGACCGGTAGTGTGGACCTGGGTAGCAGTGTGGGCGTGGATGTCATGCTCCTCAACAGCTTCGACCCCACTACTGCCAGCCAGTTTGTTTTCCTGAATTACACCGGAACGCTGAATGCCCAAAACTTCTTTGTGACCGATCCGAACACCGATCCGTTTGGCACATTCAGTGTCGGATACGGCGCCAATGATGCTTATCTGACTTTCACGCCGAACGGGACCACCGCAACTCCCGAGCCGGCCGCGTTCCTCCCGCTGGCCGGGCTGCTGGTTTGCCTGGCCTACGGCATCCGGCGGCGAAAGCAGAGCAGACAGACCGCCTGAACCATAAGCCCGTCTGAGACGGAGTGATCAGCGCGTAGTGGGGAGACCATCCCGCCCACTACGCGCTTTTTGTTGTGTAGGGCCTCTACAGCACCGCCGGTGGCGACTGCTTGCGCAAACGCCAACTCCCGTAAACGGAAATTCCGGGTTGTGGCGGGCCCTGGCCGGCCCAAGATCAGGCCAACAAGTTCGCCGATCAGATCCTCCAGGATTCCAGCGAGAATCGCGCCGCATTTTGCCGTGCGGCTCGATTCGATCTGGCCGCTTTGACGCGCCGTCTCAGCAGCGGCAGAGCCCCAAAGGCAACAGCCAGCAATCCCAGATACTGCGGCTCAAACACTGCCGCCGAAGGTAACGGATCGGGCGCCAATCCCAAAATGCTGGGTGTCTGTGGCCGTGGCGGTTCCACCCTGACTCAGGTTCTTTCGTGACGGCTCTGTTCGGATTTCATCCGCTCGCGGAGGATCTCATTAATTCGTGTGAGGTGGCCTTCGCCTTTCGACTTGAGCCACTCCAGCACGTCATTGTCGATGCGAAACGAAATCTGGCTTTTAAGCGGACGGTAGAATTTCCCTATTTTTGCGCCTTCCCAGAACTCGGGAGGCTTCACGGGCGCATCCGGGTCCAAGTTGTCTTGACGTTTATCCCGCGCTTCGTAGAGTGCCCTTGTTCGGCCGCTGATCTTGATCCGCTTAGACGAATTGCTCTTCGTAGATGCTTTGTTCATACTGATTGGCCTTTCTTGCGGAAATGATGCGGATGATTTCGGCACCTTCACCGACCCGTTCCACGAATACGACCAACAGGAGCACCAGATTGCCCGCCATGCCGATGGCGTGCCAGCGCTGCTCGTTTTCGTGGGTAATGTCCTCCTAGGTGACTATGAACGGGTCCGCAAACACCTCCTTTGCATGCTCAAACGAAATTCCGTGCGCCCGTTTGTTGCTTTCCGCTTTTGCCGGGTCCCACATGAATAGCGTTTTCATGTCTATTCACTATTGTATATACGATTTAGAATTGACAAACCCGGCTGTTTCTATCGTAACGATCAAATACGACACAACGTGAAGCGATCACACCCGCGGAGTACCGAGGCTTTCAGGAAGGCGTACGACTTTTTCAACGCGGAACTGTTCGGCGGTTCCCTGCCGCATGTCCTGGTAACTTTGCAATGGCATGCCAAACGCCCGTGAGGCGGGTAACTCGCCCGGTGCGATTTCTGGTGACAACACAGTCAAGGCGGAAATTTAGATCTCCGGGGACTTACTGAATCTACAGATTTGTTACGTTTCCCGGTTTTTTCCTAGTACCTCTAGAGAGTTTAGGACTTATACTCAGAGTGACATTCTGCCGGCTACAACTCTGTAGCGCATGGCAGACTGGGGAGGATAAGGGGTGAGAAACGAGCGAATCAGTAAAAAGGTAAATGGGCGGTTATGTGACCCGCTGGCCGGATTAGCAGCGGTTCTGGCACTGGCCTGGTTTACAGCGCTGCCTACCTGGGCCCAAACGACTGACTGGACCGGCGGCGCCAGCAACCTGTGGAGCGACACCGGAAACTGGGATAACGGCGTTCCCAACAGTTCCACCACAAACGCGATGATCAACGCCAGCCTGAACAATCCGGTGTTGGTAAACGGAAGCTTCACGGTTGGCGACCTGACTGTCGGCACAGGCAACAGCATGAACATCAGCTTGGGCCAAACGCTCACGGTGGACGGACCCTCACTCGCCAACAACGGCACGCTTACCGTCCTGGGTGGCAGCAGCGGTAGCAACACGTACCTGAACATCGGCGGCAGCGTGAATTTATCGGGAACGGGTACCCTGGTTCTGAGCACCGCCAGCGGCGGGGGCACGGCCTACCTTCAAGGCGATGGTCAAACGCTTACCAACGACAGCCACATTGCCGGCAACGGCGTCATTGGTAACGGCAGCCTGATAGTAAATAATGAGGGGACAATTCGCGCCAACATCAGCGGCTCCACGCTTTTGCTGAATGGCGGCGGCCTTACCAATACCGGCACGCTGCAGGTAAACTCGGGCAGCACGATGGTGGTCGAAGCTCCCCTGAGCACCACTACCTTCAACAACGGCACGCTGCTCACCGGCACCTATATACTGAACGGCGCCGGAGCGGGGTATGCAGCCAACCTCGAGATGAATCTCGGCAATAACACCGGCGGCGAGATTACCAGCAACGCGGCCACGATGATTCTCAATGGACCGCAATCGAATTTCGTGGACCTCGGCGGCAACAACGCTCTCTCGAACCTCAGCAGTAATACGGGAACGCTGGACGTGCTGCGCGGCGACACGTTCAACGCTCCGGATACCAACTTCACCAATTCCGGCACTATGCTGGCCGGCCCGGACAGCACCTTCCAGATTGCCGCCCTCGTGGGCGAGAACACGGAGTACATCCAGACCGCCGGCGTCACACAGGTGAATGGGGAACTGGCCAGCCCGGTGGTGAACATCGAGGGCGGCATCCTGGCTGGAGATGGCACCGTGAATGGTGGCGTTACCGGTAACACCACGTATCCCACTGCCGTTACCATCCGGAACGGTGCGACGATCCAAGCCGGCGACGTGCTGAGCGATCCTCCGGGCACCCTCAACATCTTTGGAACGCTGGACCTGAGCAACGGCTCGACCGTCAATGAAGCCATTAGCGGCTCGGCGCTGGCCGATATCAGTTTGCTCAATGTTACTGGTAACCTTCTGGGGTCTCCCGGTGTGAACCTGGGTAGCAGTGTGGGCGTGGATGTCATGCTCCTCAACGGCTTCGACCCCACGACTGCCGGCCAGTTCGTTTTTCTGGATTACACCGGAACGCTGAATGCCCAAAACTTCTTCGTGACCGATCCACACACCGATCCGTTTGGCACGTTCAGTATAGGATACGGCACCAATGATGCGTATCTTTCATTCACACCGAACGCCACTCCCGAACCGGCCGCGTTTCTGCCATTAGCGGGTCTGCTCGCTTGCGTGGTCTACGGCATCCGCCGCAGAAAGCAGCAGAAACAGGCCGCATAGGCGCGAGCGCCAACTGACACTTATGGAGGCCGCTGCAGCCGGGCGGCCTCAAATTTTTGGATGCAGCCGCTTACTCAGTTTGGCAGCGGATAAAGCGAAAGCTCTTTCATGGGAAAATCCTTGACATTGTCCGTAAGCAGGATCAGGCCGTTGTGGATGGCCGTGGCAGCGATGATCACGTCACCCAGGTTCAAGGTTTTACCCTTTCTGCCGTAGTCGCGTTTCAGCAAGCCTGCCAACTCCGCTATCGGCCGGGTGAAAGGATAAAGATCGAGGCTGCGCAGAAAGTTTTGGGTGCTCTGCTCCTCTCCTGGCCTTAGACCCGCGTAAACTTCGGTGACATTAATAGGACAACAGCCCAGCGTATTGCCTTGCTCCAGCAGGCTGTAGAGGAATTGCCGCCGCCCGCGTTTGCCATTGATCGCGTCAATAATCACACTGGTGTCAAGTAGGAATGTCGCCATTACTTGCGCGCTGCTGTGTTTTGGAAGCGCCGTTCGTATTCGGCGCGCAACTTCCTTACGTATCCGGCTGCCCCTTGCTTCAACTCGGGGTGGTCTTTGTCTTTCCAGGGCACGAGTTCCTTAAGAGCTTTCATCTGCCGCAGACGCGTGAGCTCACGTTCCGCAGCTTGGGTTAGAAAGCTGCTGCGGTGCCGGCTCCCGACCAGCGTGTCGATCTCCCGGACCAATTCCTCAGACAACACCACGTGTGTTCGTTTGTTCATGAGTGGGACTGCTCCGGCCCACTTTCATTGTAAGGCACGTGGGCCTAAAATCGTGGCGGCCCTTACTCGTGTGCGGTCCCGGCAGCATCTCTGCTATGGAGTCACATATCGACTTATCGCTTCGTCCAATCCTCAACCTTCAGGTGTTTGATCCTCCGGAATGCCTGATCGTTGGTAACGAGCACCAGATCCAAGGCCAGGGCGTGGGCAGCAATCATCATGTCGAGATTGCCCATCGGTTGGCTTTTTCGCTCCAACGTGGAACGCAGGTCTGCATACTGCCGGGCCGCGCCGGAGTCCCAAGGCAGGATGGTCACTCGCAGGAAGAACTCTTCGACAATCCGGTGTCAGTGCGCAGCTTGCGGGAGCCGGGCGGCTCCAAACCGCAATTCCCCCTCGGTTACCGCGGATATGGCAATCTGTGACATCGGCACTCTGGCCAAGTGCCCATCAACTGCAGGCCGGCTCCCTTTAATGATGTAGCTTGCTGTATTGGTGTCGAGCAAGTAAAGCCACACCATCAGAACAGGCCGCGTTTCTGCGGAACCTTATCCTTACGGCGGGTCATGAAATCTTCAGGAAGCTGCCCTTGCCGCCTGATCTCGAAAAAACTATCCCACGAGCCGGGCTGGCGCGACAAAATCACATCGCCCGTTGCGGGGTCCCGGCGAATGAAGACTTCAGAGCCTTCAAAGCGGAGGTCCGCCGGCAGACGGACAGCCTGGCTGCGGCCGTTGCGAAATAGTTTTGCGGGGCGCCGCATTGGTATATATTTTAGTATATATCCAACACAATCCAGCCCGGCGGTGGTGTTCCAGCCCGTCGCGACCGGCTGGAATCAACTTTTGCGCCCGGAATAGTTGGGAATCAGTTCCCGGTGCTGCCGCAGAGAGCGAGCGATCTTTCTTCAGGGCTCGATGCGGGAACGCATGGCCTGGCGACACCACTCGTCCAGGAATTTACCTGCACAGGCAATGGCAGCAGTTTAAGATCGTGATCAGTTCCATGGCGCGGAAGCGTGCGGCGACAAACCTTTACCATAAACCGCCCCAGAGACTTGAGCCGTGGGATCGATAAACGCTGGGCGACTGCCGAGGAGGAATCCGGGAAATCGCTGGAAGTCTCCGGCGGATCGGTCGGTTATTCGCCTGGTGCAGAGATAATCTGAAGCTTCTCCAGGTGGCGGTAGTCCTTGGAATTGTTCGTGACCAGCGGAGCCGCCAGGACCAGCGCCGTGGCAGCAATCCAGGCATCGGCCGCACCGATAGGATGTCCCTTTTGGGTGCTCTCGTTTCGTACGGCAGCCCACGTAGAGCACAACAAGCTATCCGAATGAAGTACTGAGAAATCGGCCAAATACGCTTCCAGCACGGCGCACTTGCGCGGCCCCCAATTCGCATCGAGTGCGCCCTGGCGCATTTCGGCCAGAGTCATGAATGAGACAATCAACTCAGAACCGCGAACAATGTCGACGTAGCGCGGTGCGAATTCGGGGTGCCACTTGAAAATAAAGCTGGCAACATCAGTGTCAACGACCAGCCTTGCCGTTGCGATCGGAGGAGAGGTCAATATGGCGCTGCTCATAGATGCGGCGAACGAACTCCTCGGATTCCTCCTCCGTGCCTGGGTCGATGTGGCTTAGCAGACGGTCGAGCGAGAACGAACCGGACCGGATCAGGTTGGGCGGATCCTTGACGGGTTGTGACGGCAGGCGGTCCATTTCGATCACCATTCTAGCGCGGCGGCGGATTCTGAGGACGGCGGCCAAATGTCGCACGTGTACCGGGAGAACAAACATGGCGAAGAGATCATCCGCATCCTCTCCGCACGGGAAGCGGAGAAGCGTGACATCCGACGATATCAGGCGCAGGCGCTGGACTAAGGCTGAACTCGACGCTGCCCGCCGGATTGCCGCAAGGCAATCCGCAAGCGACGATTCGGGCATCAACTACAAGGAGATCCCGCGCCTGACGGAGGAGCAATTGGCGAAAATGGTCCGTTTGCGCGACGTCAGGCCGAAGGGTCCCGGCGAATGAAGACTTCAGAGCCTTCCTACGGTGAGCGGAAGCGCATTGCATCACCAAAGAGCTGAGGCCTTTTCAAAACTGGAATCGCGCCACGATCATGCCTTGCCGCGGAGCAGCGAATGTTGTGCCCAGCGTATTGATATAGCCAAAACCGGCGGTGGTCAGGCCGGTAGCCGGGTTGACTGTCTGTGTTTGCAGAGGATTGGTGGAACTGGGATTGTTTACCTCGGTGCGATTGAATATGTTCTGGAACTCCGCACGGACATTGAGACTCATGCCTTCCCGAATCTGGAATATGCGCCCGAGCGCCAAATTCTCAACCGGACGGCGCTGATAACGGTAATCGTTGTAGTAAGTGGCCGTGCCAAATTGCCCGGCGGGAGGATTCACCCAGGCAGCCGGATTCAGCACAAACACTCTGCTGGGATCGAAGCAGTTGCAGTTGAGGTTTTCCGTGAACAGAGGCTGGCCCGGCACGCGGTCCATGACAGTGCTCTCGAAATTGATGCTGCTCAGAGTCGGGCTGGCATTGGCGAGGGGAGGCGCAATCAGCGACCCGCTGGAGTATTGGAAGAAGCCGCCGAGCGTCCAATCGCGGGCTATCCACGACACCGCTTTCAATCCCGACGAGTTGGATCCTCTGAATATTGTGGGCACCGTGTAATTGACTGCCCAACTGGTAACAAACGGCCGGTCCAAATTGTTCAGCATTACGGAAGTTTGCCGGTTGCCCACGTCGGTAGGCACAGTCGAGCCTTCCATGTTATCCAGATTGGACGAGTAGGTAAAAGCGAACGTAGCGCTCAAGCCGTGGGAAAACCGCTTGGTCGCTTTCGCCTGCAAGGAGTTATACCAAGTGTCACCCAAGGGCGCCCATGTGTCGGCAAGCCCGGAATTGAACTGGGGGAAGGGCCGTAAAGATTGGGCCACGGTGGCGGTCAAGGGGAACCCGGTGAAAGGTATTTTATCCATGAATGGCCCCGCGGCAGGGGAGCCAACCTGCGCACTTAGAATCGCCAGATCGGCCGGGTTACTGAGGCTGAGTCCGTACGAACTCAATAGCTGGGGAGACAAGTAATTGTAGTTGACCAGTGTACCGGGATTGGAGGTCTGCCCGGAAAAAGGCCACCAGATTCCGCGAGTGCCTACATAAGCAGCTTCCACCATCAAGTTCGCAGTAATCTGGCGCTGTAGCCCGACGCTCCACTGATAGTTCCTGGCAGGCCTGCCAGCGTTCTGATCGACGACGACCGGAGGGCCGGCGCCGACGAGTGCGCTTCCCGGCGCCACCAAGGGATACTGGCCGGGGTTCAAGTTGGGCCACACAATCTGCTGAGCGGTTAAGGGTACGCCCTGGCTCAATACCATAGCCGGTTCGAACGGATTCGCCTCAGGACCGAAAGGATTACTGGCTGCACCGGCGCCGCCGCCGCTGCCATATATCGGGGTGCCGGCGTAGGCGATGGCAAAACCGGCGCGGGCCACAGTCTTGGAAGTGACTTGATATGCCGCGCCTAAGCGGGGACCGAATGCCCAGGGATAATTGTGCGCGAACTGGCAGTTACAGGTGGCCTGATAGATGGCCGCTCCCGGATGCCCTCCTACAGTCGGGTTCGCCAGGGTCGGTGAAAAATCCGAAGCCCGGCCATATTGTTCTGTAAAGTATGTCGAGTAATCGTATCGCAGGCCATAATCCAGCGTGAACCTGCGCGTCACTTTCCAACTATCCTGCGCATAGAAG
Organism: Bryobacteraceae bacterium; assembly: GCA_030041985.1. GTDB lineage: Bacteria > Acidobacteriota > Terriglobia > Bryobacterales > Bryobacteraceae > PSRJ01. The sequence continues at coordinate 4,864 of JASIAM010000210.1, read as the reverse complement.
CCCCACTCCGACTTTCCCAGCCGTGTATCGGAAGGATCGTGGACATTACCGCTCGCGACCAGGCCTAACAGAAAACTGGCGTAAGGAAATCCGAGGGTGTTGCCTCCTACGCTGCCGGTAGCATTACTCAGTGCGACATAGGGAAGCGCCGTTTGTAAGTTGCTGAATGTATATGTGCCGTTGAGAGTCGAAAGGTTGTCGTTAATGTTCCCCTGAAGCAGCATGGACGCGCCGAACTTATAAGTATGGTTATTCTTCACCCAGGAGAGACTGGCAATCGCCGTAGGTTGCTCAGCGATCGTGTAGGAATGGGCGCCTTGGCCCAAGGCTGCCCCGGCGGTGGTGCCTACGGTGGCGGCTCCCAAGCCGCCTTGAGCATTCGCTATGCCTAACATATAGGGAAACTGGGATGGCTGTGAAAACGGGCCCACCAGGCCTATTTGCGAGGCATTGAAAGTGGCTCCGGGCGCCACCGGTTGTCCCAGGCTAGACTGCATAAAGCCGGCTCCCAGGTGTAACAGAAGCGTGGGCGAAATAATGCGGTCATAGCTCAAGCGCTCAGTATTCGATCGGATGTCTGTGCCGATGTCGGTGGAAATCGGCTCCGGCAATCCGTTGGCTCCGACGGCGACTGGCTCGAGGTTGCGAATCTTGGAGAAGTAAAACGAGAGTTTGTCCTTGGACCCGAGCACCTGATCCGCCTTAACGGACGGAACGGTGGTTGTAGTGGTGCTGATATATGGGTTCTGATAATTATTGGCGATCACGTTCGGGGTGGTGGGCTGGGGAACCAGATTTTGGATGGCCAACGCCACCGGATCCATACGGCTCAGGGGAATGGTGTTGTTGGGGAATGGATCGGTGACCTGTTGACCGTTGACCGTGCGGACCGTAGACGGATCGTAAATCTCGTTTCCCAAAATGGGACGGCCGAGAGGATCGGTGCCGACGTTCCCTAATAACGCAGCGCTGAAATTTCCCTGGCGGTAAGCCGGCGTAGGCACTGAAATCGCGGTCGGTATCACATTCTGCGTCAGCCGGTATTGCTCAAAGCTGAAAAAGAAGAAACTCTTGTTACGGCCGTTATACACTTTGGGAATCCATACCGGACCGCCAAAAGTTGCGCCGTAATCGTTCCGCCGGGTCTCCGGCCGAATCAGTCCTCCGTTGCCGTTATTGGTGAACGGTTGGCCCGCATCCAGAAATTCATTTACCAGGTACTCATACGCGGTTCCATGGTATTGGTTCGTGCCCGACTTCATAGTTACGTTCATGATGCCGCCGCCGGACTGTCCAAATTCCGCTGCGTAGTTGCTGGTCATCACGCTGAACTCCTGGACCGAATCCGATCCCGGCTGGTTAAACTGCACGAGACCTTGGGCGATGGGATTGGTTGCATCCATGCCTTCGATCAGAGTCGCTTCCGTGTTAACGGGAGCGCCGTTGATCTGGACCGTGGAGTTATTCGCGGATGTCCCGGTGCCCGCGAAATACGATCCCGGCAGCAGCGCAACCACGGCGTACGGATTGCGAATGCCTGAGTTGCCGGCGGCCGACCCCGTGGGCAAGAGCGGGAGATTATCCAACCGCTCCATGGGCACGTTTTCGCTTAATTCCCCGGTTTCCGTTTTCAGCAAGGGAGACTCCGCTGTCACGGTCACAGACTCCGAGGCGCTTCCCACCTCCAGCACGGCGTCGATGCGGAGAGTTTGCGCCACGGTTACCGCCAAGCCCCCGCGAACGAACTTCTTAAACCCCGGCGCCGTGACGGTCAGCTCATAGGTTCCTTCCGGCAACTCGCCAATGGTGTAATTACCGGTAGCGGAACTGGCCACAGGGTAGGTAGCACCGCTGTCGACGTTCCTGGCTTCAATCGCCGCGTTGGCAATCGCTCCTCCTGCCGGGTCGGAAACTGTGCCGGTGATCGTACCGCGACTCTGCGCAAACAGTGGCGCCGAACACACGAATAGCAACAATGAAATCAGGTAACAACGCACGGAGACTCCCCTTTTTGCATGCAAAACAAGGTATTCACATGCGAAAGTTTATTGTTATGTAAGACAGTGTGGCGATTTTATAGCAGCACTTTCCCATTGTCAACAGCTCGAATTAGCCCGTTCCATTGGCAATATCATACGTACACTAACCGGAGGAGGCGGCTTGACAGCTTGAAACCGGCATGATAAGTCTGGGTGTATTTGCAGCGCTCAGTCAGAAATTCTAACCAGGGGGCAGCATGACGAAGAGATCGTGGTTGATCGCAGGTCTCGGTTTTATTTTTGTAGCAGCACCGCTCGTGGCGCACCACTCGTTTGAAGCCGAGTATGACTACAACAAGCCGCTCAAACTATCCGGTACGGTTACTAAGGTGGAGTGGATGAACCCGCATGCTCGCTTTTACGTGGACGTGGCGGACGCGAATGGCAAGGTGACGAATTGGAATTTCGAACTGGGTCCTATTGTAATACTAATACGGCAGGGTTGGAGAAAGGATTCCCTGAAACCCGGGGACCAGGTTACCGTTGAAGGCTTTCAAGCCAAGGACGGCAATTCCCTGGGGAATGCCCGCAGAGTCACCCTTCCCGATGGCCGCAGAGTCTTCGGGGGATCTTCAGCCGACAATCAGAATCAGAACAACTGACCACTGCTGATTAACGATGAGTGGTCCGCGACATATGGCGCTTTGGTTAGGCCGGCGCTGGTTTAGGCTAACCTGGGACGGGAGATCTCACATGAAACGGTATTTGAGTCTGATGATAGCTGCCGGAGTGGGGCTATCGATGGTAACGCTCGTGTGGTCTCCTCTTTCCGCTCAGGAAAACACCGGCGCTAAAAAAGTGCGGTATCCGGGCGCTGTTCGTCCTACCAAAGCACCTCCCCCTGGTCCGCCGGGACCAGTGCCGCGCATGCCAGATGGCACACCGGATCTTGCGGGAATCTGGAACGCGCAACGCGAACTCCCTGGCGATCCGGAACCGGATATGCTGCCGTGGGCCGCGGCCCTGACGAAGCAACGCACGGAAAACTACTCCGCGGATGACCCGGAAGCGCGCTGCGTTCCCGGAGGCGTTCCGCGGGCCACGCCATATCACGTGCAGATGGTCTCGACCCCCAAGTTACTTTTGATTTTATTCGAAGGAAATATTCACACATTCCGCCAGATATTTCTCGACCGCAAAGAGCATTTAAAAGTCTCGGGGCTTTGGTATGGAGATTCTATCGGCCATTGGGAAGGCGACACGCTGGTAGTAGACACGGTGGGCTTCAACGATAAGTTCTGGTTTGATATGGCCGGACACCCACATACAACGCAACTCCATGTGATCGAGCGCTACCACCGGCGCGACTTCGGTAACCTGGACGTTGAAGTGACGATTATAGACCCTGGCACTTATGCGAAGCCCTGGGTGCAACATCGGCTCTCAACCTTGGTGACTGATTTTGACATGCTCGAGTACGTTTGTAACGAGAACAACCAGGACCCGGGGCACCTGGCCGGTGACACGGATCACAAATAGGCGAGGAGAGTTGAGCGTGCTGATGGCTTGGCGGAATGTACTGGCAACGGTAGCGGCGGGGTTATTATTCGGAACCTGCTCTGCCTACTGTCAATCCGGAAAAAGTAAGGAAGTGCCTAAAGCTCCGGACGGCAAAGTTGATTTGACCGGCGTTTGGGTTATAGCAGGTAGTATCGATCTACCGAGCGATCCTGCATATCTTCCGGATGTGAAGAAACTTTATGAAGAGCGGAAAGCGAACGGCCTGAAGAATGACCCGGAAAAACGGTGCTTACCCAATGGCGTAGTGCGGATTGAGCCTTTGCCTTACAAGATTGTTCAGACTCCTAAACTAGTCGTTCTGCTATCGGAGGGAAATACTCATAGTTACCGCCGGTTCTTTCTGGACGGCCGCCCACACAACCTGGACGCGGAACCGAACACCTGGAATGGAAACTCTATCGGCCATTGGGAAGGCGACACCCTGGTGGTGGATACGGTCGGCTTCAACGACAAGAGTTGGCTCGACAGCACGGGCAAACCTCATAGCGAAGCCCTGCATGTCATCGAGCGGTACCGGCGTCCGGATCTGGACCACCTGGAAATCGGGTACACGCTCGAAGACCCGCAAGCATTTTCCAAGCCTTATACCTTTACGCGCAACTTCACGCGAGTGGTGGGCCAGGACCTCCAAGAGTACTTCTGCGCGATGAATGGTTTCGCCGGGAAGTAAGGCCGCTCCGGGGCCGCCTACTCAGTTTGGCAGCGTGTCAAGCAGAAATGCCGCCATTATTTGCGCGCTGCTGTTTTTTGGAAGCGCTGTTCGTATTCCGCGCGCAACTTCCGTACGTAGCCAACTGCCCCTTGCTTTAACTCGGGGTGGTCTTTATCTTTCCAGGGCACGAGTTCCTGGAGAGCTTTCATCTGCTGCAGACGCCTCAACTCGCGTTCCGCAGCTTGGGTGAGAAAGCTGCTGCGCTGCCGGCTCCCGACCAGCGTGTCGATCTCTCTGACCAATTCCTCATCCAACACCACGTGTGTTCGCTTGTTCATGAGTGGGATTGCTCCGGCCCACTTCCATTGTAACGGCGTGTGGGCCTGGAAGCTTGGCATTTCCCCGGTGTTTGATCCCTCGGAATGCTGCAGATCAATCGCCGGGAAACCGGGACTTACTTGTCTCCGGTGTAAAAGCCGATGCGGGGCTTTGGCCGGCGCGGGGCCTTTAGTTGTTTGATTTCCCTGATGACGCCAAGCAGGGCAATGGCGTGCTCGTGCTGGGTAGCTGCCAGTTCGTCAATTCGTTTCGCCAGGGCTTCGTTGGTGGCCAGAGCTTCACGGAGCCGGACAAAGGCGCGCATGATGAGGAT
>JASIAM010000209.1 GCA_030041985.1 Bryobacteraceae bacterium | reverse complement strand
CCATTTCCGGTAATCGTCGTGCTGCTGAACAGTTGTGCAATAAACCCGCTCAGGTTCAGCGGAGTCGTACCCGCATTCAGCCCGGAGACGCTGAACTGGTTGAGCGTTGTCGGTACGCTGGAAAGATTGGTAAGCGCGATAAGAGCGGTCCAGTTGTAGCTGCCACCAATTGCAGACATCTCGGCCACCGGGTCGGTCACGCTCACCACGACGCTCGAGGACGTCATTGAGGGAGTCACGTTCACGCTGGCCGTACCCTGCGATCCCGCAAAATCTGGGTCTCCCGAATATACCGCCTCGAGGGCGGACGTGCCTATCGGTAGAAGCCTGCTCGATACCGGGAGTTGCAACGTGGTTCCCGTTTTCGACGGGAAGCTGGCGGAACCCAGCGCAACCGGTAAGGGGAAATTATTTTGGCCCGCCGCTGCCTGCGCGAAAAAGTAGACCGTCCCGGTCGGTGTCGCCGTCGCGACGCCCGGCGTGACTGTCGCCATCAGCGTCATCGTGCCTCCGACCGTGTAAGACGAAGAATCCGTAGTCAGGGTGGTGGTCGTCGGCGTGAGGCTGTGCGCACTGAGCAGTGCCTTCACGTCCAGCGATCCCAGCCCCGTCGCCATATCATAGCCAGGCCCAGCCGCATAGCCGAAGGGTTTGGGGGGATTGCAACCCGTCCCGCCCGAACAGGGCACATAGGTATTCCCCACAGTCACATCGTGAAATACGCCCGGCTGCGCCACCGCCAGTGCATAGAGCATCGGGTTGACATTCCCCAATCCGTTCCCCGCTGGCGCCGAGGCGCCGCTCGTAGCTGCGCCGAGCAAGGCGACAACCCCCGCAAAAGAAGGCGCTGCTGCCGACGTGCCGCCACCCGGCCCCGGCGTCGTGCCGCCGTTGGTGACGATCTGGTAAGGGTCGTGCAAACCAGAGGCGGCGAAGGATACATCGGGTACGGCTCGCTTGGTGGCCAGACTAATCCCCGATTGCCACACCGGCGTGGCGTAAACCTGGCTGACCCCGCCTCCGCTGGCTAGCAGCGTGTCGTATACCGCGGTGTCGTTCCACGCCTGCTCCGGGATGTAGCCCAGCGCCAATCCGGCGCTGTTCCAATAGCACGCGCCGCCGGGAGCTGAGGAACCCGCGAGTAGGTAGTCCGCAAACTCCGTGCCGCCGACACCGGTCACCTCCGGAAGGCTCGCCGGCAGCCACACGGCCAGCCCATTGGTGGCCTCTGGATTTACGTCGTGGACATCGCAGGCAGCCGGCCCGGAGTCGCCCGAGGCGGCCACCCAGGTAATACCCTCCGCGTTGCCCTGTTGCGCCAATGCTTCGTAATCCGAAAACTCGAATCCGCTGGCTTCCGGCTCGCAGGTGCCGTAGCTCATGCTCATCACGCTTGCCAGCCGATTGTCGATCACTTCCCGGGCCGCTTCAAAAGCGGTCTTCGCTGGAACGTAAACCAGCTCCGCTTGGGGCGCGATAGCCCCAGACCACTCCAGGTCCAGATCCGATTCCTGCAAGTCCTTGAGCTGCGTGGACAGGGTTTCGTTTGCCGGCGTTGGCGCCGTCTCCACCGTTGTAGCCGGAAGACCGAAGTAGGATCGAAAAGTCTGCACATCCTGTAGTAGCGAGGTGCTGCTCGGGTCCACCTCGCCCACCACTGCGATGGTTTGATTCATCCCCGTCTCACTCGCCGGGACGTCATAGATGGTCTTGAAATTCTCCGGCGTCAGCGGGCCGCTTTGCGCGCTTGGGTCGCAATCTGCCGCTGCCGGCGGAGCAGACACACTTTGCCATGCCGGCTTGGGCCGAAAGCTGGTCAACCCCTCCAAAGCCAGCGCGACCTGTTGGATGGCGAGTGGGAGCCGCGGTTCGGAAATGTTGGCGTAGTGCCGTTCGCCGGAGACTTCAAAATAATGTATCTGCGTGCCTAGCGCCGAGCTCAGCCGTGCCGCCGTACCGCTGAACCTCACCCAACTTCGGCTGCGCGCCACTTCTTCTACCGTTAGTCCCCGGGATCTCAGCCAAGCCGTGACCTTGGCGAGGTCGCTATCGCTCACCCCGAATCGTCCCCCGAACTCCTCCGGAGTAAGCCAGTGCCGGTATAAAGGAGACCCCGGCTGTTGCTGGGCAGCGAGCAGCGCGTCGAGGTCCGTCTGCTGGGCTGCCGACCGGTTCAGAACCAGGGTGACCGGGCCAATCAGGACGCCACCCGGTACCGCCCCATCATCGCGGGCCACGCGCAGCCGAGGACTGATATGTCCCTTCAATTCCGCGATTTGGTTAGAATCAACGGCGCCCGGAATACGTTCCGGTTGAGCCTGTGCGGAGGGCACAAGTACCACGGCAAGCGCGAATGCGAAGCGCGCGCGTCGACTCCGGCTGCAGTTGGCTGCCCAATCCAGCCATCGAGTCGCCGTTGAATTACACACTGCAGCAAAAATTGAACTTTTACGAGGTCGCCCGCTGCTCTCGCGCATCCACCGCATCCGACACTCCGTTGGCCGTATCTCACGGCAACTACTCTAAGAAACGATTCTGGAAATATAAGCTCTCTGGAGTACTCCTGTCAAGATAATTCAACACTAATTATTTCTATCGATGATAAGTTCACTCCATGTAGAGTATTAAATAGGTAAGCACCGTGTCTGTAGGTGCGATCATCAGACTCTGTTGCGAACAGCCAACTCTAACTTGGACCACGGGAATTTACCGGAGGCCGCCCGCAAGAAAACTGGACCCGACTGCGCGCTCGCGGTGGAGGCCTTTTCCCTCCTACCCTCCGGCCTCAAGAGCGGCTATGATAGCCCAGTGGAGAGCCGCCAAATGAAGCTTCGATTTTCGCTGGCCGTTTTGTTTTTCTGCGCGATACTTCCCCTGGCCCGTGCGCAGGAAGTCGTGGGGGCCGGCAATTTCAGCCACATCGTGGAGAATCTGGACCGGTCGATTGCGTTTTACCGCGATGCGATTGGCCTTGAGCCGCCGGCTACGGTGCGGCCCTTCGACCCCAATCCCGCCATCATGAAAATGGGTAACACATTGGGAGCGCAATCGCGGGTCGCCGTAATGCGCGTGCCCGGATTCACCATGGGTCTTGAACTCATCGAGTACAAAGACATCGAAAGAAAACCTCTTCACCTGCGTTTTCAGGACCCCGGAACGGGTAACTTGAACGTGCGCGTGAAAGACCTGGATGTGGTAGTGACTCGTTTGCAGACGAGCGGCGGCCACATCCTGACGCCCGGCGCAGCCCCGGCTGCGGTCGGCGGCACGCGAGCGCTCTTTGTCCAGGACCCGGATGGCTTCGTAATCGAGTTGAGCCAGCCCAAAACCCCGCCGGCCTCGCCCACGGGGAACGTGACCGGTGGCGGAGTCGAGGTCACGGTCCAGGATGCGGAAAAAGCCGCGCAGTTCTATGAAACCGCCTTCGGGTTTTCGAAAAGCATGGATGCCTCGTTCAATGGCAATCCGTTAATGACCGCGACTGCCGGCGTTCCGGGTTCTGAGTTTCGCCATAGCCGTGTGCAGATACCCGGAGCGAACGCCGCATTGAGTTTCATCGAATTCCGTAAGATCGAACGCCGCGCACTCGAGAGCCGTGTGCAGGACCCGGGCACTTCGCTCGTTCAGTTGCGCGTCCGCGGCCTCGATGCGCTGCTGCCGAAGGTGAAAAGCGCCGGCGGAACCATCGTCTCGGTGGGCGGAGAGCCAGTGCAGGTCGGAACCTTCGGCCGCATCGCCATTGCGCGCGATCCGAATAATCTCTTTCTGGAATTGATCGAAGCGAATAATTGAAAACTTCACGCGCCCGCAGGCTTCGTCTGTCCCGCGGTGTGCGTCTGGAAGAAGGCCAGTGTCAGCGGCCAGGCAAGCGCGGCAGCTTCCGCACTGTAACTGGCGCGCTGATCGCAGAAGAAGCCGTGATCGGCGAACGAAAACTCCACGTTCGTAAAATTCTTCTTGGCATCGCGCAACGCTGCCGTGACCTTCCGCACGGATTCCTGCGGAATGTGAGAATCCAGGCCGCCCCAGAAGTACAGCATGGGCGCCTTAAGATCCTTCAGCCTGTCCAGAAGCCCGGGGTTGAACTGGCTTGGCGCAATGCCGCCTCCATAATAAGACGCGGCGCACGCCAGCGGCACCGTGAGCGCTGCCAGCGTCGAAACTCTTCCACCCATGCAATATCCTGTGCTGCAGATGCGCGTCTCGCCCGCGTCCGCGAGCCACTTGTGCGCCGCGCGAATGTCGGCTTCGAGGCCGGTGTCCGTCAGCTTTTGCATATGCCCGAACCCAGGCCCCATATCCGTGTAGCCGCTCTCGAACCCGGGACCGGTGCGATGAAACAGCTCCGGTGCGATCGCCAGGTAACCTGCGCGGCCAAACCGCTCGGTCACATCGCGGATGTGCGAATTGATTCCGAAAATCTCCTGGAAGACCAGCAGCCCTGCCAGCGGCTTGCCCTCGGGCCGCGCCACATAGGCACGCATTTCGGTGCGGTCGCTTACAGAAAGGTTAATGAATTCCGATGTCATGTTATGGCTCAGAGGGATTATATACCATGCCGGAGATGGCATCTTCGTCAAACCCCAAAACAATCTGGCTGCCTTTCACCAGGATCGGGCGCTTCACCAGGTTGGGATTTTCGGACATCAGGCGCAACGCTTCCGCGCGGGGCGGGGGATTGTCGCGCATGCCGCGCTCCCGGTACAATTCGTTGCGCGAGTTCAAAAACACGCGATAATCGCGCTTTCCAATGAGCCGGTCCAGTTCCGCCACTGAGAGTCCGCGGCTCAGATCCACTTCTTCGAAGCTAGCGCCTTTTTCGCGAAGCAATCTCTTTGCTTTACGGCAGGTAGTACAATTTGGTTTCCAGTAGAGCTTCATAACTTATAAATAGTCAGTCCCGAAAGTAGCTTGGGATAGAAATCGGTGGATTTTTGTGGCATCACTCCGCCGCCGAAAGAAATCTCCGCTACCTGATCAATCGAAGCCGGTCTCAACAGAAAGGCAACCTGCGCTGCGCCGCTGCGGACCGCTTCGAGAGCCACATCGAGGCCGCGAACATACCGCAGGCACTTTTCGTTGCGCACCGCCTCTTCGCCAATGCCGAGAATGTCCGCCAAAAGCCGCTCGTGCAGAACGCGGACGTCCAATTCCCCCTTCGGCGGGCGATGTTCGGGGCGATGCTCGAGCATGTGCAGACGATCGCCGATCGCCGCTCCGATAATACTGCTGCCGGGCCTTTCCGCCCAGGCCTGCCGCAGCCTGTCCAGGGAACCGATCTCGCTGGTTTCGAACTCCTCTCCCGCCATGCGCAAGAACTTATGGGGCAGCATACCCGGATCGAGGCCGTTTATTAAGCGGTGCGTGGCCAATATTTTCAATCCCGGCGAGTGCATGTTCACGAAAGTCATCATTATCCGATCCGCACCGGCGAGACCGCGATTCTCGTTGCGGAAAGCGAGCGCAGTCTCATAACGATGGTGGCCATCGGCAATCAGAAGCTTCTTATCGGCCATCAATGCGCAAATGTGGGCCAAGTCCCCGGTCCCGGCACTAATCTTCCACATGCGATGCACAGCGCCGTATTCGTCGGTGACCTCGGTCAGTGGCTCGCCGCGCGCGGCGCGGTCCAGAACCTCATCCACTGCTCCAGCCGGATCGGGATACAGCATGAAGATCTGGCCGAAGTGCGCATGGGTGTGGCGCACGAGTTCCAGACGATCCTTCTTCGGTCCGGACAAGGTTTGTTCGTGCCGGTAAACCACGCCATCGGAGTAATCCACTACGGCTCCGAGTGCGATGAATCCTTTGCGAACGAGCCGCTCGCCCGTGTCCGGCACGATGAACTCCTGAAAGTAGGGAAAGATACGCGGCTCCGCATCTTGCGCGAGAATGCCGCCGGCGATCCAGTCACTCAAGTAGCCCGCCGCTCGCGTATACACATTGTCACTCGGGGAGTCACTCGGCTTCGTTTCGCCAAGAATGATGCGCACCAGGTTATAAGGGCTGAGCGAGAGGTAGCGGTTCCGCATCTCCGGAGAAATCTTGTCATAGGGCTGTGTGACCAGGTTCTCCGCCGGCCCCGCTTTTTCCGTGTAGCGGAAGGGTTGGAAAGGGTTAATTTGTGCCAAGACTCAGAATAACCTAGCGTGGCAGGCAGGGAGTTGGGCTCCAGCCCTTGTTGTCCGCCTGCTTTTGGAATTGGTAGCTGCGCACGAACGGCTGGTTCAAGTACATCGGGTCTTCGACCTCCGCGGTGACTATCAGGTACGCGTCATTCTCAGCGCCCGCGAGCCGGTTGATGTACTCCGTGAGAACCGCTTTATCACTGTAAGGAACGCCATTCTTGCGAATATAACCGGACAACATGTTCGTCGTAGTTACTTTCAGTGTGCCGCCGCCCGGCAATCCCGCCGGTGCCAGGCCGCCACGGCCGCGCGGGACGGTCTGCCATTGGGCAACTGAATACCCTTGCCAACTCGGAGGGGCGGACGGTCCCTGAATAGCACCGAAGTGGAGAACGCGGGTTTGTGTCCCTGCGTCGGCCTGGATTTTGAGCGTGTTATCGTCTTCCCAAGTGATGTGCAGACGGCCGGGCCGCTGCATCACACCGACAGCCCCATAAGCCCGGCACTGGTTACCGTCGGCGAAATCTTTATCCGGGTCCCACGCCATAGCGATCCTGCGCGCGGTGGCGTTGATCGGCAAATAGGAAATATCGCCCTTCTGCGGAGTCACCCGGAAACGCCACTCGTCCACGATGATGGAAACCCAGTAGCCCGTGGGATCGAACGGCGCAGCCTGCTTAGCGGGGGGAGGCGGACCGCCCCGTCCTCCGCGTCCCTGGCTATAGAGCAAACCTGCAGCCGCAACCGCCAACGCAGCCACTGCACAGACGCGTCGCCTCATTTGGCCTCCTTGGGAGGGTTGGTGAGGCTCTTGTAAATGGCCTCCACAAACCGGTCGCCAGAGCCGTAGCGCGGGTCCCAATCCGCTGTCGGTTTAGCGGCTTTCACCTGCTCGAGCGTCATATCCTTCTGAATCATGTCCTGCACGCGGTCGCGAACAATAGTCACCATGTCGCGATAGTAGGCCACGTCGGCGATATCGCAGATTCGGCCATGGCCGGGGATAATCAGCGTGCCGCCCTCGGTGCGGAACTCCGGTACGGCGAGGTCTAGCAGGCGGTTCAGCGCGGCTAGTTCGCCCTGGATACTGCCGCCGTTCTGGAGGTCGATGAACGGGTAGCTGGTGGTGACGAAAATATCGCCGGTAGCAATGACATCGGAGCCACGGAACCACACGAAGCTGTCGCCATCGGTATGAGCTGCCGGCTGGTGCAGCAGGACGACGGCTTCGCCGTTAAAAAAGTGACTCAGTTTCATCTCGTCGCTATAGGTATCTTCCGGCAGAGCCGCGAAGGGCAGAGCCGGCTTGATCTGGCTCATGCGGTCGAGCACCGCCTGTTGCGCCACAACGGTCGCCCCTTCCGCGGCATCGCCGAACTCGCCGGTGACATTGCCTCCCGTGATAGTGCGGCCGGCTTTGGAGATCTTCTCATTACCGCCGGTGTGATCGGCGTGCAAGTGAGTATTGATGATGTAGCGGATCGGCTTGGGCGGAATTACTGTAGTGGTGGGAAGGCCGCCGTGATTGGCTATCTCGCGATTGAGCTGATTGATGGCCTCGAGAACTTTATCGGCGTTTTCGGCCAGGCCGGAATCGACCAGCAGCACACCGTCAGGGCCGATAGACGCGATGATATTGCCGCCCGCTCCCGCGATCAGGTACATGTGCCCGCGGATCGGTTCGATGCGGATTTGGGCGTTGCCGGCCGTCTGCTGCGAGAAACCGAGCGCAGCCACCAGGGCCATGAAACCAATCAGTCTTATTGTCACAGGCCACTCACTTCTTCAGATACTTGGCATTCCGCTCGGCGACTAACTTGATTGCCTCATCGGGGTACATAGTTTGCGCGCCGCCTTTCGTTACTTCCAGCGGCAAATCATACTTTTTGCCGAAATCGCCCAGAAACTTGTTGGTACCTGGCAATTCGTGCGGCACAACACCCTTAGCCCGCACTACTTCTTCCACCACATCGCAGGGATACGGCGGAATCTGCTGATTCAACGCCAGGCGATATTCCGAGCTGCGAATCATCGGCGTGGTGAGGTAGACGGGATCGTAGGCGATGGTGACCCAGGTCAGATAATCGCCGCGCCGCAGCCAATATTGGACCAGAGTAGCGCGGTCGCTCGAAGGCACACCGTTGCGGCGGTAATAATCTTCTTTGAGATGAGTGGTGCTGATCTTCAGAATCTCACCCTGAAATTCCGCCGTGGAAAAACCTCCCCAGGTGTGGACGGCAAGGTCGGAAGGATGCGGCCTTCCATCCATCCAATAGGGGTTATCGATGGAGCGAAGCCATTCGGCGTGATATGCGGTCAACTGGCGCGTCACCGGATCGACTTCCTTCCAGATGCGAACCTGCGAAGGGCCGCGCGAGATATACATAGCGCCATGCGGCCGGCACTGCCACTCCGGCAGTGTCATATAGGATCCGCTCCAGGCCTCCGAGCGCAGTTCAGAAGCCGGGCTGATAGGAATGCCGAGCCACTCGCCGACATAGGGGTTGCCGGTATTGTCCTCATCCTGCACCGGAGCCCACTCTCCAGCAAAATCCATTTGGGCGAATGCCGGAGCCGCGAGTGCGGCCAACAGGAGTAAGGTTATGAGTCTCATGCCCTCGCCTTTAACGTAATGCGCCCAGCCGCCGCTCTTCCGCGCGGCGCGCAGGGCCGAAGCCCGGCGGCAGGGCCGAAGCCCTGACCCCACATCTGGCTCTGATCGCTGTTTCCGGTCATGCTTCCCTCGCGGCCTAGAAAGCAGAGCCGCGTGATTCGCCGGTCCGAATGCATATGGCACCCCAAAGATTTCAAATATTATATACTTTGCCGGCACGAACGCAATGCGTTGCTCACGCTGGCCACGTTGGTGCGGCCCAGCAGCGACACTGGGGAAAGAAGGTACACTGAGCCGTTATGCATCACATCCTTTTCTACGAAGTCGCCGCCGATTACATCACCCGCCGTGCTCCGTTGCGGGAGCAACATCTGGCGCTTATCCGCCAGGCATACGACCGGGGAGATTTAGTGATGGCCGGGGCCCTCGCCGATCCGCCCGATGGCGCGGTGCTCATCTTTCGCAG
>JASIAM010000208.1 GCA_030041985.1 Bryobacteraceae bacterium | reverse complement strand
GCCAGAAGCTTATCGTTGACGGATGAGAACACCAGGTTGCCTGCAGTGGTTAAGGAACCGCCCGCGAAGGGACCGGCGCTGGCGTCAGGCGCGCGCCATCGCTCTTTGCGCGCCACCGGGTCCCAGGCGAACAGAACATTTCCCGTGGGACCATCGGGGCCGATTGCCGGAATCGGGGGCGTCGTGGCGGCCGGTGTTGCGGCAAGCGCGCCATTGGCCGGTGGGTTGGAAGGCGTCGCACCGCCGGGGGTTGCAGCCGCTACTTCAGCAGGCAAAGCGCCTCCGTTACCGCGCCCCGCACCGCCGCGGCCACCCCGTCCGCCGCCACCCGCGGCCGTCCCCATATTCATTTGCCCTCGCCCAGCCGGGCCGATCTCGGTGGGCGCGGGAACGTAGTTCGCGTTCGCCGCATAGGTGTACGTGGTGCCGGAGGTGCCCGGAATGTAGACAAGACCGGTGATTGGATTATACGACCACGGCGCCCACACATGCCCACCCGCGGGACCGGGCATCACACGCACGGCAGTGGTTCCGTAGCGGGCTGCGGCGTTCACTTTTGGACGGCCGGTTTTCGGATCAATACCAGAAGTCCAGTCCACTTTGGTGAAAGGGTCCGCCGAGATCAATTCGCCCGTCAGTCGATCCAGCATGTAGAAGAAACCGTCTTTCGGCGCGTGCATGATCACCTTGCGCGACTTGCCGTTGATCGTCAGGTCGGCCAGCATCAGGTCGGCGATCGAGTCATAATCCCAATCGTCGCCCGGCACCTCCTGGTAATACCATGCCAGTCTTCCCGTGCTGGCGTGCACTGCCAGAATACAGTTTGCATACAGGTTATCGCCGGGTCCGCGCGACACTTCCGTCCAGGGCCCAGGCTGCCCCGTGCCCACATAAACCAGGTCGGCATCGGGGTCGTACGCCAGCCCATTCCACACAGCCGCGCCGCCGCCGATCTTGAACCATTCCCCGCTCCACGTCTTCGCGGCAGCTTCCATTTCGGGACTCTCGAAGGGCTTCGAAGGATCGCCGGGCACAGTGTAGAACCGCCACAGCAACTTCCCGGTCTGGACATCGAAGGCGGAGAAGAAGCCGCGGATGCCGTACTCGCCGCCGCTCACGCCAATGATCACCTTCCCGCCTTTGATCACTCGCGGTGCCATGGTGATGGTGTAGGGCTGGGTCTCCGGCGCAACGCGGGTTTCCCAGAGAACTTTCCCGGTGGCCGCATCATAAGCCCGCAGCCTCCCATCCACCACCGGCGCGATGACTTTCCCCTCATAAAGCGCAATACCGCGGTTCACCACCCCGCAGCAAATGCGCGATTGCCACACCTGCTGGTTGACATCGGGGTCCTCATGCCAGACTTCTTTTCCCGTGCGCAAATCCACCGCATACACCACACTCCACGGGCTGATGCTGTAGAGAACCCCGTTGAATACCAGCGGCGTGCCCTCCTGGTGGGTCTGCACGTTGCCGGGCGCAAACGGAATGTCGTACGACCAGGCCAGCCCCAGCCGCTTGACATTATCCGCGTTGACCTGGCTCAGGGGGCTGTAGCGCTGCTCCGACCAGTTCACTGCGTAGCTGATCCACTCCGCGCCGCTGCGGCTGCCGTCCCGTAGCGCCGCATCGTCCACCTGGTGCAACGCTGCGCCGTCCCGCTGTGCGATGGCTACACTTGCTGCCGCTAACAAAAGAGCCGCCGGTGGGAGAATCCGGCGGCGCGCCAAAAATCCACGATTCATCATCCTGCCCCTCTTGCCAGTCTTCGTGATACGGATACAAGATATCACGTGCCGTGGGGCCCGGGCTTCGGCCCGGCGCATATCTCTCCAGGCAGGCCTTGCCTACTTCTGATCTTTCTTATCCGGGTCCGGCGCGAAATTCTTCGCCAGGTAATCGACGATGGTGTCGAGCTGTTCCTTGGTTCCGCTGGCGCCGCGGCTCACCATGGAATCTACGATCGAAGCCCAGCCATCCTTGGTGGCACGCTGCGCGGTGATCACATCCAGACCATGGCAGTCCGTGCAGATCATCTGCAGCAAATCTTTTCCTTTGCCGTCTGGCAAGTCCTGGGCTTGCGAGAGGGTATAGGCAAGGGCAAGGAAGGGGAGAATGACGACGGCACGTTTCATATCCATACATAATACTAAGCGCGCATCGATAGTGGTAGAATCCCTGGTACGCTAGCTCGAAAGAGTATGTCCGATGGAAATACTTCCTCAGGAGGAAAGCATGAGCACGTCGTCAGCGCTGCGGCGCATTTTCCACCTGGCCGGCACGGTGGCGATTTTTGCCGGGATCGCACCAGTAAGAGCCGATCTCAACCCCGCTGCGATTATGATTGAGCACCCCAACCAGATCAAATGGGTGGAGAACACGAACGCCGGCAGCGCTAACGCCGTTCTGGCGGGCGATCCCGCCAAACCGGGCATCTACGTGGAACTCACCAAATGGCACGCGCACCACATGAGCCGCCCCCATTTTCACCCCAATGACCGCTATATTTACGTGGTCTCCGGCACCTGGTGGGTGGGCACCGGGCCAAAGTACGACCCCGATATGACGGTGCCCGTGCCGGCCGGCAGTTACGTTACTCATTACGCCAAGCAGATCCACTGGGACGGCGCCAAGGACGAAGAAGTAGTTTTGGAGATCGTAGGCGAAGGTCCGGCGACTTCCACAAACGCGGAACAGAAGTAGAGGCGAAGCGCTAAAACCATCTCGCGGAACTTCTAACTATCGGACATCTGCGAGCAATCGCTGTTTTCGGGCCTGACCGGCGCTCGCTCCCAAAGGGACTGCGCAGGTCGCGTGTAGACGACTACACGGGCGGTGGGGCTGAGGAAGAAAGATGGGTGACCATCGGCATTGATGGCTTGAGGCGAATGCTTGTCGTGGTCTACACGAACGTCGAACCTATGAGGAACAGAATGAAGCGTGAATATGATTTCTCGAAGGCTAAGCACGGAGCCGTGATACCGGTTCCAAAAGGGAAAGTGCGACTTACAATTCGTCTCGACGAGGATGTGGTCGCGTGGTTTCAAACGCAAGTCGAGGATGCCGGTGGCGGCAATTATCAATCCCTTATAAACGACGCGTTGCGGCAACACATCGCGCGGATGCGCGAACCTCTGGAAGAGACGCTGCGGCGCGTCATTCGCGAGGAAATGAAACGCGCCAGTTGATGACCTAAAACCCGTTCCCCCGGTGATTGACCAGCGCTAGGAATTCATCGCGCGTCTTCTTGCGCGCGCGGAAGGCGCCCAGCATGGCGCTGGTCATCGCTCCGGAGTGCTGCTTTTCCACCCCCCGCATCATCATGCAAAAGTGGCGCGCTTCGCAAATCACTCCCACGCCCACCGGATCGACCGCGTCCTGGATGGTCTTAGCGATCTGCTGTGTCAGCCGCTCCTGAATCTGCAGCCGGCGCGCGAAAGCGTCTACAATGCGCGGAATCTTGCTCAAACCGAGCACGCGGTTGCGCGGCAGGTAGGCCACATGCACCTTGCCGA
Organism: Bryobacteraceae bacterium; assembly: GCA_030041985.1. Lineage (GTDB taxonomy): Bacteria > Acidobacteriota > Terriglobia > Bryobacterales > Bryobacteraceae > PSRJ01. The sequence continues at coordinate 1,257 of JASIAM010000208.1, read as the reverse complement.
AGAATGGCAGCAGGTGGTGCTCGCACAGGCTGAAAAACTCGATATCCCGCACCACCACCATCTCGTCATACTTGACCTCGTACAACGCATTGTTCACCAGCTTGGCGATATCCGTTCGATAGCCGCTGGTGAGAAAGTCGAGCGCCTGTGCCACGCGCTCCGGCGTGCGCCGGAGACCCTCGCGTTCCGGATCTTCCCCCAGCCTGGCAAGCATTTCCTTCACCACCGGAGCAATTCCACCCTCCGGGTCAGCGTGGATCACCTCGATGGCCGCTTTATTCGATTTCGTCGGCATTGACTTGAAAGATGTTTCGCGGCGTCTCTTCGATGCAAACCTGGTCCAGGCGTGGCCATGCGTCCGCGAAAACCGCCTGCCAACTCCGTCTCAGCCGCAGACAGATCGCCGCGGCAAGATTCTCGGACGTGGGCACTGCCGGACCAAACCAATCCACGTCCTCATTCAGGTTCCGATGGTCTAAACGCTCCAGAACTTCCCGTTCCACCAGCCCATCGAGCAGCGCGATATTCACCGCCTGGCCGCCTCGGTCCGCCGGTCCCCGGGCCGTCACCCGTAATACATAGTTGTGCCCGTGCCCGTAAGGGTTGTTGCATTTGCCATACACCAGCGCATTCTCAGCTTCACTCATTGATGGCGAATGCAGCCTGTGAGAGCAGGAGAACTGATAGCGGCGCGTTACCCGGAACACGAATCATCTCCCGTATAATCGACCCAGAGATCGGGCGTCTCAAATAACCGCACTTGGCGTAACTTGCGGCCTCCGCCATTCAGGTTCGGCTCAAGACGCCGCCAGATTTCCCGCGCGATGTTTTCGGCCGTTGGATTCACCTGGTCAAATGGGGGCACTTCGTAGTTCAAAAAACGATGGTCGTATACCGCCACCACTTCACGAATCAGCACGTCTTTCAGTTCCTTCAAATCCAGCACCATTCCCGTGACCGGGTCGGGCTTCCCTTCGACACTCACCTCCAGCAGGTAATTATGCCCGTGGCCATGGGGGTTGGCGGCGGGTCCAAACAGCCGCCGATTGTCCTCCTCCGATAGCTCCGGCAGCCGGCAGACATGCGACGCCGAAAACTCAATTTTGCGCGTGATGAGCATCAGCCTCTCGGCAAACGCAAGATACAATAAAATTATAGCGAGCATGCGTAGTCTCAAAGTTGACGGGTTTCTGCGGGCCGGCATTGTATTGATGTCCGCGGCCTTGATTTTTGTTCTGTACGCCGCCATCCACCAGC
>JASIAM010000207.1 GCA_030041985.1 Bryobacteraceae bacterium | reverse complement strand
TGCAGCTCGATACCGAAGAAGAACACGGGCCGTTGCGCCTTCGCGATCGCGTCCCGCGCCGCTGCTACCGCCTGGGCGAGAGAGGCAGGATCGCTGGCGCACGCCCGCGCTTTTAGTTCACCCGTCGGTTGCGGACACGCGAGCTTCCACGCGCTATTGATCACCTCGATATATACCGGCCTGCGTGCCGTCAGCATCTCCGTAAGGGCGTGATCGATCGTTTCGGGCGCCCCGCAGGCGCTGGTAATCACCACCGATGCTACGGTGACGTTCTGAAATACGAGTTGATCCGCGAGCAGATCGCCGGTCGAATGGTGGAACAGGATGTTCTGTTTTTCTTCGAGCAGGCGGTCAGCCGCGTTCGGGCTCGACGAAACGATCGCCACCGGCACAAACTCCACATACGACCCTGCCACTGCGTTCAGCAGCGAAAACGACCCCACACCGTACTGTACGCAGGCCGCGCCCGCGCCACAAAAACGCGCGTATCCATCCGCCGCGTAGCCGCAGCCGAGTTCGTTGATGTTGGGCACACGCTCGATGCCCGGCAGGTTGTCAATCACATCCAGGAACGGCGCGCAATAATCGCCCGGCACTGTGAAGATGTGCTTTGCGCCGATCTCGCGAAGCCGCAGGGCCAGGTATTCGGCCACGGTACAGGTAGCAGTGCCGGCAGACATGGCTACTGCACCGGCCCTTCATCGCGGCAATTTGGAGTGATCGAGCCGAGGTCCTTGGTCTCCGCGTTCACCGGCACGCAAATCGCAGGTGAATCCGGAATCGGTCCGCAGCCTGGACACGGATTGGGCATTAGCGTGTTGCTTCCCAGGTGCAGCCACGACGGCTGCTTCAACCCGAAGAAATCCTCGAGCGTTGATTCCGCGGTGTCCAGCGCGCCTTCGACCCAGCCTTGCCCGTACGAGTATGCCTCGCCGACCACATAAATATCCTGATTCGCTACCGGCTTCCGCATACGGCACATGATTTCGTCCAGCCGGAAGCCCGCTTTCCATTCATGCCAACCGCCGCCGTACGGATCTTCATTCCAGGAGTGATAAACGGCCGCATACGGAGGAGGAATCTCCGGGATCCCGTGGACCTCCTCCACCTGCTGATGCGCGATCCGAACCATCTGGTCAGTGGCCGGCAGATCCCCCACCGCGATCGATTCGGAGTCGGCCCCGCACGAAGCCGGATAGCCTTCGTAGGGCTTGCCTTGTTCGAGGCCCTTCCAGAACGGGACCGTTCCGATATCGTTGTAGGATGCCATGAGCAGGGAGTTGAACCACGGCTTGCCACCCGGCTGATCCGCCTCGGTGCCAAAGTAATAAATCTGGCGGATGGGCAGATCGGTAACCGACCGTCCCGCCACCAGCCCCAATGCGCGCCACCATGGCCGCTCGTAGGCTAGGAACAGCTTGAACGCACTCTGGATCAGCACCGAGGGAATGTTCTCCTTAAGCCAGGGATCGTTGAAGAATTCGCTCTCGATCAGCTCCAGCGAGCGCCGCGGCATCGCCAGAATCACTTTTTTCGCGCGCACGGTAATCCGCTCCGGGGACTGAGCCGCACCGGCCAGGCGCAGCCGTGTTTTGTGCCGCTCCGTCACGGTTGGTTCGAAGTGCAAGATATATGGATATTCGCCCTCGGAAATGTCGAGCCGCGCCAGACGGTGGTTCATCATCACGCGCTGCTCGGAAGGCAGAACACCTGGCATCTGCTGGAATTTCTGGGCAAGCGTGATCGGCAGCGTGTCGTAGCCGTCGCGCAGGGTGAGGAACTGCGTATTGTCGCCGTATTCTGTGGCGGGCAGTTGGCTCACCGCGCAGGCATTCGCTACGTTTGCCTCGTACCCGCCAGCGTCCTTCATAAACTGGTAGCCTTCGTTGCTGAGGACGCGATACAGCAGATTCCAAAACCCGAACTTATAAAGAGGCTGACCGAACACCTGGATCTTCATCTGGTCGCAGAGGCTCAAGTTCCCGAAGTTCGGATAGATGTTATTCATCACCTGGATCTGCAACTGAGTCGGCCCCAGGCCGCGCTCCGGCCATCCGAGGTTGTACGGAACCTTCGCCGGGTCGGCCAGTTCCCACAATCGCAGATGCTTGCCGCGCAGGTAAAACAGGTTGCAATTCGCTCCGATTTTGGGGTCGGGCGACCCCATTGGAAAGGGCGCTGTCACCAGCTTCAGATGATCGACGATGCTCGTGACGACGGGATGCGCATCTTTGATATAACGCATCCCGCCGACCTCGGCCTTCACGTTCGGCAGCCCGCGCATGGTGATCGTAAACAGCCGTCCCCCGATGCGATTGCTGTACTCGAACAGCGCGATCCGCTCCTTGCGTCCTATCTCCGTCTGCAGCCGCCACGCAGCATAAGCGCCCGAGACACCACCCCCTACTACCGCAACGTCTAGATCCATAAGAACTCCTAGTAGCCGGAACCACGCCGAAATCGCAGGTTTAGTTGTACACGGAAGGGGAACGGTTAGTCAACGAGAATCAATTCTGTGACGCGGTTGTTCCGTTAGGCTGCGGGCGAGAATTCGCCCCGTCGGTTTTTCAGTTGCGTTACAGTGGACTAAAGTTATCAGTTGTCAGTTATCAGTTATCAGCAAAAGGCTTTTGAGGCCCCCATCCAAGGCTGATTGTTAAAACTGAAAACTGATCTGAAAACTGATAACTAAGAGGCGCCAAGGAGGCCCTATGTTGCGAGACCCGATGTTGCGAGGTGTCGTGTGGCTGCGGTTTCTGCTGGTGGTGATTTTTGCCACTCTGGGCAGTCTGGCGTTCCTTGTTTCCCGCTCCGAAGCCAACGCGGAAACGGTGCGCATCATTGCTCCCGGTGTCTGGTTCCGGGAAGGCGACCTGGAGCAGGGGCACTCGAACAATGTGATCATCGAAATGAAAGACTACATGATCGTGGTGGATGCCAACTACCCCAGCGGCGCGCGCGCTGCCATGGCGGACGTTAAGCGGCTCACTATGAAGCCCGTCAAGTATGTCTTCGATACGCACCATCACGGGGATCACCTGTACGGCAATGTGCTGTGGACGCAGGCGGGCGCGACTACGCTGGCTTTCAAAGGAGTGAGCCAGGAGTTGAAACGGTTCGAACCGGGCCGCTGGCAGGCAGCCGCCAAAGAGCGCCCGGATGTGGCGGACCTACACCTCGACGGGCCGGAGCCACCAAAGCAGGACATCAACGAAGACCTCTTCGTGCTGAATGATGGATCGCGGAAGGTCGAGTTCCGCCACTTCGGATGGGCGCACACGCGCGGCGACGGGTTCGTCTATCTTCCCAAGGAGCAGGTGCTGTGCACGGGCGACGCGGTGGTCAACGGCCCTTACAATAATGTGGACGATGCCTATATCGAGAACTGGCCGGCGGTGTTGCGGGCCGCGGAAAAATTGAAGGTGAAATATGTGCTGCCGGGCCACGGCCTGCCCGGCGGACGGGATCTCCTGCTGGGGCAGGAGCTGTTCGTGACCGAGCTATTCAAGAGTGTCAAGGATGGCGCCGGCCAAGGCAAGAAACTGGAGGAGTTGCAGGCGTCCATCCAATTGCCGATGGCGGTTACTCCGTGGGTTTCCGACGCACTTTTGAAACAACAGATCAAGGCAGCGTACGAGGAAGTTACGCAGCATAAGCCGCGAGGGGAGATTACGGAATAATTGCATAATTGCTGAATGATTCCGCTCGTCGTTCTTGTGGTGTTGTTGGTCGCACTCGATTTGGCTGGACGCCTCGGCGTGCCGTTCGCATGGGGCTGGTGGACCGCACTGCGGCTGGCGCTCTGCGGCATGTTCCTGCTCACCGCTTCGGCGCATTGGGGCAAGCGGCGCCTGGATCTCGTCCGCATGGTCCCTCCGGTGTTTCCCAGGCCGGATCTGCTGGTAACACTAACAGGCGTTCTCGAAATTTTGGGCGCCTTGGGCCTGCTGCTTCCGTACACCGCGAGGCTCGCTGGTTTGGGCTTGTGTCTTTTGCTGTTTTGCCTATTTCCGGCTAATGTTCGCGCCGCCCGAGAGAAACTGGCCATCGCGGGGAGGCCGGTGCCAGCTCTTTTGCCACGCGCGGCGATCCAGGTGGTGTTTGTGGTGGCGACGCTGGCCGTGGTGTTGGGCCGGGACTAAGCAGCCATGGTGAACCATCGCCGCATTTCTGCGCGTGGAGCAACGCCTGTCTTTTCCGCGATGATAATTCCCCGGCGCAAGAGCACGAAATAGGGAATCGACTGAACTCGAAACTGAGCCGCGAGCGCCGGGTGTTCTTCCGTGTTGACCTTGAGGATCAAGCCCCGTCCGGCCATCTCGCGCGCAAGCTCATGAACTTCCGGCGCAGCCATGCGGCACGGGCGGCACCATTCCGCCCAGAAGTCCACCAGGACGGGCACCTTGGCTTCACGGGTGATCTCGGCGAATGCGGCCGCATCCACCGCGATCGGTTCGGAGACCGGCGGTAAGGCCGATTTGCAGGAGCCGCAGCGGCCGGTATCGGACAGGTGTTTCGCAGGAACGCGATTGTTCGCGCCACAGGTTGGGCATAGCCGGATCATGTCCGCCTCTTACTGTAAGCTACCATGGGCGGACGGCACGGCAAGGGCTGTTTTCGCGGCTCTACCTGCGCAAGAGGGGCTGGAGCGCGCGCATCACGTTTTCGACCACGAGCTTAGTTCCCGCGGCATTGGGATGAAGGCCGTCCGCTTGCATCAGGTCCGGTTTCGTCGCGACGCCCGCAAGCAAAAACGGAATCAGCGGAAGCTGATACTTATTGGCCAGGTCCGGGTACATGGCGGTGAAACGGGTGACGTAATCCGGCCCATAATTGGGCGGCAAGGTCATTCCGGCCAGCACTACCTGCGAGCCTGCCTTGCGCAGCGTTTCGATCATGCGGGCCTGGTTGTTTTGGGCAACTGAGACTGGCAGGCCGCGAAGCCCGTCATTGGCGCCAAACTCCAGCACCACAATTCGTGGATGTTCGGCGACCACCATCGCGAGACGCGCCAGGCCATCCTGCGTGGTATCGCCGCTGATGCCCAGGTTGATTACGTGATAGCGATAGCCCTGGCGATCCAGTTGCTGCTGCAGCAGATCGGGATAGCTTTGGCCTGAGTCCAGTCCGAATCCCGCCGTCAGGCTATCGCCGAAACACACGATGCGGGGCGCGTCCTTAACATTCGGCCGAGCGCCCGCGGGGGCTTGCGCGCAAATGCCCGCGGAGGTTGCCAATAGGGCCACCAGAAGCCACAAGCTGCTCTTGTTCATCTGACTGCCATCATAAGCCACGTGGCAAAACGCGCCTGCCATAATGAAATTTGATTCGCGTTCGCGAGTTGACCAAGTCCATTGCCACGGGCACGCACCGTGTGGACATATTGAAGGGTATCAACATCGAGATTCCGCGCGGCCAATTCGTAGCCATCATGGGACCTTCCGGCAGTGGCAAAAGCACGCTGCTCGGGCTGCTTGCAGGCCTCGATTCGCCCACCAGCGGCCAGATCCTGCTGGATGGCGAAGACATTACGGCTCTTCGTGAGGACGAGATGGCGCTGTTGCGGGGGCGAAAAATCGGGTTCGTTTTTCAGTCCTACCATTTGATTCCGACGCTCACGGCGGAAGAGAATGTGCTGCTGCCCATGGAACTGGCAGGCAACGGGGCGGAAGGGCATAATCGCGCGCGCGAATTGCTGGAACGTGTAGGCCTGGGCGCCCGGCGCGACCACTATCCCGTGCAACTTTCCGGCGGCGAACAGCAGAGGATAGCTCTGGCCCGCGCCTTTGCGCTGCGGCCCCCGATTCTATTGGCCGATGAGCCGACCGGAAACCTGGACACGGCTACGGGCCGCGTGGTGCTTGACCTGATGCTCGGCATGAACCGCGAGCAGGGGGCTACGATGGTGCTGGTCACTCATGAGGAGACGATCGCTCGTTCAGCCGACCGGCGCATCCTCCTCCGCGATGGTCTGGTGCTCGAGGATGAACTGGCGGTGAGCCGTGCCGAGTGAACCCACCAGCGCGGCGCTGCCGCCAAACCCGCCATCCCTTCCCTGGCGGACTGCGTTCCGCATTGGCGGGCGGGAGCTGCGCGCGTCGCGAACGAAATTTCTTTTCGTAGTTTTGGCGGTGGCTGTCGGCACCGCGGCGCTCACAGGTGTGCGCGGCTTCAGCTCGTCATTTCGGCACATGTTGTTGCGCCAAGCGCGCACCTTGATGGCCGGCGATCTTTCCGCGCGTATCTTCGGACTGCCCGCGCCGGAGCAGCAATCTGTTCTCGATCGCCTTACGGGACGCGGCGTGGCGCGCACCCGGATCACCGAGACTCTCACGATGGCGGCGTCGCAATCGGCCGCCGATCCGGTGCTCATCTCCATCAAGGCCGTTGACCCGCTGGCATACCCTTTTTATGGCGAGGTGCGCCTCGATCCGGCTTACCCTCTGCGAGAGGCCCTTACTGCGCAAACGGTGGCGGTCTCGAGCGATCTGCTGCTGCGGTTGAATGCGAAGGTTGGGGAGAGCCTTCGCATTGGCGGCCAGGAATTTCGCATCGCCGCGGTAGTCACTTCCGAACCGGACCGGATGACTGGCACGCTGAACGTTGGTCCGCGGGTGCTCATGACCCGTGAGGGCCTCGACCGCACCGGCCTCATCACTTTAGGTAGCCGCGCTTCGGAGAGGTTTCTGTTCAAACTTCCCGCCTCGGGTTCGCCGGGTGTCGCCGAAGTGCGCGCCATCCTGAAAAAAACTTTCCCGGAGGCTACACTCGCTGACTACACCGAGACTCACCCTATCATTACGCGCGGCCTGGACCGCTCCACCACCTTTCTCAGCCTGATCGGTTTGATCGCCCTGGTGATCGGGGCGATGGGCGTGGCCAGTGCGATGCACGGGCACCTGCAGCAGCGAATGGATTCGATCGCGGTAATGAAGTGCGTGGGCGCGCGGTCGGGGCAGGTCATCCGCATTTACGTGGCGCAAACGCTGCTGCTCGGTCTGGGCGGCGGCCTTCTCGGAGTTGTGCTCGGCACCGCGATTTCTTCGGTATTTCCGTCTTTGCTCGCCCGCTACCTGCCGCTGCCCGTAGCGAGCGGCATCGCGCTGTGGCCTGCAGCCCAGGGCGTGGCCATCGCTTGCCTGGTGACGTTGCTCTTCACCGTGCCGCCGCTATTGGGCATCCGCTCCATCCGGCCGGCGCAAATTCTGCGGCGCGATATGGAGGTAGAAGCTGCCGGGCGCCGCCGGGGCTGGCTTTCGCCCGAGGCCCGTCCCGCTCTTCTGGCAGGGTGCGCCATTCTCGTGGGAACGGGAATCATTGCCGCCACACTGACCGATGGCGGCATCCGGCAGGCCCTCCGCACCGGTTTCTACTTTACCTTGGGATTGGCTGGAGGGGTGGCTGCCTTGGCCGCGTGCGCCTGGATGTTATTGCGCGCGGTTCGTCTCATTTCGCGCTACGCGGGCCACAGGTTGCCCGGCGCTTTTCGTCATGGAATTGCCAACTTGTACCGGCCGGGGAACCAGGCTCCGGCGGCAGTGGTGGCGCTCGGCATCGGCGTTATGTTTACGTTGACCGTGTTTCTGGTGGAGAGCGCGCTGCTCAAGCAGATGCGCGCCAGCGCACCGCCAGGCGCCCCCAACGTGTTTCTGCTCGACGTGCCCGCGGCTGACCGCGAGGCAATCACCGATTTGATTGGGAAACACGAGGGGGTAGCGAGTTCGCCGGAGATTACCGGCGCAGTGGCGGCACGCATCACTGCGGTCAATGGCGTTCCGATCGGGCGGCTGCCACTGCGCGAGTGGGGCCGCCGCTTTCTGCGCACCCGTTCCGTTACGACCTTGAACGAGAAGCCTCCCGAAATGGAAATACTCGGCGGGGCCTGGTGGAAACCCGGCGAACGCGCGGCTCTCGTTTGCGTAAACGAGGAAACGGCTCACATCCTGAATTTAAAAGCGGGTTCGCTGGTGGATTGGAATATCTGGAATCGTAACCTGCGCACGCGCGTGGCATGCGTGGAACGCGCCGAGTCCTTGCGGATGTCCGGACGTTTTGAGTTTCTTTTCAATCCGGGCCCGCTCGATGGGTTCCCGGCGATTTATTACGGCACTGTCCGTGTCAGCCCGGCCGCCGTGGCTTCGCTCCAGCGCGTGCTATACGAACGCTTTCCTACAGTCACCGTGGTTAACATGGCGGATGTGATGCAGACGGTGGAAGAGGTGGTGGACCGCATCGCGCTGGTGGTCCGTTTTATTTCCGCGTTTACGATATTGGCGGGCGCTGTGATGCTGGCTTCGAGCATAGCCGGCACGCGCTTCCGCCGCATACGGGAAGTGGTGATCCTGAAAACGCTGGGCGCTACGCGGCGGCGCATCGCCGGCATTTTCTCGGTGGAATTCCTGGTGCTGGGCGCAGTAGCCGGGGTGATGGGCAGCCTGCTGGCCAGCGGATTCGCGGCAATGATTCTGAAGTTCCTGATGCAGATTGAATTCCGCTTCGATCCCGTGTCGAGCGGCGTGGCCATCATTGTGGCCGCTGCTTTGGCGGCCGCCGCGGGATGGGCGGCCTGCTTCCCCGTCCTTGGCCGCAAACCGCTGGAGATTCTGCGGGAAGAGTAAGGTGGGCTAAGGCGCCGCTAGGGCCAATTCTGGGAAGAGTGCCGTATGCGAAGCACATGGACACACTCTTCGATGATTTCGTACACGGCGATATAGGGCCAAGGCGGGAATACCAGCTCGCGTGTATTCTGAGCCAAGCCTTTGCGGCCGGCATTTGGGAACTGGCGCAAGCCTGCAACCGCGCCGTAAATGATTCTGGCTATTCGTTGCGCTGCGGCAGGGTTATCTTCTTTAATCCGCGCAACGATTCGGGCAAGGTCATTCGCCGCATTGGTCGTCCAGCGGACTTTCATCACGAGCGCAAAATCTGCTCGATGCGCTCGACCACCTCATCGTGTTCCAGTAAGTCGCCGCGGCGCGCGGATGCACGTCCCTCTTCGACCGCCGCAAGAAAGCCCTCCTCATATGCGAGCAGGCGGTCAACGGCCTCTTCAACGACCTGCTCGGGATCTTTGCCGAGTTGCGACGCGACTTGCTGTAGACGCGCTTCCTTATCCGGTGTGAAATGAACTTCCATGCAGTCCGGCCCTACGGGCCCACTATCTCGTCCCGCTCCACCTTACCGTCGCGGATGTGAATGATGCGATGGGCGTGCAATGCGATATCGTGCTCGTGGGTCACCAGCACAATCGTGTTCCCCTGTTCGTAGAGTTTCTCGAACAGCGCCATGATTTCGTTGCCGGTGGCCGTGTCGAGAGAGCCGGTAGGTTCATCGGCCAGCAGAATCGAAGGATGGTTCACCAGGGCGCGGGCGATGGCCACACGCTGCCGCTGTCCGCCGGAAAGTTCGTTCGGCTTATGATGTACGCGCTTCTCGAGGTCTACTGCACGCAGGGCCTCTTTGGCCTTCTCGATGCGCTTGTCTGAGGAAAGCCCGGCATAGATGAGAGGCAACTCCACGTTGTGCAGCGCCGTGGCCCGCGGCAACAGGTTGAAAGTCTGGAATACGAACCCCACTTCCTTGTTGCGGATGCGCGCCAGTTCGTCGTCGGTCATCTCGCTCACCAGGTTTCCGTTGATGTAATACTGGCCGCTGCTGGGCGTGTCCAGACACCCGATTAAATTCATCAGGGTCGACTTCCCGGACCCCGATGGCCCCATGATGGCGACATACTCGCCCCGCTTGATCTCGATATCTACTCCCGAGACAGCGTGGATCTGCTGGTCGCCCATCACATAGCTTTTCCAAAGATTGAACGTGCGAATAACGATCCCGTCCCGCTTCAGATCCTCACCGCGTTGAATCAGCTCGCTCTCTGCAATCGCCTCCATTCGCTCTCCCGTTTTGTCTGCTGTCTTGTGCGGAATTTCCGGGCGTGTACCAGTCACTTCCTAGCTGCTCGGCTGTAGGGTGCGGTTGTCGACTTGCACCCCGGCCAGATTGCGGAGCGTGCGAATCACCTGGTAGGTGCCGGTGATGATCTGGTCATTCTGCTTCAACCCGCTGAGCACCTCGATATCGGTGGTACCAGTAATACCGGTATCGACTTGGTGAAACTCGGCCTTTCCGTTGCTGACCACGAAGACTCCCTGGATCTCTTCTTTGCGCTGCTTTTCGGCTACCGGATCAATCGCCGCAGCGGCTTGTGCGGCGCCTCTTTCCGGTTTGACCTCAAGATCGCCACGCTGCCGGACGGTTAAAGCTTGGATTGGTATGGTCAGCACGTTCTGGTGGGTCGCCGTAGTGATCTTGGCAGTGCAAGAGAGCCCCGGCCGTGCCTCTTCCGGCGGGTTGTCGATGACAATCACCACTTTAAAATCCTTGGCCTCCTGGCTGGAGACGGCGCTTTGCGAAGCCACCTGGCCAGTGGAGCGCACCAGTGCCATATTGCCGATTTCCGTGACATGGCCGTGGAAGGTGCGATTGGGAATCGCGTCAATGGTGATGTCGGCCAGTTGGTTGAGCTTCACGTTCACGATGTCGGCTTCATCAACGCGAAGCTCCGCGGTGATGAGCGACGTATCGGCCAAGGTCATGATGGTGCTGCCGGAAGAATTCTGGATACCGGGGACCACGGTTTCGCCGACACGCACCGGCAGGTCTGTAATTACGCCATCCCGCGGTGCGAAGGCATTGTATTTCTCCAGCACGTCCGAAAAGCGGGTGAGGTTCGCCTGCGCCTGCGTCACGTGCCGCTGAGCCGAAGCAAGTTGGGCGGCATTCTCCTCGCGCTGGGCCTTGGCCTGGACCACCTTGGCCTCTGATTGACGCACCATCGCAAGCTGGGCATCATAGTCGGCCTTCTTCAATTCGTAATCCTGCGCGGCCATGAGCTGATCTTTATATAAGGATGTGGCGCGGTCCAAATCGGATTTCATGCGCGCCAAGTCCGCTTTGTTCTTGTCGACATCCGCCTGCGCGGTCCGAATGTTTTCGTCGGCTGCCTGGAGAGCTGCTTCCGCGGCGGAGGAATCGGCTTGAGCGGCGCTGATGGTCGCCTTCTGCGCTTGCACGTCCGCCGCGGGCTGGATATCTTCAATGCGCGCCAGTAATTGCCCTTTGTGGACGCGTTCTCCCTCCTTTACCAGCACTTCGGCAATCTGGCCCACGGCGCTAGCGCCGATGTTGATATACTCCTTGGGTTTGATTTCGCCGGATGCGGTTACCTGGCTGACCAGATCCTGGCGCACCACGCGAGCCGTCTGGACGGTGACCACGCCGCGCCTCGCGTATACCGTGCTGGCATAAATGCCCACTCCGGCAAGTACCAGCGCTACTAGCAGAATCGCAATCTTCGTTTTTGTCTTCACAGCGCGAATTACCCCCGGCGAAAGCTGTCAAAGCATTAGACGACTTCACCTTTGCGGGAGTTCAATCTCTCTTACTTAATATCTCACAACCCGATATTGGCTTCGCCGGAGATGGCAGTTGACAGAGCACGCCTGCACCTTTAGACGGCCGAATAGCCCGAATATTAGCGGGGTAATGATCAATTCCCGGATCCCGGAGCGATCCACTCAACGGAATCGGGCTTGGTGTTCTCACACTGTATAGATTCCGTTACGCCGCTGGCGAGCAGCCCGCAGGCATTGCTGACCGCGGTCCTCTGCGCTTCCTGGCGGCTGGTGGCCGAAGCGGTCCGGCAGTCGCGGCGGCCATTGAAGGTTACGCAAACCCGGCAGCTCACACGCTGCTGGCGGAAGGTGGACAAAACGATAACCGCCAGAACTGCCACGACAAAGCCGATCCCCAATAGAGTTGTGGTTTTCATGCGAAGAAATTCCCCATGTTGCGGAACTTGGTATATCGTTGTTCCACAAGCTGTTCTGCAGGCAAAGAGGCCAGCTTGTCCAGATGGCGGCGCAGCGATTCGCGTAGCAGTGCGGCAGCGGCATCGGGATTTTCCTGGGCGCCACCAGGAGGCTCCGCGACGATGCCGTCGATCAACCCGAAGCCGTGGAGATCTTCAGCCGTCAGACGAAGGGCGGCGGCGGCCAGTTCTGCCTTGCCGGAGTCCCGATAGATAATGGCAGCGCAGCTTTCCGGAGAAATGACACTGTAGACGGCGTTTTCGAGCATTAGAACAACGTTGCCCACGCCTAAAGCGAGCGCGCCACCGCTGCCGCCTTCCCCAATACAGACGGCGATCACCGCGGCCGGCAATCGGGCCATCTCCCGGAGGTTGCGTGCTATCGCTTCGGCCTGCCCGCGCTCTTCGGCATCGATACCGGGATAGGCGCCCGGCGTATCCAGCAGGGTGATCACCGGCCGCCGGAATTTCGCCGCCAATTGCATTACGCGAAGCGCCTTGCGGTATCCTTCCGGCTTCGGCATGCCGAAATTCCGGTACAGTTTTTGTTTGGTATCGCGGCCCTTTTGTTCCGCTATCACGGCTACCGGCCGATTTTCAAACTCTCCGAGGCCGGCTACGATGGCCGCATCATCCCCAAATGCGCGATCCCCGTGGATTTCCTGGAAATCGGGGAACAGGCGCTGGATGTAGTCTAGGGCGTGGGGACGTTTGGGGTGCCGGGCGAGTTGTACGCGGTGCCAGGCCGGATGCGGCTCGACGGGCTCCGTAGCCTGCTCCGCTGGCTTCGCCTCTGCTGCCGCTTGTTCGGGATTCACTCTCCCAATCTTAGCGAACGCTATCTGCGGCTGCAGTCCAACGGTTATAAACCTCGGCTTGCGGTGGACTTTGACACGGCGCGCCGCTCATTAATGACCACCAGTCGTTTCTGCCGCGGCTGACTCCGGGTCTCGATCGCGCCGCACCGGCCGCCACAGCCCGGCCGCACAAATTTGCACTTGGCCGTGCAGCCTTCACCGAGGCAGGTAATGCAGAATATTCTTCCGGCGGCCATAAGCGCGCGCACCTTTTCTTGACCGTTAGTACTCACAAATATTGCCCTTGCTTAAAAAAATTTGGGGTATTCACTCTACCTGGAGCCGGTATTCCATTAACGGAACGGCATCCATGGAGGATCCGTATACGCGAACCCAATAGAGGCCATGCGCAAGCCTGTCGCTGGCCAGCATCAATCGGTCGTCGTGGGCCTCGACTTTGGCTGTGCGAATCGGGTGACCGCCTCCGTCTACGAACTGCACTTGATAGGAATGCGCCGAAGATGCCAGCGGCGCGTCGAGAACCAACACAAAATTGATGCCCGACTGGATATGCATGGGTGTCTGCGGGCCTCGGAATGGATGAAGAACCACGGCTGGAGGAGGCGCGGGAGATACACCCGAGTGCCGCGTGGCAACCAGAGCAATCATGACCGCGGCCGACATAGCAAGGCCCCAAGCCAGGGAACGATAATTCCAGGGCTGATTGGCCGCCCGAACCGGACGCATTTCCATTGTGCCGGCAGCTTCGCGAAAGATACGCACAAAGCTTTCCACATTCTCCATTCGTATGCGGCACGAATGGCAGCTCAACAGGTGCTCCTCCAGTTCCGGAGTAGAGTCCCCCTGCAATGTCCCCATTACATACGCTTCCAGGAGATCATCACCCGGATGCAAGCCCGGGGCACTTACCTGAGCGCTGGAAGGCGCTCGTAATCCCCGGAAATTTCGGATAATCGCTGATAGCTTCCCAAACATTCTGCGAACTCCTCTGAAGCTGCAGTGCATGGAGCGGGAAGAGATTTTCACGGGTCCCCTGTATTTTCGCTTTTAATTTGTCAGTTCAAACTGTTTCACTCGCGAAACCGGGGTGCCCGGCTACGGTACCAACCGGTACTTGAAAAACCAGGTAATTGACTGATATCAATGGGTTAATGCAAAAAGCAATCATTAATTTAGAGACAAAATGTTGCGTTTTGCCACAGCTCTAAAGTGATAACAGGTTGGTGCCGAGGCCGCGCTTGTTCTGTATTCAATCGGCTTTTGGTCCTTGCACTATGCTTTCTTGTGTTCGCCAGGCAGGAACCATCCGTCTTGCAACGGCTACTCCAGCAAGGAAAGAGCCTGTTTCAGGCTGGAGAATACGCGTACGCCATCCCTATCTACCAAAAGGGATATGCGGAAGCAACCCAGCGGCGGGATTTAAGCCACGCTCTACGGTTCCTCAGTAATCGTGGCAGTGCAGAATATCAGCTCTATCGCTACCGCTCTGCCATTCGCGCCTACCTCAAAGCGAGAGACCTGGCAACAAAAACGAGAGATAGAGAAGCCCTGTCCGTAATCCTCATCAATCTTTCTTCGCTTTACAACGAAATGGGCGAATCGGATGCGGCCGTTCAAGCCGCACAGCAGGGATTAGCCAACTCCAGCAAGGCCGGGGCGGTTTATAAGCCGATGTTCCTAATCGAAATGGCCCATGCGGATTCATCGAAGGGCGATTGGCAACAGGCAACCCGCTTGATGCAGCAGGCAATCCAGATCTCGAAAGGAAACCAAAATAAACAAGCGGAAGCAGAAGCCTGGAATGAACTAGGAGATCTCCAACGGGAGCACCCGGCAGCGGGGCCCGCGGAGCAGGCCCTCTCACAAGCCTTGTCCATCGGGAAATCGATAAATGACCCTCATCTCTATGACATTTACATTTCTCTCGCAAAATTAAAAGTTTCACGCGGCGATACTGCCTCCGCTATCGGATTACTCGATCAAGCCATCCAAGCAGGCCGCCCTCTGGGGCCGGCGGCACTTTGGAACGCCTATTATCAACGCGGCAAAATCGAAAAACAGCGCGAACCGTATAAGGCGTTCCACGATTTGGAAATCAGCTTACAGTTACTGCGAACATGGCGCGCCGAAATCGTGCCCGCGGATATTTTTCGCGTCAGTAGTGAAAGCAAAATCGACGAAGTGTATTCGGAATTCGTTGACGTGGCGAATCAACTCTATTGGCAGACCGGTCAGATGCGCTTCGCGGAAGCGGGATTTCAAGCCGCCGACGAAAATCGCCGCGTCAGCCTGAAAGTGTTGTGGACGGAATCCGACTCCTCCAAGAGTGTCCCTGAAGAATACCGCGCGAAGTTGTCGGAGTTATCGCATCTGGAAGCAGACCTTCTGGACAACCCCGCAGCGGCCGACAACACCTCCCGTCAGCAAACGCTGGTCCGGTTGGCCGAACTCGATTCGGAAGCGGCTCTTAATCGGACATTGGCACCAGCGGCGCCGGCCGGGAAACAGCCTTCCAACGATGTCCAGAAACTCCTGGGTCCCGAAGATCTTTATCTGTATTTTCATGTCGGGGATTCCGCATCTGCCCTGTGGGTTCTGACCTCCCGTCAGTTCCAACTCTACAAACTTCCCTACCGTTCGCGACTGGAAGACATCATCAACAGGTTTGAGCTTTCCATTAAGGGGGACAAACCGGACGCCGCCGCTGTAGGCCAGCAGCTCTACTCGATGTTATTCGGGGTGGTCGACGCCAAAACACTGGCAACGCCTCACTGGATTCTCTGCACCGAGGGGCAACTCTCCCGAGTGCCTTTTGCGGCCCTGGTAACCAGTCCGCCCGGAGTGCCGGGACCTCCACATTACCTGGTGGAGGAACACAGTATCGAATTTGTCCCTAACAATTCGGCGTTGCTGTACTCTAAGCCAGCAGTTACGAACCGCCGCTTCGTGGGAGTTGGCGATCCTATCTATAATCGCGCTGACCCACGGCTTCAGGCACAGGCGGGCCCGGGAGCGGGGTTGACGCGTATTTTCCACACCGCTCAGGCCAGTGGCCTCGAACTGGCAAGGCTGGGGGGCAGCGGACGGGAAATCGAGAAATCGGCTGCAATTTGGCGGGCCCGCGGGTATCAAACGAGTATTCTCGAAGGCCGCGATGCCACCAGACAAAACGTGATGGCCTCTCTCCCTGCCGGTGCCGCGGTGGTGCATATCGCTGCCCACCTGGTTGCCCCCGAGAGCTTTGCCTTCAGCGCCATCGCATTGTCAATCCAGCCGGAAGGCCCTCTGGAGATTCTGAGTACCACCGATATTGCGGCTACCCCCGCTGCCACTGATCTGGTAATTTTGGATGCCTGCGGCTCCGGCTATGGTCCGATTCGTCCGGGCGCTGGCGTTATGGGTATGGCACGGGCATGGCTAGCCGCAGGCGCACATACGGTGGTGGCTACGCACTGGGAGATTACCGATGCCGACAGCGGGGCATTTATCGAAACTTTCTATAACCACTTATCGAATCCCGGAGATTCCATTCGCATGCGATCGGTTGCAGAGGCGCTGCGCGCTGCACAACTTGCCGCCCTCTCTGCCGGGGACTGGCGATCCAAACCCTTCTATTGGGCCACATACTTTTGTACGGGCAGAAATTAAGCCTGCCTTTCCACCACGCAGTGGTACAGTGGCACTAGCATCCCAAACACCGAATCATAACTGCTTCCAGCGGCTGGAGTGAGAAAGGAAGCAATTTTCCGTGGAAAATAGGAGTCCGACGGAATGGGCGGAGATAGTAGATCGAATCAAAGCCGGCGATCAGGATGCCGCCGCAATCCTGTACAAAGATCTGGAAAGCGGAGCACGGTTCTTTCTCAGGCGCCGCCTCAACAACGCCGCCGACGTCGAAGATAAACTCCATGATTTATTCTTAATCATTGTTGAAGCCATCCGCAGCGGAGAATTGCGGGAGCCGAACCGCCTGATGGGTTTTGTGCGGACGATCCTCTACAGGCAGTTAAATCTGGAAATCTCCCTGATCATTCGAAAACGCGAAACTTCGGCTGACGTTGCAAGCCTCCATTTCCTGCCGGCAATGGAGCCAACGCCCGAAGATACAATGGCTTCCCGGCAGAAGATCGAGATCATGAGGCAAGTGCTCGGGGAAATGCGCCAGAAAGATAGAGAAATCCTCATACGTTTCTATCTGGAGGAGCAATCCCCCGAGCGGATTCAACGGGAAATGGGGTTATCGAAACGTCAGTTCGATTTACTGAAGACCAGGGCTAAAGCACGACTGCAGGATGCCGTCCACAACACGGTGACAGGCGGCGCGATTATTCAAAAATGATAATAACGGGTTCGGCTTCGGATGAACTTCTTGCGGTGAAATGGAAGAGAGAGAGTAGTAAGCTGAGGCCGATCATTGATTAATGTCCTTTAGTCCTTTCGGGTTGCGCAGCAAGCAAGCTGGCGAGGCCGCCGTTGGAATTGAGCAATTCAGCAAGTAGCGCCTACAACCAAGCAGTACTTTTGCGTAGGTGGGTTTCGCCCGGCTCCGAGCGACTCTCCCTGTGGTTTTTTGTGGGTGCCGTGTCACCCGATGTCTTGCCGCTGCAAGAGCTAATGCGGGTACCACACGCGCGGCTGCGGGGATGGGACTCCGGCCCGGGTACTACCCGAAAACAGATTAAAATGTCTCAAAATCATTTGGAGCGTGAAAATTTGGCGGGGGCTGGCGCACTGCGATGTTTTGGAGGAGATCTGCTTGTTAAATCCGGGGATGCAGGCTGAGGAACGGGGCGTTTTGGTCAGCGAGATTCATCATAGGGTTAAGAACAATCTTGCCGTGATTAGCAGCTTGCTGAATATGAAGGCCAATACTGCCTCCGCCCCAGAGGCTAAGCTTGCCCTTGAGGATACTCTATCCCGCGTGCGCGCCATGGCCCTCGTGCAGGAACATCTGTATGCCAGCAATAACTTCGATCAGATCGATTTTGGCGATTGCGTTAAGGACCTGGTGCACGAAGTCTCCACGGCATACGACAACGGACGCGGAAAGATCTCCGTCGCCATCGACGCCAGCCCGATCCGCTTAAACGTTTCGCGGGCGATCCCTTGCGCCCTCATCCTCAACGAGTTACTGACCAATACCTTTAAACATGCCTTCCCCGGAGAGCGGAGCGGGAACGTGCATGTTGGCTTTCGAGAGACCAAACCCGCACATCTCGATCTCACGGTCCGGGATAACGGCGTAGGTTGCGGCACGGACCGTACGGCGCCAACCGAGGCCTCGGGTTTAGAAATCGTCCAGGTCCTTGCCAGACAGCTCGGCGGTACGGTAGAGCAGGAATCGGGCCCCGGAACAGGTGTAGCAGTAAGATTTCCAGCCGCGTAGAGTTTACAGGTCGTTCCGCGCCCAGCAAGCTCCACAAGCCGTCCGCCCTTTAATTCCCCGAAGCCATCCTTTGCAGTGAGCACATCAACTTCGCGCAGCCGCACACAATCATGACGGCCCGCCGCTCGCAGGTCTCGATGTACAGCGCTACGCTCAAAAAGCACATTTCAAATCAATAAGTGTTCGGCGAAAATCCGATCTAAAGAACTAGCGGCGGCATACTTTTAAATCACGGCCATTTCGATGTGCGGCGCACGCCGCCGGAGAGGGCTGTTATCTTTCGGAGGATTCCCCACTGAAATATCAAAAACTTCGTCAAACTATAGGTCCACGCATCTCGATCAGAGCTGAACAAAGGAAAAACCCGGAAAGGATGCTGATTCCAGAAGCACCATAAATACGGGCCTACAGATGAAAGCAAATGTCTAAGTTTCTGACGGCGCACGCTCTGGCTGAGGCGCTGGGCCACCATCGGGCCGGGCGGCTGAGCGAGGCAGAGTTGATTTACCGGCAAATTCTGGCGCTCGATGGCCGCCATGCCGATAGCCTCCATTTACTGGGCATGATCGAATTCCAGCGCGGGAATCACGAGGCTGCCGCCCGATGGATCGGGCAGGCAATCGCCATCAAAGAGGACCAGGCCGCCTATCATTCCAATCTGGCCATCGTTCTGCGGGCGCAGAACCAATTGGACGCGGCCGCCGCCTGCTGCAGAAGGGCGCTGGCGCTCAAGCCCGGTTTGGTCGAGACACAAACCAATCTGGGCAATATTCTGCTGGCGCAGGGCAACGCTGCCGGTGCCGCGGCCTGCCACGAGCGCGCCCTCGCGCTCAAACCGGATTTGGCGGAGGGCTTCTCGAACCTGGGAAACGCGCGCCAGTGTGAAGGGAGGTTTGCAGAAGCCGCGGCGTGTTACCAGCGGGCTTTGGCGATTCAGCCGGATTATGCTGAAGGGCACAACAACCTGGGCAATGTCCTGACGGTGTTGGGCAGGTTCGACGAAGCGATGGTGCACTACGGCCGTGCGATCGCGATTCAGCCGGGTTACGCAGTAGCCCACTATCACCGCGCGCAGATCAAAATTTTCCACCCCGGCGATAGCGAACTGGCGGCGTTGGAGAGTCTTTCGCTCGACGGCAATCTTCCCGCTAGCGACGCCTTGTATGTGCATTTCGCCTTGGCCAAAGCTCTCGAAGACGCGGGAGAGTACACTCGCGCGTTTGGGCACTTCGAGCAAGGCAATCGCTTGAAGCGCGAGCAGATTCACTATGACGAATGTGCTGCCCTAGCGCTGTTCGAGCGCATTCGGAGCGTGTTCGGACGGGGCTTGTTGCATCGCTTGGGCGAAACGGGCGATCCCTCGCCCATTCCGGTTTTCGTGCTCGGGATGCCACGCTCCGGAACCACTCTCATCGAGCAGATCCTGGCCAGTCATCCGGAGATTCAGGCCGCGGGCGAATTGGGACATCTCGAGAAGATGGCGGGAGCATGGACCGCCGGTGATCCTGCGGCGCCCTATCCGGAGTGCCTCTCCACTGTGGATGGCCATGAGTTGCATGAGCTCGGCCAGGCATATCTCGCTGGCTTGCCGGCGCTTGAACCCGGCCGAGTTCTGATCGTGGACAAGTCACTGACGAACTTTCTCTACATCGGTTTGATCCGGCTGATTCTACCGAATGCAAAGATTATCCATTGCGTGCGGCACCCCATCGATACGTGTGTGTCCTGCTACTCGAAACTTTTCGCGGCAGGCCTTACGTTCACTTATGACCTGGGAGAACTCGGCCGCTACTACCGGGCCTACACGGAAATCATGTCGCACTGGCGGGCCGTTCTGCCGCCCGGGGCTGTGCTCGATGTGTCCTACGAGGATGTGATCGGCGATTTGGAAGGTCAGGCCCGGCGTCTGATCGGCTATTGTGGCTTGGCCTGGGACGGCCGCTGCATCGAATTCCACCGGACCGAGCGGCCAGTGAAAACCGCGAGTTCCGTGCAGGTGCGCCGTCCCTTATTTCGCAGCTCGCTCGAGCGTTGGCGGAAGTACGAAAGTGGCCTCAACCCGCTGCTGGCGGAGTTGAGAGGTGCCGATTCCGCTCCCACCCCGTGCGGCTAAGCCTGGGTAGCTTTTGCGGCGCTGCGGAATTGCGCCGTCATAGCCTCGTACGTTTCCGGAGGCAGCCGCTTGATTAGAGCCGTCGCCATGGTCTCCATGTTTTTCATGGCTTGCGGATTTTTCATCCGGTCCCGCATGCGCTCAATAACGGGGCGGCCCTTTTCCCACGCGAATAGCAGTTCCCCGCTATTTTGCAAAAACAAATCCTCGTTCAGTACACCCGAAGTCACAAAGGAAGCCGCCATATCCCAGTAACTCATCACCATGCGAAGGTAGGCGTTCTCCTGGCTACCGGGAGTCGACACCTGTTGCATATGTTCCGGATTGTCCGGGGAAAAGGAAGCAAACCATTGGCGGGCCTTCCGCATGGTCTCCTCACGCCGCAGTTCGTAGAGGCGTAAGAGCAGGTTTGCATCATCGTAAGTAGGTTTATTAGCCATAAGGGGCATTATAAGACCGGGGCGGAGGCCACTCGCCACACCTGGAACTGGAGCATCAGTGCTCAGCCTTCAGCTTGTGGAGCGTGCCTGATCGCCCAAAGCGGCAGAGCTGATTGCTGAAAGCTGATGGCTGACAGCTTGCTTTTACTCCACCCGCAGCGCCGCAACACTCCAAAAGTTTAAAACTTTGCGGCGTGCCCCCAACCACCCCTGTCATAATATTTCCGGAGGCCTTCGCGCTTGTCCACGCTGACTGCTCCCCCCCCCATCTCTACCGAAAACGAAAAGAATCCTTGGCTGGCCGCCGAAGCCCGCTTTGATGAAGCTGCCATGCGGCTCCGGCTCGATGACGGCCTGCGCAAAGTCCTGCGCTCACCAGCCCGGGAAATAACCGTCAACATTCCGGTCCAGCTCGATGACGGGCGTCTCGAAGTATTCACCGGCTACCGCGTGCAACACTCCATCGCGCGCGGGCCAGCCAAAGGCGGCATCCGTTTCGCCCCCGATGTCACCCTGGATGAAGTGCGGGCCCTCGCCTCCTGGATGACCTGGAAATGCGCTGTCGTCAATATTCCCTTTGGCGGCGGCAAAGGCGGCGTGATTTGCGATCCCAACCTGCTTTCCGACGCCGAACTGGAGAAACTCACCCGCCGCTATGCTGCCGAGATCATCGATTTCATCGGACCGGAACGCGATGTCCCTGCTCCCGACGTCAATACCAATGAGAAGGTAATGGCGTGGATCATGGATACATATTCCATGCACGCGCGCCACACCGTCACGGCCGTCGTCACCGGCAAGCCTCTCTCGCTCGGCGGCTCGCGTGGCCGCCTGGAAGCCACCGGGCGCGGCTGCATGATGGTCACCTTGAAGGCGCTCGACCGCTTCCATTTGACCCCCGAAACCTGCCGTGTGGTCATTCAGGGCTACGGCAACGTAGGTGGCATGGCGGCGCGGCTCATGGCAGCCAAAGGCTTCCGCATCATCGGAGTCATCGAATTTGATGGCGCAGTTTACAACCCACGCGGCATCGATATTCCGGCGCTCGCAGCCCACCGCAAGGAAACCGGCTCCATCGCCGGTTTCTCCGGCGGCGAGGATATGGATCGCGAAGAGGCCATGTTCCTGGAGTGCGATGTGCTACTGCCCGCGGCCACCGAAAATGTCATCACTTCCGCCAACGCCGCCCGTTTGCGTTGCCAAATCCTGTGCGAGGGCGCCAACGGTCCCACCACCCCTTTGGCGGATGAGATCCTCGCCGAAAAACGCATTTTTGTGATTCCCGATATCCTGGCCAATGCGGGCGGCGTCACTGTTTCCTACTTCGAGTGGGTGCAAGATCGCCAGGGCTTCTTCTGGAACGAGCGACTGGTCAACCAGCGCCTTGAAGAGATCATGCACGAGAGCTTCGATGCCGTAGTGCAATACGCGCAAACTCATAACGTCAACAACCGCATCGCCGCCTACATGCTGGCCCTCGATCGTGTTGCCTTCGCCATCAAACTCCGTGGCATCTATGCATAATCCGCTGGCCCCCGGCCCCTATGTCTGACGCTTCCACGCCCTTGATGCGCCAGTACAACAGCATCAAACAGCAGGTTCCCGGCATGCTGCTGCTGTTTCGCCTGGGCGATTTCTACGAGCTGTTCTTCGAAGACGCCGTCACTGCGGCGCGCGAACTGGAAATCACCCTCACCTCCCGCAACAAGGAAAAGGGCGCTGCCATCCCCATGTGCGGCGTGCCATACCACGCCGCTGAAGGCTACATTGCCCGTTTGATTCAGAAGGGCCATCGCGTCGCCATCTGCGACCAGATGGAGGACCCCCGCTTCGCGAAAAAGCTGGTCAAACGGGAAATCACCCGCGTCGTAACACCTGGCACGGTTATGGATGCGGCCCTCATCCGCCCGCGCGAAAACAATTACCTCGCTGCTGTAGCACGCGCCGGTTCGCGCACCGGCCTCGCCCACGTCGATATCTCCACCGGCGAATTTCGTGTCACCGAACTCGATCCGGCGGAGCTTCCGGGCGCTCTCGAAAATCTGGGCGCGCGCGAAGTGCTGTTTCCCGCCGGCCTGCCTCTTCCAGGGACCGAGCCCGCAGGCGCGCGCTACGTCCGCACCGAACTCGAGGATTGGATCTTCACGCCCGATTACGCCGATCGCACCCTCCGCGACCACTTCCAATTGCTTTCCCTCGATGGCTGCGGATTGGCCAATCGCCTTGCTGCTGCCGGCGCATCCGGCGCCATCCTCCATTACCTGCGCGACACCCAGCGCGGCGCGCTCGATCACCTCGACCGGCCCACCTTCTACGATCGATCCGATTTCATGGTGCTCGACTCCGTCACTGTGCGCAACCTGGAACTGGTCGAGCCGCTATTCGCCGCCGATGCGTCCGGCCCCCAGCCCATCGCCACGCTGCTCGCCGTGATAGATCAAACCCAAACCGGGATGGGCGCCCGCCTGCTGCGCCAACGCCTCCTGCGCCCCTCCATGGACCGCGCCGAAATCGAACGGCGCCTCCAAGCCACAGGCGAAATGATCTCCCAAACCATCCTGCGCGCCGAGGTACGCAAACAGCTCGCCGGCATTCTGGATATGGAAAGACTCTTGGCCCGCGTGACCTTGGGCACCGCCGGGCCGCGCGACATGCTCGCCCTCGGTAAATCCCTCGAAAAAATCCCCGCGCTCCGGCAACTCCTTTCCAACGTGGGGCCGGCGCTTTCGCCCGCCAATCTCGACCCCCTTCCTGATGTCACCAGCCTCATTCTCGAAGCCATTGCCGATGAGCCGCCGCTTTCCATCGCCGATGGCGGCGCCATTCGCCAGGGCTTCCATCCCGATCTCGACGAGCTGCGCGATCTGAGCCGCAACGGCCGCCAATACATCGCCCAGATCGAAGCCCGCGAACGCCAACGCACCGGCATCCAGTCGCTCAAAGTCCGCTTCAACAACGTCTTCGGTTATTACATCGAAATCACGCGGCCCAATCTGCCCCTCGTTCCCGCCGATTACGAGCGCAAACAGACGCTCGCCAACGCCGAGCGCTTCACCACCCCCGAATTAAAGGACTACGAACGCAAAGTACTCGATGCTGAAGAGAAAATCCTCTCGCTCGAGAAGGACCTGTTCGCCCAGCTCCGCCAATCCGTAGCCGCCCAGGCGCAGCGCGTCCGCGCCACCGCCGCCGCTGTCGCCGAACTGGACGTCACCGCTGCGCTTGCCCAGGTAGCGGCCGAAAACCGCTATACCCGGCCCACGTTTTCCGATGACGGCGAAATGCGGATCCTGGCGGGCCGCCATCCGGTGATCGAGCAGCTCGCCCAACAGGAAGCTGCTCGCTTCATCCCCAACGACCTCTATCTCAACCACGGCGCCGGCCTCATCGCCATCATCACCGGCCCCAACATGGGCGGCAAATCCACCTATCTCCGCCAGGCAGCGCTCATCGCCATCATGGCGCAAATGGGTTCGTTTGTTCCCGCCGAATCCGCGCACCTGCCGCTGATTGACCGCATTTTTACCCGCATCGGCGCTTCCGACAATCTCTCCCGCGGCCGCTCCACCTTCATGGTGGAAATGACCGAGACCGCCGTCATTCTCAATACCGCCAGCCCGCGCAGCTTCATCGTGCTCGATGAAATCGGACGCGGCACTGCCACCTATGATGGCCTTGCGCTCGCCTGGGCCGTGGTCGAGCAGATCCACTCCATCACCCGCGCGAAAACCCTGTTCGCCACTCACTACCACGAACTCACCGAACTTGCCGATCAGCTTGAAGGCGTGCGCAATCTGCGGGTCTCGGTGAAAGAGTCGGGCGACCAGGTAATTTTCCTGCATAAAGTCGAACCGGGCAAAGCCGACCGCAGCTATGGCATCGAGGTAGCGCGTCTGGCGGGCCTTCCCCTAAGCGTCATCGAGCGCGCGCGTGAAGTTCTAAAACTCCACGAGCGCAGCGAGCGTGCCCTCGTGGATCAAGCTTCTGACGTGCCCGAACTGCCCGTCCAAATCCAGCTCTTCGAACCGCTCGGCTACCAGCTCGCCGATCGCCTCCGCTCTCTGGACTTAGATAACCTTCGCCCCATTGAAGCCCTGCAACTCCTCGCAGACCTCCAGAAAGAACTCAATAATCAATGAAAATCCAGAGCCCCCCAATCTCTGTGTCCTCTGCCTCCGCTGTGACCTCAGGTTTGGATTTTGAATCTTGCCTTCCTCCGTGTCTCTGTGTCTCTGTGGTGAAGTCCACGCTTCTATGAAAGTCGCCGGCATCATGAGCGGCACCTCGCTCGATGGCATCGACGTTGCAGTCGTCGAAATTCGCGGCCGCCGCGTCCGCACGCTCGGCTTTCGCTCCACTCCCTATCCCGCAGCCACACGCATCGCGCTCCTGGGTGATCTCGACGCAGCGCGCATTTCGCAGCTCAACTTTGTGCTCGGTGACCTGTACGCGCGCGTGGTGCTCGATGCGATCAAGCGATTCGGGCCAGTCGATCTCATCGGATGCCACGGCCAGACTATCTTTCACGAAGGAGGCGCCCACACGCTGCAAATCGGCGAACCGGCCATAGTGGCCGAACGCACCGGTGTGCCGGTAGTTTCCAATTTTCGCGCGCGCGACATTGCCGCCGGCGGCGAAGGCGCGCCGCTTGTGCCCTACCTGGATTACCTGCTGTTCCGGCGCCCTACGCGCACGCGTGTCGCACTCAATATCGGCGGCATCGCCAATATCACCGTCATTCCTCCCGCCGCCCGGCCGGAGGATGTGAAAGCTTTCGATACCGGCCCCGGCAATATGGTGATCGATGCCCTGGTCCGCGAATTTACCAAGGGCCGCGAGAACTACGACCGCGATGGCCGCATCGCAGCCACAGGCGGGATCAACCGGGCGTTGTTGCAAAGTCTGCTCCGTGATCCCTATTACCGCAAGCGGCCCCCCAAAAGCGCAGGCCGCGAGCAATACGGCGCGCCTTTTGTCGAACAAATGAAGCGTGCGGAAAACTCATTCCCCAACCTGATCGCTACCGCCACCGCGCTCACCGCGGCCACCATTGCCCGCGCTCTCGACGGAATTACGGGCGATCTCATCGTTTCCGGCGGCGGTGTCCACAACCGCCAGCTCATGGCGCAAATGGCCGCGTTCGTGCCCCAAATGTGTATCGCCACTTCCGCCGATTACGGCATCGATCCCGATGCCAAAGAGGCCATCGCGTTCGCCGTTTTGGCCCACGAAACCTGGCGGAAAAGGCCCGCCAATCTGCCTTCCGCCACCGGCGCGCGCCACGCCGCAGTGCTGGGCAGCATCACACCGTAAACAGGACGATGTCGTGCAATAATAACAATGCCATGCGTCGGCACGGGCCGGTACTGCAGCTTATCCTGATTGCCATCTCGATCACGGTGGGCTGTTCCCGGCCCGAAACCTCTACCCTCACCATCTCCGTCGCCGCCAGTTTGCAGGATGCCATGCAGGAACTCGGCCCCGCTTTCGAACGCTCGCACGCTCCCGCAAAAGTTACCTTCAACTTCGGCGGCTCCGGCACACTGGAGCAGCAGATCGAACACGGCGCACCGGTAGACGTGTTCCTTTCGGCCGCGACGCAGCAAATGGACCAATTGGCCGCCAAAGGCCTCATACAGAACGACACGCGGATCGATCTTCTGCGCAACCAGGTAGTGCTGATTGCCGCGCCGGGCGGCGCCAGCCTGAACTCGTTCGATGGCCTGACTAGTAGCACCGTGAAATTGATCGCCCTCGGAGACCCTGGCAGCGTGCCTGCGGGCAACTATGGCCGCCAGGTGCTCCTGTCCTTGCATCTCTGGCAGGCGGTTCAAGGTAAACTGGTCCTCGCCAAGGACGTGCGCCAGGTGCTTACCTATGTCGAAACCGGCAATGCCGATGCCGGCATCGTCTACGCCACCGATGCGCGCCTGTCCCCGAAGGTCCGCGTGGTGGCTACCGCCCCCGATTCGAGTCACAAACCGGTGGTCTATCCGGCCGCCGTCCTCAAGAATAGCCGCAATTCCTCCCTAGCAAGAGCGTTCGTCGCGTTTTTGGGAAGCTCGCAGGCGCGTGCCGTCTTCGCGCGTCTGGGATTCACCACCGTAGTCCAGTGATTCCCGCCGACTTTGCACCTCTCTGGATTTCGCTCAAGACTTCGGCAGCGGCTACCGCCTGCGCCTTCATTCTCGGCCTCGCCGCCGCGCGCGCCATGAGCCGCTATCACGGAAAACTGCACGGTCTCATTGACGGCGTCTTCCTGCTCCCCTTGGTGCTGCCTCCCACCGTAGTCGGATTTTTTCTGTTGCTGCTCTTCGGACGCGCGAGCTCCGTCGGACATGCCCTTGAGCAGATCGGTCTCACCATTGCCTTCTCGTGGCCGGCAACCGTAATTACCGCTACGGTGATCGCTTTTCCGCTGATGTATCGCACCACGCTGGGCGCCTTCGAACAAGTCAATCCCAATCTGCTCGATGCGGCGCGCACCCTCGGCGCCGGGGAATGGCGCGTGTTCCGGCGGATCCTCCTGCCGCTCGCGTGGCCCGGCGTCTTGGCCGGAACGGTTCTCGCCTTTGCCCGATCGCTCGGCGAGTTTGGCGCAACCCTCATGCTTGCGGGCAACATTCCAGGGCGTACCCAAACCATGCCCATCGCCGTGTTTTTTGCGGCCGAAGATGGCGATATGCAACGCGCTCTGGCGTGGGTGATTCTCATCGTGGGGATCTCGCTCGCCTCCATCGCCCTGATGAACTATTGGGGCCGGACGCGCCGCATCACGAGCGCCGCCCTGGCTGTCCTGGCGCCCGAGCCGCTCGTGTCAGCCAGCCTTCCCATCCCTGCCACGCCCGCTGGCAACCCTCCTGAGTTGGATGTCGATCTGACAAAGCGTTACCCCGGTTTCGATCTGCGTGTCGCCTTCACTGCCAGCGGTGGCGCTTTGGGACTGCTGGGCGCTTCCGGCTCCGGCAAGAGTCTCACGCTGCGCTCTATCGCCGGACTCGAAATCGCCGATAGCGGGCGCATGGTTCTCAATAGCCGCACACTGTTTGATTCCAAAAGCCGCGTTTGCCTCTCTCCCGCCGAACGCCGCGTGGGCCTGGTCTTCCAGGATTACGCGCTTTTTCCGCACCTTACCGCACGCGACAACATCGCCTTCGGTCTCCACCGTCTCTCTGCCGAGGAGCGGCACAACCGCGTTCGGCTATGGGCACGCACTTTGCAGATCGAATTATTGCTCGATCGCTATCCTGGAGCCCTTTCCGGCGGCCAGAAACAAAGGGTCGCCCTGGCGCGCGCCCTGGTCATGGAACCGGAAGCGCTCCTGCTGGACGAACCCTTCTCCGCCCTCGACCCGCATCTCCGCCGTCATCTCGAAGAGCAACTTAAGGAGATCCTGAGCCACTACCACGGTGTCACCGTCTTCGTCACTCACGATCGCGACGAAGCTTACCGTTTTTGCGAGGACCTGGTCGTTCTCACAGACGGCACGGTAGCGGCTGCGGGGCCAAAACGCGAAATCTTCGCCCGCCCGCAATCGGTCGCCGTCGCCCGCCT
Source organism: Bryobacteraceae bacterium (assembly GCA_030041985.1). Classification (GTDB taxonomy): domain Bacteria; phylum Acidobacteriota; class Terriglobia; order Bryobacterales; family Bryobacteraceae; genus PSRJ01. Next base: position 9,326 of record JASIAM010000207.1, on the reverse strand, counting down.
GACCGGCTGCAAAAACTTCTCCACCGTTAGCGGCGTCGCGGATAATTCCCTTCGCGCGGCCGATTGGAACTGCACTCTGCGCGCTTCCGGCCACGTCGCGCGGGACACAAGCTTCGTTGGAATCCGCGCACACCATGTCCTCATCGCCCCCCAAAGCTCCGAGCCCAATGCCTTCCCCTGCTGGCTTGTGCGCCACGTAGAATCTCCCTTCGAAACAACTTTGTATCTGCACCTCCATACCCCGCCGCAGCCGGGCGACGGCCCACACCTCGAAGCGGAAATCGCGCACGCCGCCTGGGCGGACCTTTCCCAGACGCCCCAACCTTGGACAGCCATCCTTGATCCCGCGCGCCTGCTGCTGCTGCGCGAGTAGCCAGTAGCACGTTGGAACTGTTGGTGTTAGGTTGACGTATGCCCGCGGCGCGTGATAGCATCCTCTCCAGCCGGTGGCCGTTCGCCATCGTCGAAGGAGGAAAGGAAATGAGAGTAAGTGCTGTTATTTGTGGGGCCGTTCTTACAGCGATGATGGGTGCGGTGCCCATGCTGGCGCACCACTCGTTCGCCGCCGAATACGATACGAACAAGCCCGTAAAAATCACGGGCGTGGTGACCAAGATGGAGTGGATGAACCCTCATGCCCGTTTCTACGTGGACGTAAAGGATGCGGATGGCAAAGTGACGAGCTGGAACTTCGAGTTGGGCGCCATACCCGTGCTGCTGAAGCAGGGTTGGCGAAAAGATTCGCTCAAGGAAGGCGACCAGGTCACTGTCGAGGGCGTAGCGGCGAAGGACGGTTCGAATACAGCGAGCGCCCGGCGCGTCACGTTACCGGATGGCCGGCGCGTGTTTGCCGGTTCGGCGGCTGATAATCCTCAGTAGTCCGAGACAGGAGAATCGTGATGAGGTATACGGCGGCGTGTTTTGTGCTGGCAGCCTTCGCTGCAGCGAGCGCTCTGGCGCAGAATCCCGGTCCCGCTTCGCCCGTGGATGCCGGCCGGGCCGGCCGCGGTCGCGGGCGCGGCGCGCGTAAAGGTCCGGGGGGACCGCTGCCACGCCTCTCGGATGGCCATCCCGATCTCACCGGCATCTGGAACGGCTTCGGCGGCAGTGGCCAATCGGGTCCCCACATGCTGCCGTGGGCGGCCAAAGTAGTTGAGGAACGGAAGGCCAAAAATGGCGCTGAGGATTATGAAGCGCGCTGTCTGCCCGGTGGTCCCCCGCGCGCTGCTCCGTATCACACCGCTTTCTTTGCTACACCCAAGCTCGTGGTGATGCTCTTCGAAGGCAACACCCACATGTACCGGCAATTCTTCGTCGATGGCAGCACGCATCCCAAAGATTTGAAGCCGACGTTTTACGGAGACTCGCGCGCGCATTGGGAAGGCGACACACTGGTGGTGGATACTGTAAGCTTCTTTGAAAAATCCTGGTTCGATTTCCCAGGCACACCGCACACCAAGGCCATGCACTTGATCGAGCGCTTCCATCGCATCGATTACGGCAACATGGAAATGGACGATACGATTGACGACCCCGGCGTTTTTACCGAACCTTGGACGTTCCACCGCACCACCACGCTCGAGCCCAGTTTCGAAATGACCGAATACGTGTGCAACGAGAACAATCAGGACCCCGGTCACCTGAATGCGGCTTACAAGCTTGATTCCGAAGCCGCGAGACGCAAAGCCCAGGGGGTAGACGCGCCTGCGGCTCGCAAGGCCCCGGCGCCTCCTTCCGGAGCCACTCCGCGAACCGAAAACGGCAAGGTGGATCTGGAGGGTGTCTGGGTTCCCACCAGCACTCGCCTGCCGGGCGACCCCTCATATCAAGTCGCCTATCAGAAGCTCTATGACGAGCGAAAAGCCAATAAAGGCAAGGATGATCCGGAGCGCTATTGCCTGCCGGATGGCGCGGTTCGGCTTACGCCGCAGCCCTACAAGATTGTCCAGCGTCCGGACGAAGTCTTGCTTTTGTGGCAAGCGAACACTCATAGTTACCGGCGGTTCTTTCTGGATGGCCGGCAGCACAACCTGGATATCGAGCCCGAGAGCTACACTGGGCAGTCGATTGGCAAGTGGGATGGAGACACACTCGTGGTCGACACCATAGGCTTTAACGACAAAACCTGGCTCGATTCCACCGGCAAGCCGCACAGCGAAGCCATGCATCTGACCGAACGCTACAGCCGGCCCGATCTGGGTCACTTGAATGTCGATGTCACCATCGAAGACCAGAAGGCCTTAACCAAGCCCTACACGTTCACCCGGACGTTCACCCTGGCGCCCAAGTGGGAACTGCAAGAGTATGTCTGCCAGGCGGTTTTGGACAGCGTCTACTAGTAAGGCGGCCAAGCTTTCAGCCATCAGTTTTTTGGAGCCGCGATCAGCGCGGCTGATATCTAATAGCTAAAAGCTCCATCTCCAACTATCCGTGAGTATCCATAGCGTACAATAATCAATCATGTCGCTCGAAATCAATGCGCGGGAGCGGGAAGGCATCGCCATATTCGACCTGAAGGGTCGCATCACCGTGGGACAGGAGGCAACCGCTTTGCGGGAACACATCTCAAGCCTCAATCAGGACACGCCAAACCTGGTCTTAAACTTGGCTCAAGTCGACTATATCGATAGCACAGGCCTCGGGGCCCTCGTCATGTGCTCCACTAGCCTGCGCAAACGCGGCGGCGCGATGAAGCTGCTAAATCTCAACCGCCGCAATATCGAGCTTCTCGTCATGACCAAACTGGCCACTGTTTTCGAAATCTTTACCGATGAGCAGGACGCCATTAATAGCTATTTCCCCGACCGGAAAATTCAGCGGTTCGATATCCTGAATTTCGTGCAGCACATGAAGCCGGAACAGTAGGGAAGAGAAATGTTTGGGAAGCAGCGCAAACTTCTGGAAGCAGGAGCCCGAGCATCCGCGTTTCGCCTGCCACTCCTCGACGGCGGCGAGCGAGAGCTTGGTGAGATTGTGGCCGACGGACCTGCCTTGCTCGCGTTCTTCAAAGTAACCTGTCCTGTCTGCCAGATGACGCTGCCTATTCTCCAGCGCATCCAGTCCTCCGGAAGGCTCGCGATTTACGGTGTTTCGCAAAACGGCAGCCGCGACACGCGCGAATTCAATCGGCGCTTCGGAATTACCCTTCCCACGCTGCTCGATTCCTCACAATCCCGCTACGTGGTTAGCAATGCCTTTGGCATCTCCTCTGTGCCCACCATGTTTCTGATCGATACCGATCGCTCGATTTCGCGCGTGATGGAAGGATGGCGCAAAAGCGAGATCGCCGAGCTGGGTGCACTTGCTGGCGTGAATCCCTTCCGCGCCGAGGAGCCGGTCCCCGAAGCGAAAGCTGGTTGAGGTTCCCTGAATTAGGCTTCCGTGCGGAGTCAAGGTAGAATAAAGAGCGAACGGCATGGCCAATAAGAACATTACTGTTTTGGGTGCGGCGTCTGCCATCGTCAAGGGGATGGGCGTCACTTTGAAGGAGATGATGTCTCCCACGGTGACCGAGTTCTATCCCGAGGAGCCGCCGAAATTCGAGGAGCGCTACCGCGGCGCGCATGTCCTGCAGCGCGATGAAAATGGCTTGGAAAAGTGTGTCGCCTGCTTTTTGTGCGCGGCCGCCTGTCCCGCCGATTGTATTTATATCGAGGCTGCGGAGAATACGGATACCGTCCGCATCTCGGGCGGCGAACGCTACGCCAAAGTTTACAATATCGATTACAACCGCTGTATCTTTTGCGGGTATTGCGTCGAAGCATGTCCTACCGACGCCATCACCCATGGTCACGGATTTGAAGTAGCCAGCTATAATACGTCCACCCTGATCAAGCGCAAAGAAGACATGCTCGCGCCTATACCGCCTGGCGCCAAACCCCCAGTAGTCACCGAAGAAGCTGCCGCCCACTGACCGGGGCGCGCGCATCTAACAAAACGAGCCTGTAACGTTTCTCGGGCAGAACCACATGTTTCGAGCCATCCGGGAACAATTCGAAACCATATTTCGGGAAGATCCGGCCGCCAAGAGCGTCGTCGAGATCTTCTTCTGCTATCCCGGTTTTCAGGCCATCCTGGCGCACCGCCTGGCTCACGAACTGTACCGCTGGGGCGTGCCTCTGGCGCCGCGCCTCATTTCCCAGATCAGCCGCTTTTTCACAGGAATCGAGATTCATCCCGGCGCTACCATCGGCCGCCGCTTTTTCATTGATCACGGCATGGGCGTGGTCATTGGAGAGACCACGGAAATCGGCGACGACGTGCTGTTGTACCAGGGTGTGACGCTCGGCGGTACAGGCAACGAAACCGGCAAGCGCCATCCCACCTTGGGCAACCACGTGGTGGTGGGCACCGGCGCCAAAGTCTTAGGCAATATCCGCATTGGAAACCACGTACGCATCGGCGCCGGATCCGTGGTGGTGCATCCCGTCCCGGATAATTCCACGGTGGTCGGCGTGCCCGGGCGCGTAGTGCGCCTGCGCGACGAAAACGGAGTCCTCGAACACGGCAAACTGCCCGATCCCGAAGGCCAAGCCCTGGAAGACCTCACTCATCGCGTGGCCGAACTCGAAGCCATGCTGCGCAAAATCATTGCGGAGCACGATGCCGAACAGCGGCAAGGCGAGCGCGAACGATCGGCCAATTAGGCTACTCGCGCGGGTCCGGCAGGGGATCTCCCGGCAGGAAATCGTCATCCATGATCTGCTCGAAAGTGTAGGGACAGGTTTCCGGAAAGGGGTCTCCCTTGAATCTCGTCTCCCGCACTGCCGTCTTCACCGCTCGAGCATAAACCTCATCCGGCAAGCCAGGAGTCAACGGCTTCAGACTGGGATTCTGTTCCAAAACATCGATGACCTCATCTCGGGCATTTCCGATACTTTCCAGCCAACTCATGCTCCGGCTTTGCGGCTGAAATTGCCACTTGAGCAAATGCAAAATCAGCCGCCGTGTCTGGCTCTTCAGAGCATGCTTGCGTTCCAGCCCCATATCTTGGATTTCCTCCGCAACATGCTCGATATCCGCTTCCGCGAAGCAGCCTCTGCGCAGCAGTTCGCTCGCCCGTTGCGTCCATGCGTAAAAATCATGCTCGTACAGCGAAGCCAAACCGCCCTGAGGATTCATAAGCAAGCCCCCTTCACACCATACCAGGACGAGTGCCGCGCGAGGCGCCCGTTCGCTATTCCTGTGGTGCAATACGTTTGTATGCTACAACCAGCCGGATCTGCTCATAGCTGATTTCCGGTGGTAGAGCTTCCCGTAACGGTTTCAGCCATTGCGAGCCAAGCCTGTCGACCGCTTCAACAATTCGCTGGTGGTTCTCTTCGCCGACCCACCTGGTACGATATTCGAGGCGTCCCTTCTCAATCAAATCGGCCACCATATTGACCACGGTAGAAAGCTGGCGGCCCCGGATCTGCGCAATCTCAGCGAAGCTCTTGCCGTCCGCGAGCAGACGCATGGTTTCCTCGGCGGGTGAGACTGTGCGCGATTCGCGAGCGGCGGCCCGCTCACCACGGCCGAAGGCCTCAAAGCAGCCGAAGATCTCGGCTCCGTATAATTCCGCCTTTCGTTCTCCGATGCCGGTAACCCGGAGCAACTCACGCAGATTTGTGGGGCGCTTGCGGCAGAGATCTTCGAGCGCCGCATCGCTAAGCACGACGAAGGCCGGAACAGCGGCACGCTGCGCGGTTTGGGTCCGCCATTGCTTGAAATAATCGAGCAGCTCGCCGGAAGCAGGCAGAGGCTTGGCGTTGACGGCTGGCGCAGGTTTCGAGGCGCTCTCGCGCTCAGCCGCTACAGCTTTGGCGCGTTCCTTCGTCTTGGGTTCAGCGGCCGTTGCGGGCGCCTCCAGCCATTGGGGAAGATTGCCGCAGACATCGCACATACCGCAGCTCTGCCATTTGGGGACCTGCCCGAAGTGAAGACAGATTTCCAGATGGCGGCAGCGGGCGCTCTCCGCAAAACGGCGAATAGTATGGTAGCGCTGCCAAGCCCTCTCCCGTTCGGCTAAATCGCCGAGCTTTTCGATGAAAAACGCGAGCAGGCCAGCATCCTTCGGTTGCCACAGGAGCACGCAATCAGCGAGCTGCCCATCGCGGCCGGCGCGGCCCGCCTCCTGATAATACTGCTCGACGGATTTCGGCAGAGAGGTGTGTATCACCGCGCGCACGGCGGGTTTGTTGATTCCGAGGCCAAAGGCGACGGTCCCTACCAGCACGCGAACCTCATCATTCATCCACAGTTCCTGATTGCGACGCCTGGTGGCGGTATCCATTTGGCCGTGGTACGGGACGGCCGCGATGTGCTTGGTTGCCAGACGATCCACAGTGTCTTCCACGCTAGCAATGGTCGGTGCGTATACGATGACGCTTTCGCCCCCATAGGCCTGCAGTGCCGCGAGAAGCAGCCGTGGGTGGCTTTGACTATCGCATTCGCGCACGATATACCGCAGGTTGGCGCGATGAAAACTAGCGATGTATTTGTGCGGATCGCGAAGCTGCAGTTGCTGCAAAATATCGTGGCGGACTCGTTGGGTTGCGCTCGCCGTGAAAGCCGCGATGGGCTTATCCGGGAAATGCTGGCGGAGCGCGCTGAGCTGCCGGTATTCGGGCCGGAATTCGTGGCCCCACTCGGAAATGCAGTGCGCTTCATCAATGGCGAAGCACACCAAGGGAACCTGGCGAAGCCAGTTCACCGTGTCCGCGCGCGCGAGGCGCTCAGGCGATAGGTAGATCAGCCGGAAAGCCCCCTGGACCGCGGCGCGCATTACGGCCCGCTGTTCGTCGGAGGCCTGCGTGCTATTCAGGACCGCGGCCGGGATCCCCATGTCTCGAAGCTGTGCCACCTGGTCCTGCATCAGTGCGATCAAGGGTGAGACCACCACCACGGTTTTTCCCAGCACTAGCGCCGGCAATTGGTAGCAGAGCGACTTGCCGCCGCCCGTAGGCATGACAACGGCCACGTCGCTGCCCGCCATGAGGCTCTGGATAATGCGTTCCTGCAAGGGGCGGAAGGAATCGTAGCCCCAATGGCGCTTGAGGGCCGCGTGAAGGTCCGACACTTTCAATGATAGAACGCAGCCGGGCTACTCACTCAGGCGAAAGGCCAAAAGGCGATGCTAAAATTACGGAGGCGGGCCACCCTAGCTCAGTTGGTAGAGCGGCTGATTCGTAATCAGCAGGTCGCCGGTTCAACCCCGGCGGGTGGCTCCATCTAATCAATCACTTCCACGCTGTCCCGTAGTCGAGTTGGGTTCAATTAGGTTCAATTAGCTGGCTTTTCTGAACCGCTCGGCTTCTTCTTCAACAACTGATCCAAGGATTCGACGGCGACGCGGACGCTCTCAGGCACCGATTTGATGTAGTGCTCCAGCGTGGTCTTGGCGTTCGTGTGTCTCAGGTGGGCCTGCACGTCCTTGACGCTGGTGATCTGCGCCATGTACGTCGAGCACGTTCGGCGGAGCATCTGGTGCGTCACGCCTTCGATTCCGGCATTGCGGCCGGCTTCCTTCAGAACACGGAACAGAAAGTTGTTCGTGTTGATCGCGGTGCCGCGGCTTGACGGGAAGATGAACGTGTCCGGCGTTGCGTTGGTCGCGGCACCTCGCCAGAATTCCAATTCGGTGTCAATCGACGCAGGAATCCAGACGAAGGAGTCGCTGCCTTCGGTTTTGGTCTCGACTTCCATGCCGTCCGTGATGCTGCTGTCGATCCGGAGGCTGTTTCCCTGCTTGTCATTCCACCGAAGCGCGAACATCTCGCCGGGCCGCAGCCCGAGCACAAGGAACATGCGGACAATGAGCCGGTCGCGGTCGCTCAGGTGGAAGAGGATTTGGGGAATCTCTTCAGGCGTGAGGTGCTTGGTTGCCCTGCGCTTTCCGGACTTCGGTACCGCGAGCTTGCCAGCCGGATTCTTCGGGAGCATTTCCAATTCGACCGCTTCATCGAGGATTGAATTGAAGTACACGCGGATTTTGGAAAGAACGCTCTTCGAGTATCGCGGCGCCATCTCGTTGAGATACGTCTGCAGCGTGAACTTGTCCAGCTCGCCGAGGAGCGTGTCTCCGAATCGCTTGAGCAGGTAGTTCTCGATGAAGCGCTTCGTCTTGGGCCGCGACGTGACCTTCCATTGCTGCTCTTTCTGTGGCAGGAAGCGGTTTTCGTAGAACCAGCGAAGTGTGACGTTGACAGGTGCCGGCGCGACATCTTTGGTCTCGCGTGCGATGATCTCGCGCAACTTGGCTTTGGCCTCGCCTTTATCCGTCTCCGATTTGAGGCCGAGAGGAATGTTGCGGTGTCGTCGAACCTCAGAACCGTCGGCCTGTTTCTGGTAGACGTAGAAATGGCCACGCCATTTCTTGATGTGCTTGCCGACCAGAACAAGCCGGCCTTCCTGGTATCGGTCACGACCCATGTGACGCCCCGCCGACAGGATCGATTTTACCGCGGACTCATCCAGCCGATCCATCTGTTTTCACGTGCTCCTGAATAAAGCGTTCGATTTCGCCGCGCCGGAATCTGGTCAATTCTCCGAATCGGACGCAAGGGAGGTATGGCTTCTTTCGTGTCGAGTGGTCGTACACCCATGCCTTGCTGACGCCGAGCCACGCGGCAACCTCGTTGATCGTCAACAGGGGTTCGGGTTGAGCTGGCACAGTCGGCCGGACTATTGCGTCCGATTCAAAAGCCGTCGCGGCAGTATTCCGCATGGCGCTCAAATGAGGTCCTTCTCGTCTTCCGCAGTCGCAGGGCGGTAACGGAATCCAGGATTCTTCGCCTGGCTCGCACGCAGGTTGGCGAGCGGGTCATGGCGCTCGGATACCGCGTACGATATTGGCGGGCTCTTCACGATCGCGCTACGCTCGGGAAGTGCCGGTGATCGCACGTCCACCAATGTCAGGTCCGAGGCGGGCTGTAGATCACGCCTACACCGGCTTGGCTCTTCTCGGCGTCGGATGCGACTCACGTATGAGGTGAGGCTGGTAACGCCGAGCGTGATGCCGGCATCCTGCGCCAGCCAAGCACAAATTGTTTTCATGCTCTGCCCCACCGCAAGAGCAGCTTCAATGTCCGGCCAGAGCGCTCGAATCTGCGCCGCTTTGGTCGTGGGTTTTTCCGCGCGGCGCAGCGCGAGGCGGCTTCGCGCTTGGATGACCCAGTTGGCCGAGTTCTCCCCATCATGTCCGCCGGACACAAAACACCCCCTAAGTACTAAGGATATGTCACAAAATAAATAGGACATTCACACGGGGCGCGGAAGGATGGTGTAGTTCCATTCGCCATGGAACGGATCTCGCTCCAGTCGGATTGCGGCAACCTCTTTATCGG
>JASIAM010000206.1 GCA_030041985.1 Bryobacteraceae bacterium | reverse complement strand
ATGCACAAAGTATCGCTTCCTGGAACGAGTGCGAAAATCGTGGTGTATGCGTGCGGTGGGAAGCTCTCTACGCATGTCGCACAGCGCGGCCGTGGTGGCAAGCTTTTGGGTACTGTTCCTCCCGGCGGCTTCGGTTGGACAACCTGTTTCCGGCACGGTACGAGGTACCGTTACGGACCCGTCCGGCTCGCTTGTCGCGGCGGCGATTGTTACTTTGCAGGCCGCGGGATCCACGGGCCAGCGGAGCACGATAACCGACCCGGCCGGTTCGTTCCACTTCTTTGCCGTAGAGCCGGGAACTTACACCCTCACCATCACGGCTTTGGGCTTCGCGGAGCGGAACACAAATGTCACCGTGGTTCCCGGGGAGAATGCCCCGCTAGCGCCCATCGCCCTCGTAGTTGCGCCTGAGATCAGCAAGGTGAATGTGGGCCTTTCGCAGCGGGAACTTGCCACCGAACAGGTGCATGAGGAGGAGAAGCAGCGGGTGCTCGGCATTTTTCCGAACTTCTTCGTTAGCTACAACCCGAATGCCGCGCCTTTGAGCGCCGCGCAAAAGTTTCAGCTCGGCTGGAAGACCATTATCGATCCGGTAGTTCTGTTGACCAGCGCGGTGACTGCCGGAATTGAACAGTGGCACAACACGTACCGGCAGTTCGGCGAAGGGGCGGAAGGGTATGGAAAACGATTGGGCGCTGATTATGCCGACACCGTGAACGGCGTGATCATCGGTCACGTGCTGACGCAAACGGTTTTTCACCAGGACCCCCGCTACTTTTATAAAGGCACGGGCGGTTTCCGCAAGCGGGCGCTCTATGCGATCGCGGCTGCGTTTATTGTGAAGGGAGACAATGGGCACTGGCAGCCTGATTATTCCGATGTAATCGGCGGACTCGCGGCGGGGGAGATCTCTACCCTTTACTATCCCGCGAGTTCGCGCACCGGCCTGCGCCTGTTTCATAACGTTTTGCTGGGTTTCGGCGGCAGGGCGGCCTCGAATCTGCTGCAGGAGTTTCTTTACCGCGAGGTGACGACCCACGTCCCGAAGATCGCGGGAAAGGTGCAAACGATGCTGCGCGAGGGCACGCCCGTTTCGCTGATTTCTGTCGAAGACCTTCGCTCGAGCGCCCCCGAAAACTCCAAACCGATCACCTTCGTACTGGCGAAAGACGTTCAGGCGGACGGCGTCACGGTTGCCAGAGCGGGATCGCAAGCGACCGGTGCCGCAACCTACGCCAGCGCGCCGCCCGAAGCTGTGAGCAGCGCAGAGGAAATACACCTGTCACTCGAAAACGTGAGGCTCAAATTGGGAAACAAGGACATTCCACTGAGAAGCGCTCCGCAAAAGGGCGGCGCGGGTACGTTGGAATATCATTGGGTGGAAGACACCGGGCGGATCGCCCTGGTACTTTATACGGACCAGAATGTGCCCATGCCAGTGCAGTAGCCTACGCGCCGGGCCGCGGGGTAATCACACCGACTTTCACAGGCTTGGTTCCGGCAGGCGCCTTCATTACTTTGCAGATAAGCTGCAGATGCTCTACGGGAGAGATGACGCGGGTCACATTGCGGTCCGAATCGATGCCACTCAATACCGCCACGCTCCAGGAGGGCACGAAAATCTCCAGCACGCGCATGGTTTCCAGGCCGTTATGCAACAGCACCAGAAGCTCCTCATCGTCCTTGAGCGCTTTCTGCATGGCCTGAACCTGGCCGAGGATAATGGCGCAGAGGTTCTCACCGGAAGATGCCGGTTGCCGGGCGTTCTTCGCCGCTTCGGCAGCCTGGGCCGCATCGTGCGGGCGCAGCGAATCGAGCACATCTTTGACCGGAGCCTTCAGCGCTTGCGCCGCGATTTGTTTGGTCAGCTCTCCGAGTGCCATTCTGGGCCAATCCTATCACAGGCCGTGGGTTTCAATGCTGCCGCGCGCGCGTGTCTTGCTGGAAAAAACCGTTGATCTCGCTGTAGGGCGTCATGCCCGCGAAGCCGGCGAAGCTGCCTTCTGAAGCGATAAGCTTAGCCGCTGCAAGAAAGCCTGTCCAGGCAGCCCGCGCGAGCGAGGACCCCACGCTAATGCGCCGCACGCCCATTTCCGCAAGATCCGCTACCCGCAGCCCGGTATCAGCGCTTACTAGCACGTTCACCGGTAATGGATGGACTGCGGAGACAATTGCCCGGATATCCTCACGGCTTGTAGGACCGGGGGCATACAGCACATGCGCGCCCGCCTGGGCATAGGCCTCAAGGCGGCGAAGCGCTTCGCGTAGCGGATCGGGATGGCCCGTCAGGTAACACTCGGCCCGTCCGGTAAGCAACACGCCGGAGCCGGAATCATCAATGGCCGCGCGCGCAGCGCGAATGCGCTCCACCGCCACCGGAAGTTCGTAAAGCGGATGAGTGCGATCACCGGTGGTGTCTTCAATGGACAGGCCGGCGACGCCCGTATCGACGCATAGCCGAACGCTTTCCGCTACGCCTTCCGGCTCGTGCGCATAGCCGGATTCGCAATCGGCATTCACCGGCAGGTCCACTGCTCCGGCGAGTTCGCGGACATGCCGCAGCACCACCTCGCGCGGTACAGCCCACTCCCCATCCGGCAGCCCCAGGGAAAATGCCAGGCCGGCACTGGTGCTCGCCAAAGCCGGAAAACCGAGATGACGCAGATAGCGCGCGGTTCCCACATCCCAAGGGTTGGGAATCACAAAGCAGCCGGATTCATGCAGCTTGCGAAAGGCGGCGCGGCGACGGGCGAAATCGGCATGGGGCATAAAGTGTCCAGGGAGAATAAACTCAGTGCGCGGAACTACGCGGGACTATCTCGCAACGGGTTACGCGAGCTGCGGCAGTTGCGCGAAGAGAATCGAAAATTGAAGATTCTAGTTGCGGATGTGACACTCGACAACACATTTTAGCAGGAGGCGCTCTCAAGAAAGCCTGAAGCCCACGGCACGGCGCCGGCTTTGGGAGCCACGATGCGAAATAGCGGGGCGCCTGCTAGCGATGTGCTAACGTCAAATTTGAGGGACGCTCAAGATGATTGACTCTGTTGCGAACCTCCTGTTCCGCTGCTCGCATCGCCGCCTTACGCGACCGGTAACGCCCGTGAGTAGAGCCGGGGTCCCCCATGGGCAAACGTATGTCGTCTGCCTGGATTGCGGTAAGCAGTTTTCCTATGATCTGCAAGAGATGCGTGTAGGCAAGCCCCTCGAAAGCTCGCAGGATGAGGGTGTTCTACACCCCGCCATGCCCAAACCGGATCACAAACTCAAATACGCGCTGTGGGCTTCCGTGCCGCTGGCTTTTCTGGCGGGTGCTTTTTTGCGAAACGGCAAGAAAGCCAAGCAGAAGCCGCCAAAGGAACCGGGATCAGCCTAAGGTTCGGCGCCTCTATTGCCGCACGCCCACTGCAATAATCGATGTAGCCGGCCAAGGCAGGCGCTTGTCTAGAAGCCTCCATAACCAAACCAGGCGATCAAAGATTCCCAATTGAAAACGGCTGAAATAGCGCCGCTTCAGGACGCGCCCGTTCCAAATCCAACCGGGACGCGTCACCCGGTTGAACTCGATCATCTGCGTCACGAGGAAGCCGGCCTCCTCCATGCGGAGCCGGAGCTCGGCCTGTGAATAGCGCCGGCAGTGTTCCAGCACCTCATCGAGTGTCCCGTAGATCGCCATGTCTTGTGGCACCAGAATGACGGCCTGCCCCCCGGGACGAAGCACCGAGTGGATATTCCGCAGCGCGGCGGCATCATCCTCTATATGCTCCAGCACGTTGATACAGAGCACCGTATCGAGTGAGTCCTGATGATCCCCCATTCCGTCGCCTTTGGCCAGATCGCAATACTCTACGGAGACCTGCGGCCGGTGTGCCAGCCGGGCCGCAAGACGGGCCAGATGCGCTTGATTGATCTCCCCGGCAACATACAATTCCCGGTGGCGGCACAAAAGCACCGATATGTTCCCGATACCGGCGCCGATTTCCATGACGCGCTTCCCAACGTACGGCCGCAGCGTATCCGCCATCCACTGGTTAAACCGTCTGGCTGCGGATAACACGTCCAGAATGCCCGGCCCACCTTCGGAATAAATATCTTTCCGCGACCAGAAACGGGTGATTGTCCAAAGCGCTTCGAAACCGTCCTTGAGACCGATCTTTTTTCCTTCTTCATACGTTCGGCCGTAGTAACTGATCGGCACCTCGTATACTCTGGCGCCGCGCTGGGCCAGCTTAATCGTGATTTCGGGCTCGATACCGAAACGTTCGCTCCGCAACGGAATCGACTGGATCAAGGGGGTGCGGAACGCCTTATAACAAGTTTCCATATCAGTGAGGTTCAGGTCCGATGCCATGTTGCAGGCTGTCGTCAGAAGATAGTTGGCGATTGCATGCCAGAAATACAGCGTCCTCCTCTCTCCAGCCATGGCGAAGCGGGAGCCGTAAACGGCATCGGCCAGCCCTTCCACCAGCGGCCGGAAGATTTTCGGGTACTCGCCAGGGTCGTACTCCAGGTCGGCGTCCTGAATAATACAAAACTCCCCGCGCGCAGCTTGCAAAGCTGTACGGATTGCGGCCCCCTTACCCCGGTTCTCTTTGTGCCGGTATAACTCCACCAGCGGCGCGCGCGTTTCGGCGAATTGAGATACCTTTGCATACGAATCGTCGGTGGAACAATCGTCCACCACTACGATTTGCCGGCGATACCCTTGGGGCAAAGGAGCCGCGCAAACGCGGCCCAGAAGCTCCGTGATCAACTCTTCCTCGTTATAAACCGGGATCAATATTGAGATCAGATCTGTCTCTAACATCGGGAATGCCGGAACGGTGGGTTGGACTTATAGAGCGGCGAAACGCAGCGGACCCATCGATTCGGAAACCAACTATTGTAGCTGTTGATCGTCCGGCAACTGGACCCGGCTCAGCGATATTCGGAGATAACTAAGAGCGCAAGAGTCCCAGCGGCTGGCCAGGCTCGAATCCCGGGAAAACGGCGCTCAGATCGTTCTGGCCCAAGTGTCCGCGCACCAGCTCGCTCAACACAGCGCGAAAATCCGTAGTCACTGCCAGATCGCGGCCCTCGTAAAGCTGCTCCTTTTCGAGGCCGGGCCACTTGCCATGGACCTTGCCCCCCGCGACGGGTCCGCCGAGGACGAACATCATGCTGCCGTGGCCATGATCGGTGCCCGCATTGCCGTTCTCCTCCACGGTCCTCCCGAATTCCGACATGGTGACCAGGACAATATCTTCCATCCGGTCCCCCATCGCCTGGCAGAATGCAGCGATGCCGTTCGAAAACTGGCGCAGCAGATTTAGAAGCTGCGGATTTTCGTTGCCGTGATGATCCCAGCCGCCCATTTCGGCGAATGCGGCTTCCACCCCCGCATCGGCTTTGATCAGCCGCGCAAGCTGCTCCAGGCTGCGTCCAAGCTCTCCGCCTTGCGCAAAGCGCGGGCCGTTGCCATTGGGAGCGTTCTCCGCTTCGGGAGGGGTTTTATTGATGGACTGTAGGATTTTCATCGCGTCGAAAGCGTCCTTGCCGGTGCGGCGGAGTGGCGCGTCCGTGCTGAGCGAATACATGTTCTGCAGAATCGATGCCGTTTCCGGATTGCTGATGGTGTACTGCTGCGCGTTGCCCACAGCGATCACCTCGTGCTCGCCGCGCAGCGTGCGCGGCACCTGATTTCCCAGTGCCACCGCGCGCAGCGGTGAAGGCCCGGTTTCTTCCGGCAACGCGCGATTCAGCCATCCGCCGTCTGCGCTCTTACCAGGCGTGCCCGATTCCATGTAATCCTGCGCGTCGAAGTGCGACCGCGTAGGATCGGGCGAACCTGTGGCCTCCACGATCGCCAACTGCTGTTTGTCCCACAAACCTTTCAAGGGTTGCAGCGATCCGTTCAGTCCGAAGGTTCCATCGAGGTCGATGGCGCCAAACGGCCCGTTGCCGTTGCTTTGTCCGCTCGGCGGCGCGAGCGCGAGCGTCGGCCGCAATTCGCGGTAGCGCTTATCGCCGAAGGGAGCCACGATGTTCAGTCCATCCGCTGCGCCGCGCAGGAAGATGGCTACCAACGTTTTGTTCTTCCTGCTTTCCGCAATGGCGGTACGCGCGAGCCACAAAGGCGGCGTGCCCATGCCCGCCATCACCATTGCCGAACCGCGCAGAAAAATACGTCGTGTAAGCATGGCTTCGCTATCTCCTTTCGAAATCGGGTGAGCTGAGAATCAAAGATGCCACCAGAGAAGAGGGCGGTTTCTTATCCCCAAGGCCCGTTTCAATGGCTTTGAGCGTTTGCGCAGACGCGTCGTGGCCGAGCAGATCCCGGGCGATGGCATCTTCCTCCGCGCCGTTCCAGCGCGCGGAATCCAGACTCACTCCCGGAACCTGGCCGGAGACTAATGCCGCCGGGAAATTCATCCGCGCCATAATACCGGCCGTGCTGAGCCACGCCTCGCCGGTATCGGCATAACCGTTCGGGTCCAATTTGCTGTAGAGCGGCTCGCCCATTTCCGCGACTTTCTCGGCCAGTGTCCAGGCATCGTTCACTTGGCCGCCCAGAGCGCGAACCGTACTGACTACCATTTCGAACGGCGACTTGATCTTGGCCTGCCACGCGCCTTCGGAGAAGAATTCGGGTGACTGGAACATGGTCCCCAGCACTGCGCGCAGGTCGCCGCCGGTTCTGGTGAAGGTTCGCGCCATCCGGTTCACCAGCGCCTGCGGCGGGTCGTCGGCTACAAAGCGGCGCGCCAGTTCGCGCGAAATAAATTTTGCAGTGGAAGGATGATGCGCCAGAATATCGATGACTTGAAGTCCGTCCTGCTCCCCTCCGCCGGCCGGAATTTTGTGTCCGAGCACGGTTTTCTCGCCGAAATCGTGCGAGAAGGGGGCGAAGACAAACTCCGGATTCTCAGGACTGCGCACCGTCCATCCGGTGAAGCAGCGCGCTACTTCAATCACATCGTGCTGGGTGTAGCCGCCGTTCACGCCCAGCGTGTGCAGCTCCATCACCTCGCGGCCGTAGTTTTCGTTTAGCCCGTGGGCTTGGCGTTGGAAAGGCGTCGGTATAATGACATTCGCCAAGCCGTTGACAAATCCCCGCTGCGGTGCGTACGGCCCCACTTCAAAACTTTCCGGCGATACCGATTCCCAGTTGTCCAGATAATAAAGCATCGCCGGATGACGCGCCGTGGCCAGCAGCAGATCCTTAAAATGCCCGAAAACATGCGGACGAATGGCATCGCGCTCATAGCTTCCGATCAGCAGGTGACCCAGGTTGGGGACGTTCGCCACGTTCTTGGCGATATCGACGTTAAAGTGGTTGAACCAGAAATCGACCAGCACTTCTTCAAGCTGCCGGTTGGAATAGACCGCGCGAAAAATCTTCGCTTCCTTCAGATCTTCGCTCGCCACCTGGCGCGGCGTTCTGCGAAACTGGCCCTCGCGGCGGTACTCGGGAATTTGGCCTAGGCTCTTGGCGGGAAGTAGCGAGGCCACGACGACGCGCTTGTCCGGAGCGAGAGAGGCGAACAGCGCTGCCAGTTTCTCTCTGTCGCCTGACCTTGCCGCGTTGACTTGATCGGAATCCAGCAAATCGATTAGCCGTGGGTTGCGGCGGCGATTCTCTTTCTGGATCTCCTCCTGGCGCATTTTCTGTGCCTGCGCGGCTTCCTCTTTGAATTCGGGTGTGAAACTCACCACATTGGGAGGCAGTGCCGCCAAAACCTGCTTGCGCTTATCCGGGTCCAAAGCCTTGAGCACCTCTGTGCGTTCCTCGGCAGTCCCGTTCATTACCTTGCGCCTCTGCTCATCGGAAAGAAGGGTGTTGAGCTGCAGGAACCCCATCGCCATCATGAAGGGCTGCTGCTGTTCCGGCGTGTATTCTTTGACGACATCGGCCAGACTCATGTCCAGAGTCTTCAGTGGCTTCAGTTTGTCGCTCAATACTGGGTTTTCCGGGATTTGCTCGGGATGCAGTTCGAACTCCATCCACTTGGTCAAACCAACGCGGCGAACCGCTTCGACATCGCCCGGCCGGGGACCAAATGTCAACCGGTTGAGCGCATGGATAATCTGTTGTTCCGGAGAGAGCCGTTTGTCGAATGGCCCTGTAGTATTTCCTAAGCGGGGAAGTATAACCACCGCAAGAGCGCATGCGGTAATTACCCGAACTGGGTACTTCATTTAGCCGGACCTCCGCTAACTGGAGTCTACCTAAATACTATACGCGGGTTGGACGGCAAACGTGGGGG
>JASIAM010000205.1 GCA_030041985.1 Bryobacteraceae bacterium | reverse complement strand
GAGATTTTACGCATTACCGCCAGGATTGGCTGAACGCCGGGACGAGCTGCGCTCGATCCCGGCGAATCCCGGCCGCCGAGTCGGCGCTCAGGTTGCGTCTCCGCAGAGCCTTACCCTCCGCTCGGGTGCAACCAGTATAGCCGGCTCGAAACATCAACCCACGGGAATGTTTACACAAAATTCTTGACACGGCCGATCCAGCCGATCCTGATTCCAGAGATACACATTCTCTATCTGATACAAATTCCGGCAGTCATGTGAAAGCCTTCTCGTACGGAATGGAAAATCTATGTATCGGACGATAACGCTTTTTGTTGCGACTGGTTTCGTCATCGCGCGCGCCCAGACTTTCGAGGTGGCAACTGTCAAACTTCCACCGCCACATGTGATCGGCCAGCCCTACAACATCACTGTCGCCGATATTCAGAACGACACTATTACGTTTACGAATGCCTCGCTGGCCGATTGCATTCGATACGCGTATGGGTTATCCAGCAATTTGCAGCTCTCTGCGCCGGATTGGGTCAAGTCTACAGAGGCTCGGTATAACATCGTGGCGAAGACCGCGCCGGGTACCACACGGGATCAGATTCCTAAAATGATGCAGGCATTGCTCTCGGACAGATTCAAGCTGGTCTTTCACCACGAACAACGGGTGCTTAACTATTATGTGCTGGTGGTCGCGAAAGGTGGACCCAAGATGCATGAACCGACGGCCGATCCGGCGACCATCCCTGTTGGAGTTAACGGCCAGCTCCGTATTCTGAGCAACCGCATGCCGATGGCTACCGTGGTGAGTCTACTGTCGCGCTACATGCGGGCGTTGGTTGTGGACCAGACTGGTCTGGCTGGAGAATTCGAAGTGAAGCTCGTTTGGACGCCGGATGATCGTCCAGTACCGGAGGACCAGCAGGGGGCTTCGGTTTTCGCCGCGGTTGAGGAGCAACTGGGCCTTAAGTTGGAATCTCGGAAGGGGCCGATGGAAATCATGGTCGTCGATCGCGCTGAAAAGATTCCGACTGAAAACTGAATATGAATAAAGGCTGGACCGTTCGTCGGAAGTAGCTTTTGATTGCGGTAGACCCTCTGTGTTGTCCGTCAGATCAAGTTCAACTGATTGTCCCTTAGGCTATCGGCCGGGTAGCAAAACGCGTGCCGTTGGCGGCAAATCTGGGCCGAGGGGCCGGAGCGGGTGTGCCGAAGACGCGGCTGCGGATCTGCTGAAAGCGTGGGTCGCCGCGCAAGGGATCGAGCTTAGGGTCTACATCGAAGAAAGAGAGGGTGGCGGAGTTCTCGTCAACGGCGCGCTCTAGCTCCTGGAAAGCTTCGTCGCGCCTGCCGAGCGCGTCCAGGAGCAGCGCCATATGATAGGCGTCGACGTATTCAACGCCGCGCAGGTGCTGGAGCGAGCAGAGGACTTGGCGGGCTTCTTCGAGACGCCGCAGTTTGGCGAGGCAACGGCCCTCAAGCGCCTGAATCATAGCGCCGGAAAACATAACCGAGGCGAGGCGGTACTGCTCCAAGGCGGCGTCAATTTCTCCGCAACATTCCAAGGCCTGGGCGTAAAAGACGCGGCTGAGGTGGAGGAAGGGATGCAGTTCGACGGCCTGTTTGCCGAGGGCCATGGCGGCCTGAAATTGCCGCTGGCAAAGGCGCAGCAAGACCTCGCTGGCGGGGAGAGTAGGCCACAAATGATGGGCATCCTGGGTATCGACCAAAACTTTGAGGGCGTCATCAAAACGGCCCATGCAGATGTAAAGTGTGACCAGCGACACAAATACTCTGGGCAGGTCAGGCCGTTCGTGGCGGACGGCGAGGAGCTCGGATTCGGCTTCGGCCACCTTGTGCTCAAACATGTGGAGGCCCAAGGCCCGCTCGGCGCGCAATTCCGGAGTGTTGCCACCCAAAGCGACGGCGCGCTGGTGGGCTTCGAGAAAGCGCGCATAGCTTTCGCGCGGAGGGCGCATGCTATAGACGCCCATTTTCAGGTAAGCCGAGGCGATCCCTTCATAAGCGCGGAAATCGGCGGCATCGTTACGGGCCGCTTTTTCGAAACAGCCGGCGGCCTTCTCCAGGCCTTCGTGTGTTTGGCGGTTCCAGAAATGCCATCCTTTACGGATGAGGTCTTCCGATTCCGGAACCTCGAGGCGATAACCTAACTTGGGCCGGTATTGAATCCACGCGCCGCACTGTTCGAGGGTCTTTTTCACTTCCCCCACGGTAACGGCGACTGTATGGCGGGATACCAAATTGCCGGACCAAGCCTCACGGATCATGCCATGGTAGTCAACGTACTGACCAGTATGCTGCAGCAGGGTGCGGAGTACTTGGAACGCCTGTGGCCTCAATTCCAGTTGCGCGCCATTGCGTGTCAACTGATTGACTGCCACGTCAAGGCAAAATGGCCCGAACGTGATCTGTTCCACGAGACCCCCCGGTTACGTCAGCGTGAAATTTTGACGCTCTTTTGACTACAAGCGAACGGATTCTATCATAAAATCGCCGTGACTGGCCTCGGATTTTACCGATAGCCAGCCTATGCGAGGGGTAGCAAGGCGACAAAAGAACTGGTAAAGGATGCCGCGGGCGGCCGCGGAAACACGCAGCACGCGGTGAAATAATTCCTCGCATCTTCCGGGAAGGTGTTTAGGAGGGATATGAGATACAGGTGCCTCTTGCTTGGGGTGGCTATCGCCTCACTGCTACTGATGGCGGGCCAGCCGCTATTTGCTCAATCCGCGGCAACGGCCGCGCTCACCGGTACGGTCACTGACCCGTCAGGGGCAGTCGTCCCGAACGTCACGGTCACAATCACCAGTGCCGACACTGGTCAGGTACGGACAGCCACCACGGGCACGGACGGGGTGTATCGCTTCTCGTTGATACCTCCTGGTTCTTACGGAGTGAAATTTGTTGCCTCAGGGTTCAAGGTCCTCGAAATCCCTCCGATTGCTTTGAATGTGACTGAGACAGCGGCGCTGAACCAGGTGCTGCAGGTAGGGCAACAGACCGAAGCGATCGAGGTGGAAGCCGAGGCGCCGGTCCTGCAAACAGCGGACTCTACTCTCGGCACTACGGTCACCTCCCAGCAAGTGGTAGGACTGCCGCTAAGCAACCGGAACTACACCCAACTTCTCAGTATGGCTCCCGGCGCACAAGCGAGCGTGAACAACGCCACTTGCCTGGGAAGATGCACGATGGATATCAGCGTCAATGGGGTGGACCCGGAAAACAACAATTACCAGATGGACGGGGTCTCCATCGTCAATACGGCCAACACGGGAACCGCCAACGATTCGGGCATTTATACGGGCATCGGTATTCCCAATCCGGACGCTATCCAGGAGTTCAAAATCCAGACTTCGACTTACGACGCCAGCTACGGGTCGCATCCCGGGGCCAACGTCAACGTAGTCACGCGTTCGGGCACCAATCAGTTCCACGGCGGTGCATGGGAGTTTTTACGCAATTCCGATCTGAACGCCAATAGCTTTTTCGAAAACAGCATTGGAGGCGGGCAGCAGCAAATCTTCGACCAGAACCAATTTGGGGGCGACTTCGGCGGGCCGGTCAAGAAGGACAAGCTCTTCTTCTTCGTGAACTATCAGGGAACCCGTCAGAAGAACGGTTACGCCGGTTCCTCCGTTGCTTACCTTTTTCCGCTGCCTGAGGATCGCACGGCGGCCAACGTGGGGGCCGAGTTGTGCCCGGCTAATCACCCCGGAACCACCGCTTACAACACTTTCTTAGGCGCCACCACCGGGATGCAAGTAGCCTGCGACGGTTCCAACGTCAACCCCGTATCACTGGCGCTGCTCAATGCGAAGCTCGCGAACGGCCAATACTACATTCCGGGCAACCCCTCCGGCCAATATGGCCCCGTGCTCTTTAGCGCGCCGGACATTTATAACGAGAACCAGACTGTCGACAATGTGGACTACGTCATCAACCCCAAAAACACATTCGCGGCACGTTTCTTCTGGACGTCCAGCAATACCCTGACGCCGATCTCGGGGAATCTGCCCGGAACTCCCATCACCTTGCGGTACAGCAACATCGACCCCGTCTTGAAGTTGACGACCCTGGTGACTAATACTCTCGTTAACGAGGTCCACGTTGCCGGACAGCGCAATGGCCAGCACGGAAGCGACACCACGGTCACCACGCCTCAAGCGATCGGGCAAGCAACCATCGTCCCCACCATCACCGAATTGCCTGTCACCTACATCATCGATGGAGGGTACAGCATGAACGGCTCGCTCTATCCGAGCAACAGCCCCACCGACCAGATGCAGTACGGCGACCAGATTTCCTGGACCCACGGCAAGCAGACCATTCGCGCCGGCTACGAATTCCAGTACACGCAGTGGCCCATCACGTTCGAGGGGCTGGAACGCGGATTCCTGTTTTATGGGACCTTTGCGGACTGGCTGATCGGGCGTGCGGGGTGTACTCCGGGCGATACGAGTTGTAGCGTGAACAATCCGGGAACCACCAACGGCGGCATCTTAAGTAATATCCTGGAGTGCCTGTATTGCGTGCGCAGCGGTCCCAATGGCATTGTGCACAACTATGTCGAGCACAATCATTCCGCCTTTGTGCAGGACGATTGGAAGGTGAGCCGGCGGCTGACGCTCAATCTCGGAGTCCGCTGGGAGTACGACGGCATGTACAGCGACAAATACGGCAACCTGACGAACATCTGGCCGAGCCAACTGCAAACGGTGCCCGTACCGCCTACCGGCCCTACTACATCAGGCGCGGGCTTGGTAGGATATGTAGTCCCCAACAACTATACGGCGCATTATCCCACTCCGCCGGCAGGCGTCTTGCAATCTCGTAAGAGCGATCCGCTTCAATCCGGCCCTCCGCTGAGTAACTTTGGTCCGCGCCTGGGCTTTGCCTTCCAGCCCAAGGAGAATGGCAAACTTGTCATACGCGGCGGATTCGGCATGTTCTACGACCGTATAGGTGGAGGAACGTTCGTGCACGGCCTGGAGCAGGGCTACCCTTACGCAATCACGCTGGATTACAGCGGCGCGTATCAATATAGCAACCAGAACCCGTACCCAACGTCAGCGCAGTTGCCTCTTGGCTCGTTCGCTTCGCGCTGGGCCAATTTTCAAACCCTTGCCACGTCGGCGTTGGATACTCCCCTGATCGACCCTAACCTTCACACTCCCCTTACACGCTCCTACAACCTCAATGTTCAGTACGAATTTGCGCCACGCTGGCTATTGGAGGTGGGCTTTGTGGGATCGGCTTCCCTGAACCTCCTCGACCAGTACCACGACCTCAACACTCCTTTCCTCGCTAGTCCGACCAACCCCATTTACGGGCTTACCTCCAACTCGGTCTCGAATGCGGCTCTCCGCGTACCGTATCTGGGGTATATCCCGGCCGGCGTCGATGAAAGTGGCTTCGACGGCATGGCCAACTACAACAGCTTGCAAGTCACTGTGCGAAAGCAGTTTTCCTACGGTCTGACGTTACAGGCATCGTACACGTATAGTAAGGACCTGAGCACCATGTTTGAGACAAATGCGTTTGGCTTTAACGGCAATAGCAATAATCCGAACAACCTCGGGCAACAATATGGACCGGTAACCTTCAGCCATCCGCAGCGCTTCATCATCAATTACAGCTACAATCTGCCGTTCGGGACACACACAGGTTTGCTGGGGACGGTAGCCAACGGTTGGAATGTTTCGGGCGTAACGACGGTGCAGGATGGAACACCGCTCACCATCACCGACCAGAATGCCGGCACGGTATTCGATCTCGGCGACTACGATACCCCTCGCGCTCAGATGTGCCCCAACACAACTTATAGGTCGATCGCGACCCCGGGAGGCATGATATCGCGGTTGAACAATTACCTGAATATCAATGCATTTTGCCCGGCTCCCATCGCCCCCTACGCCACGGAAACACCGGGAACCGCGGCTCCGACTCTTTACGGCAACAGCGGCGTCGGCGTCATCCAAGGGCCTGGCCAGTTCAACTGGGACATTTCTCTCATGAAGCCGTTCAAAATTACAGAGCGGCACCAACTCCTGTTCCGCACTGAGTTTTTCAACACCTTCAACCATCCGCAGTTCGGCAACCCGGCCACTGCCATCAGCACACCGAGCACCTTCGGACAGATTACGACCACCACGGTGAACCCGCGCATTATGCAGTTCGCTTTGAAATATAGCTTCTAAGTGATCGAGGGCCGGTGTATATATGCCGAATGGCTCATGACACTACCTCTCTAGCCGTGTTACCCTCCGGGTGGGAACGTGCTTCGTTGCCCCGGCTAATTAAGTGCTTACTTGAGTCGGAGCGCCGAAATCCGTCATCGTAAGACGTGGAGGGGTAATGAAAGCCGCTCTTGTCTGCCTTTTTCTTCCGTGGTCCTGGCTAGCCGCACAATCCGTCAGTGCTCCATCCAACAATGGCGCTCGCATTGACTCCCTGCGGGAACTGAGCACCTCGCTCGAAGAGCTTTCAAACCGGGTTAGCAAATCTGTCGTACAAATTTTCTCCACGGGATACGCCCTCAACAGCGAAGGGGAAACCGGCACCAACGCGGCGGTGATCACGCGCCAACGCGCTACCGGCTCGGGTGTGATTCTGAGCGCGGATGGCTATATCTTGACTAACGCCCACGTGGTATCCAATGCGCGGCGCGTCCGCGTCCGGCTGGCTGTGGAGCCACCCACCAGTCCCGGCAAATCGGCCACCTTCGAACCAGCAGGCAAAATGCTCGAAGGAAAAATTGCCGGGATCGACCGCGACACGGACATTGCGGTAGTAAAAATCGAAGGTCACGATCTTCCCTATCTCGAATTGGGTGATTCTGATAGTTTGCGGCAAGGCCAGATAGTGATGGCATTCGGGAATCCGCTCGGGTTGGAAAATTCGGTCAGCATGGGTGTGGTGAGCTCGGTGGCGCGGCAGATCAAGCCTGATGACAACATGATCTATATTCAAACCGATGCTCCCATCAACCCTGGAAACAGCGGTGGACCACTGGTAGATGCCGACGGGCATGTGATGGGCATGAACACGTTTATCCTTACGCAATCGGGAGGAAGCGAGGGGTTGGGCTTCGCGATCCCCAGCAACCTGATCAAGAACATCTATACGCAACTACGCGATAACGGGCATGTGCATCGCACGCAGATTGGCGTTTCCGCGCAGACCATCACGCCGCCCCTGGCGACGGGTCTGCACCTGGCGCAGGACTGGGGAGTGGTGCTGGCGGACGTAGCGCCCCAGGGTCCCGCCGATCAAGCCGGTTTGCAACCTGGCGATATCCTACTGAGCGTGAACGGCAAGATCATGAGGGATGCGCGGCAGCTCGACACGAACCTGTTTCGCTATGCGGTGGGAGATAAGATCGCTCTCGATGTGTTGCGGGGCACAACCAGGATGACCTCCACCGTAACGGTGGCCGCGCGGGAGGATGATCCGCAGCGTTTTGCCGACATGGTGGATCCTTCTAAGAATCTGGTTCCGAAGCTAGGCATTCTGGGCATTGAGATCGACCGCACTATCGCCGAAATGGTTCCTGACCTGCGAAAGAAGTACGGCGTGGTGGTGGCTGCAGTGTCTGGCGATTCTCCTTACACCGGCGATGCGCTGAAACCCGGCGACGTGATCTACGCGGTCAACACCGAGCCGGTTTCGAGTGTGGAGGCATTGCGCAGCGCTCTGGACATGCTGAAAGACACGGAGCCGGTGGTGTTGCAGGTGGAACGCGACGGACAGTTGTTGTACTTGACGCTCGAGATCGAATGAGCGGGACCGCGGCGATATGGGCCGGTTCGACCGCTCTTGAATCGGACGTGCTGTTGGGGGGATTCGGACGGTCAGTTGGGAACCAAAGGCGTGATTGTGAAAGCAAGATTTGTTTCGCCGTATTTAGCCTTTAACTGAACGCCGCGAGCCAAGCTTCGACATCACGATCGTTCGACATGTTCGTCACAGACTCTTAACTTAAAATGAGACAAAATACCTAGTAACAGCATTTCCGGAGTACGCCGTCTCCGCGTGTTGTAGGTATGTTGCAGTCTCTCACAGTGCGTGGCCTCACCCTGACAGTTACTTCGGTAATTTCTTTTACAATCGGTGCCGGATTTGGCTGCGAATTGGACTGTCATGGCTGGTGAAATGCGGCCCAGACGCCGAATAGTACTTACTACACTCGATATATGAGCGCCACTACTAATCCGCAGGATCGATCAGGGAACAATGCATCTCCCGCGGCGAAACCTCGTGCGTCTTATCGAATACTGAAGAGCACCATTTGGATCGTGGCGGCGTGCATGCTGGCCGGCGCAGGGTACCTTTTCTCGCAACGCTCGGGCACTCCTAAATCGGGCGGTAAGAACGCACCGCCGCCTGGTGGCGTGCCGGTCTCGGTGGATATGGTGCGGCGTGGAAACATGCCGGTTTACATCAGCTCCATCGGCACGGTCACGCCAGTCTATACGGTCACAGTGACTAGCCGGGTGGTAGGCGAGTTGGTAGAAGTGCATTACAAGGAGGGTCAGATTGTCCAGAAGGGGGATCTTCTGGCGGTGATCGACCCCCGCCCTTATGATGCCGCTTATGTGCAAGCGCAGGGACAGCTTGCCCGAGACCAGGCACTGCTGAATAACGCGCGGATCGATTTACAGCGGTACACCACGGCGATGGCGACGCATGCGATTCCCGAGCAGACCTATGCCACCCAGCAGGCGGCCGTGGCGCAGGATGAAGGCACCGTGAAGCTCGACCAGGGAAACCTGGATGCGGCCAAAGTGAATGTAGACTACACCCGCATTACGGCTCCGATCTCGGGAAGGGTTGGCCTCCGGCTCGTGGATCCGGGAAATATTGTGGCGGCGAACGGAACCACCGGGCTGCTGAGCATTGCGCAATTACAGCCGATCACAGTGATTTTTCCGATGGCCGAGGATTATATTTCGGAGGTGGAACATGAAGTTCGCCTGGGTCACTCCCTGCGGGTGGATGCGCTGGACCGTGAGGATCAGCACGAACTGGCCCAGGGCACGCTGCTCACCTTGGACAATTCGATCGACACGACCACTGGGACAGTTCGCGTTCGCGCGACCTTCGCCAATACTAACTATGAGCTGTTCCCGAATGAGTTTGTAAATGCACGGCTGCTGGTCAAAACGCTGCAGGGTGTCAGTATCGCTCCCGGCGCTGCCATCCAGCGAAACGGCGACCAGGCATTCGTTTATGTCGTGGACCCCAAAACCAGTACCGTTCAACTGCGCAATGTGACGGTGACACAGACCAGTGGAAATTCAGCCGCGGTGACCGGAGTAAACCCGGGCGAGACAGTAGTGACGGATGGCTTCGACAGGCTCGATAACGGAGTCCGGGTCAGTCTCAAACAGGAAACAGAGCCTGCGGCAACGCCGCCCGCTCCCAATCAATCGCCGGCCGCCGCGCCGGTCAAGCCTGCTCCTCCTGGAAGCGCTAACACGCAGATTAATACGGGTTCGAAGCAGACGTCTCCGGCGCCTCAAAAATGAGTCCCTCACGGCCTTTCATTCTGCGACCGATCGCCACTTCCCTGCTGATGTGCGCCATCCTGCTGGTGGGAATTGTCGCATTCAAACAGTTGCCCATCTCCGCGCTTCCCGAGGTGGATTATCCCACCATACAAATAGTCACTTTCTACCCCGGCGCAAGTCCGGACGTGACGGCATCGTCCATAACGGCTCCGCTCGAAAGGCAACTGGGCGAAGTTCCCGGATTGAACCAGATGCTTTCTACCAGTTCGGCGGGGGCTTCTGTCATCACACTGCAATTCGTGCTCAGTTTGGATATTGATGTCGGGGAGCAGGAAGTGCAGGCCGCCATCAATGCGGCGCAAACGTTCCTGCCGGCGAACTTGCCGATGCCTCCGGTATACAACAAGATCAATCCCGCCGATGCGCCGATACTCACTCTGGCGCTGACCTCCTCCAGCATGCCGCTTTCGCAGGTGGAGGACTACGCCGATACCCGCCTGGCGCAAAAAATCGCGCAACTTACCGGAGTGGGCGCGGTAACCATCAGCGGCGGCCAGAAACCGGCTGTGCGGATACAGGTGAATCCCACCATGCTGGCCTCTTATGGATTGAACCTGGAGGATGTTCACACCGCTCTGACTGCCGCCAGTTTGAATGAGGCGAAGGGCAGCTTCGATGGGCCGCGGCAAGGCTACCAGATCAACGATAACGATCAGCTTCTTACAGCACAGGACTACAACCAGGTCGTGGTCGCGTACCGCAATAACGCGCCTGTCATGCTGCGCGATGTCGCGAATATCGTTTCCGGCGTCGAAAACTCCCAAGAGGCGGCGTGGATGAACCGGACACCCGCGGTGATCATGAACATCCAACGGCAGCCGGGCGCGAACATCATCCAGGTGGTGGACCGCATCGAGGCGCTGTTGCCGAAGCTTCGCTCCACCGTTCCGTCCGCCATCAATATCCAGACGGTCTCGGACCGCACCATTACGGTTCGCGCGTCGGTAAAGGACGTCGAGGTCGAACTGCTGATTTGTATCGCGCTGGTGGTGTTTGTCATTTTTCTGTTCCTGCGCAGCCTTCCGGCTACCTTCATCCCCAGCGTGGCGGTCCCGCTGTCACTAGTCGGCACTTTTGGCTTCATGTACCTGGCGGGATACAGCCTCGACAATCTCTCGCTCATGGCGCTCACGATCTCGACCGGTTTCGTGGTGGATGACGCGATCGTCATGATCGAAAACATCTCGCGTTTTGTGGAAGAGGGAGATCCGCCGCTGGAAGCTGCTCTCAAGGGCGCTGAGCAGATCGGCTTCACCATTATTTCGCTGACGGTGTCATTGATCGCCGTGCTGATTCCTCTCCTGTTCATGGGGGACATTACCGGAAGGCTGTTCCGGGAATTCGCCGTTACCCTGGCAGTGACCATCATCATGTCGGCCGGGGTTTCTCTCACCCTGACGCCAATGCTTTCCGCGCGCCTTCTGAAACACACCACCGAGGAACAGCAAGGCCGTTTCTACAGGGCCTCGGAAAAGGTATTCCAGAAGGCCATTGCCTTTTACGGGAAAACACTCGAATGGGCGCTCGACCACAGCAAGCTGGTTCTGGTGATTGCCGCGGCCACCCTGGCAGTCACCATTTTGCTGTACGTTGCCATTCCCAAAGGCTTTTTCCCGGTGCAGGACACAGGCGAAATCCAGGGAATCACGGAAGCCGATCAGAGTGTTTCCTTCAACCGAATGGCAACCCTGCAACAAAATCTGGACAATGTGATTTTGAATGATCCCGCGGTGGAGAACCTTTCTTCTTTCATTGGCGTGGATGGAACGAATTCCACTCTGAATGCCGGCAGAATTCAAATCAATCTAAAGCCTCTGGACCAACGCAGTATCAGCGCGTCCGACGTGATCCGGCGCTTGCAGCCGCAGATCGCCAAAGTGAGTGGGATCACGCTGTACATGCAGCCGGTGCAGGATTTGACGGTGCAGGACATCGTAAGCCGCACACAATACCAGTACACGCTCGAGGATCCGAATGCAGACGAGTTGTCCGCGTACACCGGGCGGTTCGTGGCGAAACTGAAAACTTTGCCGGCGCTGGCGGATGTAGCCAGCGATTTGCAGACGCGGGGCCTGGAGAGCGCGCTCACCATCGACCGGCGCACGGCCATGCGCGTGGGCATTAGCGCGCAGAATGTGGATGACGCGCTGTACGATGCGTTCGGTCAGAGGCAGGTCTCCACACTGTTTACGCAGTTGAATCAATATCACGTCATCCTGGAGGTGCTCCCGGAGTTTCAAACCAACCCCAGGCACCTCGAAGATATTTACATCAAATCGCCCACCGGGGGATCGTCTCCTCTGAGCGCCTTCACGCAGAATTCCACGTCATCGATGCCCATCCTCATTAGCCATCTGGGGCAATTTCCAGCGACTACGGTTTCGTTCAACCTGGCGCCCAATGCCGCTCTGGGAGAGGCAGTGGATGCGATTCGCAAGGTGGAAAAAGAAATGCCCGCGCCACCGGCGATGCAGGCTTCTTTCCAGGGCACTGCGCAGGCCTTCGTCGCTTCTCTGACTAATGAGCCGATTTTGATTCTGGCGGCGGTGGTGACGGTTTACATCGTGCTGGGAGTGCTTTACGAAAGCTATATTCACCCGGTAACGATCCTATCGACACTTCCCTCAGCCGGAGTGGGAGCTTTACTGGCGCTGATGCTGTTTCACCAGCAACTGACGGTAGTGGCGATCATCGGCATCGTGCTATTGATTGGCATCGTGAAGAAGAACGCCATCATGATGATCGA
>JASIAM010000018.1 GCA_030041985.1 Bryobacteraceae bacterium | reverse complement strand
TTTGTGTGCGATAACAACCGGGAATATGTGGATGAAAACGGTATTGTCCGCATGAAATTGCACGATAAGTGACCTGCCGGAAAGGGAAACGCGAGGGTTTTGTATGAACAAAGAGTCCCATATATTGGCTGCGGCAGTGATCACACTGGCCGTCAATCTCGTGGCCCCGCGCCTCCAGGCCCAAGCGCCAGCGCCGCTGGATGAAAACGGAGTTCCGATGGGATCTCTGGCGCCGGCCAACCTGGCGAAGGCGCGGCCCCAGCCACCGTTCGATATCACCGGCACATGGTTACACGCCATGGGACCCAACAACCCGTGGCAATTCAGCCCGCCTCCGGGGTTCAAGCTTACTCCCACGGCCCAGGCGCAATACGACGCGTACCACAAAGCGGCCGCGGAAGGGAAAGCCTATCGCGACGACATCGGCCATTGCTGGCCCGCGGGGCTTCCGATCATCATGACACGTGTCTGGCCCATTGCCATGATTCAGAAACCCACGGTGA
The DNA here is from genome assembly GCA_030041985.1 of Bryobacteraceae bacterium. GTDB lineage: Bacteria > Acidobacteriota > Terriglobia > Bryobacterales > Bryobacteraceae > PSRJ01. Next base: position 7,424 of record JASIAM010000018.1, on the reverse strand, counting down.
TCTACATGGTCAGCGGATTCATGAATAGCGTCCGCATCATCTACCTGGATGGCCGCAAGCACACTGACCCTGATGTGATCATATCCAGCTTCAATGGCGAGTCGATCGGGCATTGGGAAGGCGACTCTCTGGTGGTCGATACCACGGGTTTCGTAAACGATCACCACTGGATCGACAACGGTATTCCGGCTAGCGATGCCCTTCACGTCATAGAACGCATGCGCCTGCTCGACAAAGGAGCGACGCTTGAGATTCAATACAGCATGACTGATCCGAAGAGTTGGGAGGGCGAATGGAAGTGGACCAAGCGGTGGCGGCGCGTGGACGATCAGGAAATTACCGAAGCCGAGTGTTTGCCTGATTTGAACGAACACTTGCTCAGTACCAATTCGGACCGGAGTTCCCACTAGACAGACGGTGCAAATCAACGTGAGGAAAACCATGAAGAACCTTCTTATTGCCAGCGCAACGCTCACCACTCTCTGGCTGGCGGTCCCCATGGCCGCCCACCACTCCATGACCGGTTTTGATCGCCAGCATCTGATCACCTTGAGTGGCATTGTAAAGAGCTTTAGCTGGCAGAATCCCCACTGTTATATCGAGCTGGACGTGGCCGGGAAGAATGGCGAGGCCGTAACCTGGAACATCGAGATGACCGCGCCCGGATACCTGGTCCGCACCGGATGGAAGAAAACCGATGTCAAGCCGGGCGACAAAGTAACGATAGTGGGCGCCCCCCTGCTAAACGGCCAGCCGGGAGCACTATTCGAATCCATAACTCTGCCGAATGGAGACAAGCTCACGCAACGCGGCCGGGAAGCGGCTGCGGCTAAGCAGTAGTGTGCTCTGTAGGGCCGGCTCTTCGGTTCCAGCTTCTACCCGTAGGCTACTGATCAAGTCGGGACTCGCTGCGCGGCCAAATCGGCGGGTCGTGCGGCACACCATTCACTCGCAGCCGGATAGGTGAAGCAAAGAAGGAGGAGAATTCACATGCGCATTACGGCGAAGCAGTGGCTTTTCTTGCCAGCCGCAGTCGCGGCAACAGCAATGTTCCTGGGCATGGTGGCGGTCGCGGCGCCGCAGGATGGTCCGGCGCCAGCCGGCAGAGGAAGGGGCAGGGTTCGTACGCCCAACCGGGGTCCGGCCGGCCCGGTGCCACGCCTGAGTGACGGGAGACCCGACCTGAGTGGGATCTGGAACGGTCAACAGACCGTCAATGAAAAGGGGGAAGTCATCACGGCTGGTCCGGGATCTGCTGCAGAACCTCCTCCGATGCTGCCGTGGGCGGCGAAGTTGACCGAGGAGCGCGTCGCGAATTCATCTGCCGACGACTTCGAAGCACGGTGCCTGCCAGGGACTCCGCCACGCATTCCTCCCTATCACATGTCGCTGTTTTCCACGCCGAAACTGGTCTTGATGATGTTCGAAGGGAATACCCATATGTACCGGCAGTTTTTCGTGGATGGAAGCAGTCATCCCAAAAATCTGAAGCCCACATTTTACGGCGATTCCCGGGCACACTGGGAGGGCGACACACTGGTGGTGGACACCATTGGCCTGAACGACGTCTCGTGGATGGATGGGGGAGGCCACCCGCACACGAAACAAATGCACCTGATAGAGAAGTTCCACAGGGAGGATTACGGTAATCTGGCCATCGACGTCACGATTGATGATCCCGGCACGTTCACCAAGCCGTGGGTCATGCACAGAGTCACCTCTCTGGAGACCGGGATGGAGATGACGGAGTACGTCTGCAATGAAAACAACCAAGACCCTGAGCACCTGGACAAGGGTCACGCAACCGCTGCAGGCGCCGGGCAGAAGAAAGGATACCCGAACGGTGTTCCGCCGGTGCCGGCGAGAAAGGCGCCAGCGGCTCCTTCCGGACCAACTCCCCGGACTGCTGAAGGAACGGTCGATTTTTCGGGAATTTGGGTGGTGTCGGGAAAGACGGTGCTACCTTCGGATCCTTCATATAAGCCTGAATTCCAGGCTCTCTACGATCAGCGGAAAACAGGCAAAGGTAAAGGCGACCCCGAGTCGTTTTGCTTGCCTGACGGCGCGGTCCGCGTAACCGATCTGCCCTATAAAATTGTGCAGGGCCCGAAGATGATTGTCCTCCTGGCGGAAGGAAATGTGCATAGTTACCGGCGATTTTTCCTGGACGGACGAACGCAGCAAGCCGCTCTCGAGGTGGAACCGGAGACCCGTTCGGGGATCTCGGTCGGCAAGTGGGAAGGCGACACGTTGGTGGTCGACACGATTGGCTTCGACGAAAAAACCTGGCTCGATTCCACGGGCAAGCCGCACAGCAATGCGATGCACCTGACCGAGCGTTATACACGGCCGGATCGTGGCCACCTGAATGTTCAGATCACGATCGAGGATGCAAAGGCATTGACTAAACCATTTACCTTCACTCGCGTCTATACACTGGCGCCAAGCTGGGAGCTGCAGGAATATGTTTGCCAAGCGATTCTGGACGGTGTGGAACCAGCCCCAACAAGTCCGCTGAATTGAAGGTCATGTCAGGACGGCTGTGCTACTTAGTTATAGCCTCAGCCGCGGCTCTCAGCCTGTTCGGCGCGGACCGGGAATTCATTCCCTACGATAGTGTGAAGGCTATTCTGCCGGCTGACCTGCACATTGCCGGCGCGGCGCAGTGGGTGGCGTGGTGCCAACGGCAGGATAAAGCCATTCGCGCGCGCCTCGATGAAGGCGACCTCGACTCGCTCGCAAACCTTCTTTTATTGGGCGCCTCGTTCACCACGCAGCCGCGCCTCCCCATGGATCAAATTACCGAGGCATCCAAAGCCGGAGTCCTGCGGGCGCGCGTGGACGATCTGGTGGCCGGGCTTCACAATCCGGGCGACAACGAGCGTCTTCTGTTTGTGCGGGGGCTGTTGCGCCGGCAGGGAATCGATCCGGACGGTTTCCAGGATCCGCGGCAGCCGGGCGTGTTTCTCTATAACAATCTCCTGCGGGCGTTGAAGGAGCGCATCAGCTTAGGAGAACGCGTGGCAGAGGCTGAGAAGCTCATGCACCCGGGCGATCCCTCTTCGCTTTTGAACCGGTCCTCGGCGTTCCGGGATCGTGGGGTTTCGCTCGATACTGGCATCATGCCCGATTTCCTGATCGAGCAGACTTTGCGCGATTTGAAAAAGCGGGGAGTATTACGCGAAGGCCAGGTGGCCCGCATCGCGGTAGTGGGACCAGGCCTCGATTTCATCGATAAGAACGAACAATACGCGTACGATTATTATCCGCAGCAGACGCTGCAGCCCTTTGCGTTGTATGACTCGCTGGCGCGGCTTGGGTTAGGGAAAGACAATGGGCTGTCCGTATCGGTTCTGGACATTAGCTCGCGAGTGATCGAGCACATCCGAGGCGCCCGCGAACGGGCCGCGAAAAACGCTGCGTATGTCGTCCAATTACCGCGCGACGTGTCGCGCCCCTGGCCAGCGGAACTGATCGCCTATTGGAAGTCGCTAGGGGACCACGTGGGGATTTCGGTCCCGCCCATCCGCCCTCCGGAAATCTTTCCGGGGCTCGAGACGCGCGCGGTGAGCATCCGTCCGGAGGTGGTGCGCGCGTGTGAGCCGATCGATCTCGACATCGTGGTGGAACGCCTGAATCTTGCCGCCGGCGAACGGTTCGACCTGATGGTGGGCACCAACATTTTTGTCTACTATGATGCGTTCCAGCAGACTCTGGCATTGGAGAACGCCGGCGCGATGCTGAAGCCGGGGGGACTCTTGCTGACCAACGACCGGCTGCCTGAGGTCCCTGGAGGGCCGATGCGTCTGGCGGGAATCACCGCAGTTGCCAAGGATGCTGCCGTGGGATGGTATCAGAAGCAGTAAGCGATTCTGGCGTTAGCCATCTGCCGTATCGGGCCAATTCGCACCTCCGGTAGAAATCCTACAAATCAGATTCGGACCGCTCGTCCGTAGCTTTTCGCACTTTTTGCTTGACCAGGAATTTTCGCGGGTGTAGACTCAACCCGATCCTTTGGGTGGAGCTTTATACATTTTTCGAGGGTATTGATGACGAGATATGCAAAGTTGGTGACAGCTCTTCTTTTTCCTTGCGCGTTTGCCGCGTTCGGGCAAACCGGCGGCACGATCACCGGCGTAATTTCGGACCCGGCGGGATCCGTAGTGCCGGCCGCTCCGATCGAAGCGAAGAACGCGGCAACGGGCGTCGTCTCGCAGGCCGCGAGCAGCGCCACGGGCAATTACACTCTCGGCGATCTTCCCGCCGGCACGTATGAATTAGATGTGACCGTCCCCGGATTCAAAAAGCACGTCCAGGCGGGAATCACGGTCCAGGAACTGCAAACCACGCGCGTCGATGTGGTGCTTGAAGTAGGGGCAACCACCGAATCCATCGTCGTCCAAGGCGAGTCTCCTTTACTGTCGACGGAGTCGGGCGATATCAGCCATAACGTTACCACCAACCAGGTGGATGCTCTTCCGGTAGGCTCCGTTGGCTCCATTCGCGATCCCAGGACGGCGACGCTAATGATTCCCGGCGTGACCGGGGGCGGCGTGTCCGGTCCCAGCACCAGCCTCACCTCAATTGTGATCAACGGCACGCCGGCCGCCAGCCAACAGATCCGGATCGACGGCCTGGACGCAACTTACAGCTTGGGGAACACCTACTTCGAATTTGGACAGCCGAACGTGGATTCGGTCCAAGAGGTCGCGGTGCAGACCAGTAACTATGCCGCCGAATTCGGTCAGTCGGCGGGCTCCTTTTTGAACTTCACCATGCGATCGGGCACCAACCAATTCCACGGATCTGCGTACGATTACTGGGTGAACGAAGCTCTTAACGCCTCCGGCTCATACTCCCACACCGACCCCAAAGTTCGGAAGAACGACTACGGCGGCACCATCGGCGGACCCGTCTGGATACCCAAGGTGTACAACGGCAAAGATAAGACCTTTTTCTTTTTCAGCTTCGAGTCCCTTCCCACCACTACTGAGAACACCAGCAACCTGCTCACTGTTCCCACGGCACAATATCGGACCGGGAATTTTGGCGCCGCCGAGGCGGCGACTAATTACAACGTTTTAGGAACGGATCCGCTCGGCCGGCCGATCATTCAAAACACGATTTACGATCCGAATACGCAGCGGACGGTGAATGGCCTACTCATTCGGGATCCTTTCCCGAACAACGTCATTCCGATGAGCCGGCTCGATCCGGTCGCTTTGAAGATTCAGAGCTTGATTCCGCAACCGCAGGGACCGGATGCGAGCCAGTTGATCAATAACTACAACAGCCCATATCAAGTCCAGGCCAAGGAGCATATTCCTTCGATTAAGATCGACCACTCCCTGAGTTCCAGGACCAAGCTAAGTTTTTTCTTTGGGGAAACGTTCATTGCGACTCCCGGACCACCCACTAATACCACTGAGGATGGTTTTCCCACACTGCTTTCCGACTTGCTCCCGACGAATTGGCCCACTTACAGCTATCGCCTCAACTACGACCAGACACTCACGCCGACTTTGCTCTTCCATCTGGGGGGAGGTTATGTAAAGAGCTCGCTTAGCATGCCCTCCGCGGTTACGGGTTACAACGCTACCACGGAGTTGGGCTTGACGGGGCCATTTACACCTTTGGCCTTCCCGATATTCGGAACCCCTGCGGCCGCTTTTGGCCCTTCAACGCTGTTAGGGGCTAACAGCACTGGTGGATCGTCTGTACTGGGGGCTTACGGCTTTGGAGGAGCGGTGGACACTTATGAAGAAAAGACCAACTTCGTGGCCAGCCTAAACTGGGTCAAGAGTAATCACAGCTACAAATTCGGCGGGGAAGCCCGCATTGAAGGATATCCCAATACCAATTTCATAAACACCAACGGTAGCTATGGCTTCAGCGCGGCGGAAACAGGACTCCCCTACTTGAACGCGACTGGCCCCGCGGGCACCAACGGCAGCATCGGACTTCCCTACGCCAGTTTCCTGCTGGGTCTAGTCGATAACTACAACGTTGCCGAACCGGCCGTCGCCAAGCTAGGGAAACACTCCTTGGGATTCTACGCTCAGGATAATTGGAAAGTCACACGCAAGCTTACGCTGAACTACGGGCTGCGTTACGATTTCGCCACCTATCAGAAAGAGCAGTATGGCCGTTTTGGGAACTTCTCTCCCACGGTGCCCAATACGCAAGATGATGGACGTCTCGGGGGCGTCATCTATGGGGCGACCTGCAATTGCCAATTTGCCCACAACTACCCCTATGGTTTTGGGCCGCGATTGGGATTCGCCTATCAATTGAATGCGAAAACCGTGCTTCGCGGAGGAGCAGCCATCATTGTCGATGGCACCGCCGACAATAACGTGCTCACACGCTCCATCACATCGGTAAATCAGGTATATTCAACCGCCTGGGCCCAGGCCCCCATGACTTTGGCAGGCGGTGTTCCGCTCACCTATGCTCAAGTTGCGTACCCCAACTTCAGTGCGAGCCACTACCCCGTTGTGGCCATTCCGGGAACGCCTGGAGCGCCACCTACATACTACGTCGATCAGAACGGCGGCCGTCCGGCGCGGATGTATCAATATAGCTTCGGCGTGCAGCGCGAGATCGTCCCGGATCTGTCGGTGGAAGCCAGTTACGTGGGGGACCGCGGGATCTGGTGGCAGAGCACGGGCGCCTCGTCGGCTGTCAATTACAACGCAAACACGCCACAGTCCCTGTTAGCGGACGGACTCGATATCACCACCGCGTCAGCCCGGGCCATTCTAGCCGCTCCGATCGGCAGTCCCGCTGCCGGCCCATTCATGAACCAGTTGCCGTACGCGAATTTCCCACTCACGGCGACGGTGGCGCAGGCGCTGCGGCCGTTCCCTCAGTTCTCTACGGCGCCGGGAGGGTTGTGGGCGCCGTTGGGAGATAGCTGGTACAATTCCTTGCAAGCCAGAGTGATCAAAAGGTTATCGCACGGTCTGGATGTGAGTCTTAACTTTACCTGGTCGAAGTCGCTCACCAATGGCATTGAGGGACAAGAAAACAATGTTTTTGATCGGAGTCAAAACACGTATCTCTCGGAATACGACCGGCCATTCGTCACCAATTTCAACATCAGCTACACGGTGCCCGAGCCTCGGTGGATTAGCAACAAAGCCCTGAAGTATGTTGTGAGTGGCTGGCAATTAGGAGCCCTCGCCACTTACGCCAGCGGGGCGCTGATCCAGGTTCCTAACGCAGTAAATCTGTTAAGCACGGAACTGTTCCAGACTTCATCGTACCTGGATCGTGTCCCTGGAGTGCCTCTATTTCTCCAGAACCTCAACTGCCACTGCTTTGATCCGACCAAGGCTCTGGTGCTGAACGCGGCCGCGTGGACGGATCCCGCTCCCGGCACGTGGGGAACCTCCCCGGCGTATTACAGCGACTACCGGGCC
>JASIAM010000204.1 GCA_030041985.1 Bryobacteraceae bacterium | reverse complement strand
CCCCAGCGCCGCGTATCCATCTGGTCCAGAAAACCCGCTGGAAATTCGTTTCTGTAAAAATCCGTGTATTGCTCCGGATGCAGATCGATATCGCGCTGCGCCCTTCTCAGAGCCCGGAAAAACTTCTTCACGTCTTGCGGATCCGGATTGCCGGTGATCATGGTGGCCATCATGAACGTTGTATCGATGATCTTCCGGAATCCCAGTTGTTCGGCAAAATAGTACGGCCCGCTGAACAATGCGCACGCCGGCGCCTGGCCGTCGATCAGCAATTCCATGCGCCGGAACAATAGGCCTTCCACGAACGAGAGATTGATCTCCTCGGGCTTCAGGCACTGTTCTAGCGCCTGAATGGTCGAGTAGTGGCTGCCGGATTGATAGCCTACGGAAATCGGCACACCGGCCAGATCCTTCGGTCCCTCGACGGGCGAATTACGCGGCACGAAAATACCCGCGGGCGAAACCGAGTACACATCTCCGTACAGCCTTCCGTGCCCATTCGAAGCCGCAACATTGACGGTCCAGTGGCATGCACAACTGACATTGGAGTGCCGGCCGCGCTCGAACGTCTGATAGGCGCCGATCATGTCTCCCAAATCGTGCTTGCGGCCCTCTTTCGAGGTCATCTCATCGATGAAGTCGTACTGGAGTCCTTCGGCCTTGAAGTAGCCCTTCTCCTCAGCTACCCATTCCTGGAGCCGCATATGCGGCTGAACTATGAATCTGCCCATAGGTTCGCCCTTCTCCAGAAATCATCTCACGGAATGCAAGCCCACGGGCGGGTACGCCCGCAATCCGGGAAATAAAGATGCCGTCTTGGGAATCTGCGCATCAGCATCCGCGAGCCGTTTTTGGGCATCATGAGCAGTAACGCCAGTTTTTCAGGAGTGAATCTGCCAATGGCAGGTGGATTGCGGATTTTGCCTACGCGTATGGAGCCAAGCGCCGCTGGAAAGCGACTATTGCCATGGCTGGTTGCGGTTGCCTTTTTTATGGAATCGCTCGACACCACCATTCTGAACACGGCGGTGCCGACGGTAGCGGCGGCGCTCCGTGTGGCTCCGCTCAGCATGAAGTCGGTGTTGTCGAGCTACACCCTAAGCCTCGCGGTGTTCATTCCGATCAGCGGCTGGATGGCCGACCGGTTCGGGACCCGTCGCGTATTCGGCTCCGCGATCGGGCTTTTCACCGTCGGCTCGATCCTCTGCGGGCTATCCACCAATATCCACGTGCTGGTCGCGTGCCGCATTCTGCAAGGCTGCGGAGGGGCCATGATGGTTCCGGTTGGGCGGCTAACCATTGTGCGGACCTTCGCGAAATCGGAACTGGTCCGCGCGATGAGCTTTGTGGCCATTCCGGGGCTGATTGGCCCAATGCTTGGACCAATCGCCGGAGGCCTGATCGTTGCCTATTTCCACTGGCGGTTGATTTTCTTTGTGAACCTTCCGATCGGTTTGCTTGGTTTGCTGCTGGTTTATTTGCATCTGCCCGATTACCGGGAGCTTTCGCATCCGCTGGATTTCGCCGGGCTGATTCTATTCGGTTCCGGCATCGGATTGCTCTCCTACGTACTGGAGGTGTTCGGGGAGCATTCGCTGACGGTGCAGGAAATCCTATCGCTGCTGGCAGTTGCGATTCTGCTGCTGGCCGGATACGGACTCCACGCTATGAGGACGCGCTTCCCGCTGCTGGCGCTAGGCCTGTTTCGCATCCGCACGTTTCGCGCGGCCGTAAGCGGCAATTTCTTTACACGCCTGGGAATCGGAGGAATTCCTTTTATTCTGCCGTTGCTCTATCAGGTCGGTATGGGTTTTAATCCGGTCCAATCGGGTTTGCTAATGATGCCCCAAGCGATTTCAGCCATGACACTCAAAACGACCATGCCGCGCATTCTGGCCCGTTTTGGTTATCGTGCCGTGCTCCTCTCAAATACGTTAATGCTCGGGCTGCTTATCCTGGTTTTCGCGACCATTGGACCGGGCACGCCTATCTGGTTTATTGTTTTGCAATCGATGTGCTTCGGATTCTTCAGCTCGCTGCAATATACCAGTATGAACACGCTGGTTTACGCGGATGTGACCGATCAACAGGCCAGTTCCGCAAGTTCCATTGCCAGCACCACCCAACAAATGTCGATCAGCTTTGGTGTCGCACTGGCGTCGCTGGCCGCGGCGATGTTTATCCCCGATCGCTCCCATTCGACGGCGGCCGAAATGATCAGCGGCATCCACAAAGCATTCGTGCTTCTTGGCGGTTTAACGCTTCTCTCCACGATGGTTTTCAGCAAATTGAAAAAAACCGACGGCAGCCTTGCCAGCCGGCACGACGTGGTCGCCGAGGCGCATCTGTTACGCCGGCTGCCGCAAGGGGCAACGTTGTCGTGAGGGAACAACCCGACATTTCGCCCGCCGCGCGGAAACGCCATCTTCCCGCAAAGCCACATACCCTATGGCTGACCAGTGGCGGGTCACCGGCCGAAGGCGATAATCTTGTATGAGAAAATTACGAAACCACCACAGGAAACCATGTCGGATATTACCCGTAAATCTGGCCTGCGGCAGCCCTTCACTGGGGTTGTCGCGACATTGCTCATCATGAGCATCTCGCTTGCATTTATTTCCCTTTTTAATTACGAAACCTTTTCAGGGTGGATCTCCTATGCCCTGATGTGCGTCATTCCGATGCAGATCGTGGTCTCGGTGACTTGGGCCTGCAATCATCCCGGCTTTGCCGCGCCTCTTCGGCAGCCCCACAAGGGCACTTCCCTGGTGCTGCTAACAGCCGTCATCGGTGCAGTTGTCTGTGTAGCGTACTTTGAGACTGTTGGCGGCGGAATCAATCCCCCGGCTCCCATGCTCATCATGTGTACGATCCTGACGGTTATCGTCACCTTTTGGTTCACTTTTATGTTTGGAGCGTGGCCGTTCACGCGTCTGATCAAGCACCCCGTAGCAGCGGGACTGGCCCTGCTCACCGCCGCCTACCTGGTCTCGGTTGTTTTTTTTCATATCTTTTTCGATTTCGCGTTCATGCGCGGAGCGCCCGTTTACGCGCCGGCGCTCGATCCCCACGGCATTTTTAATGCGTGGAGCGCCCTGGTATTCTTCGTCACTGCTTCCGCGGCCATGTTCCTCATGCTCAATTTCGAGCTGTGGCCGTTGACCAAATTTCCGGCGGTCATGCGCCAGCCCGTGCTCGGTATCGTCTGGACGGTCATAGTCCTGGCCATCACTGGCGTAGCCTTTTATATCGGCATGAATCTTATCGGCATGGACCCCGTCGACTTCATGATCAAGGCTCCGATCCCGTTCATCTTCGGCACCATCGTTACCCACAACATGCTCCAGGGATCTCTGATCCCGAAAGTGGGGCAGCCGCTTAAGGGTGTTTTGGCCACCATCGCCACAATCATCGCCGGCACCCTGCTGGCTTGGCTGTACGGCACCCTGGCCCCGCACGTCACGGGAGCGTTGAAGCCGGGACCTCCGGGCTACGATTACGAAATCTGGCTGGCTTCGGCGCTGCTCGCGGTGACCTTCCCATTCCTCATCTTCTATGCGGAATATTTTAAGATGTGGCCGCTGGCCGTCATTGAGCATGCGGAAAGCACCGCCCGCGAGATGGAAGAGGACGCGTCAGCAAGCACCGGCGCAATTATTTAAGCCTCGGTTCCGGTACGTGTCCGGACCCGAACAGAACGGCTCAAAGAGGTGGCGTCTGAGCCTGTTCCGATCCCTGATCGCCGCTTCCATCGCCCTGGCGCGGTTGTATGGGCAGAGCTTCGATGTGGCGAGCGTGCGTCCTCACGACCCGTCCAACCCGGGGTTCGTGGTGCACATGCCGAATGGCGGGCACTTTGCAGCCGAGGGCGCGCCTGTGAAACTGCTGGTAATGCTCGCATACGGCGTCGAAGAGTCGCAGGTCGAGGGCGGGCCAGGCTGGTTCGCCACAGAAAAATGGGACATCACGGCGAAGTGTGATGACGACCATCACACCGCTGACGAGACAAAGCACATGCTGCAACGCCTGTTAGAGGAACGGTTCTCGCTGAAAATCCACCGGGAAACGGTACCACGCCCGGTATACGTGCTCACTCTCGCCAAGGGCGGGCCCAAGTTCCCGCCGAGCGAGAAGGCGGCCACCAATATCCATTCCGGCGCCCACTCGATTTTGATAGACCGGGGAAGTATTGCCAGTATGACAGGCGTACTGGCGAGCGCGGTGGGAAGGCCTGTTATCGATCACACGGAGCTGATGGGGCTCTACGACTTTTCCCTCGTGTGGGACGACGCGCCGGTGCGTGATGGCGGCGTGCCGGGGGCGAACGGGCTGGACACTCGGGATGCCGCTGTGGGCAATGAGCATGGGTCGATCTTCACGGCCCTTGAGGAGCAACTGGGGCTGCGGCTCACGGCATCGCGGGCGCCGGTTGCGGTACTGGTTGTAGATAAGATGGAGCGGCCAGGGGCGAACTGAGCGCGAGTTCCGCTTGTTCGAAACGGCCTTACCGTTTCTGAAAAATTGCGTGATGGTACGCGCCGGCGGATCACTCGGCAAGGCGCGGTCAAGCCGCTTGGCATCAGAAGATCAGACGCAGGAGGCCATAGCAGGCCAGGCAGATCCAGAAGTCCACCGCTAACCCCCAATCGGCCTGATAGATCTGATGCTGCGCCCGGGGCGGCAAGAATCGTTCCACCGAGAAATAGATCGCGTTCCCCGCTATCACGGCGATCAGGGATCGCCAGAACGATCGCTTCATACACCAATCCATTATCGCGATCCTCGTGCTTTGGGGAATGGGGCGCCGCCGTTGCGCCAAGAGGAGTCATCTGGCGTAATGCCAGTTATTAGTCACCCGCAGTCACTCGCACATCCAATCAATCCAAACTGCGAATCGGGTGATATTACTTACTGAACAATTACCAACTGGCCAGCCGCTGTGCACGGCACACATTCAGGATCCGGCTGTACCATCAGTCTCCCGGCGACCGCCCACACGGTTGGTTTTCTGTGATATAAGATGTGGGTGACCTAAGCCCAGGTGCAATTCATTTGATCTCCCAATAAGTGGATAACTATGAAGCGTCTTTTCGGTGTCAGTGCCCTTTTGGTTCTGCCGTTCCTCCCGCCGCCGGCCATTGGGCAGACCGGAACGGATCAGTATCACGCGATGCTGTCCACTTACTGCTTCACTTGCCACAACTCGCGAGCGAAAATCGGCGGCCTCGCATTGGACGCCTTGGACCTGCAGGCTGCACCGAACGATGCGCACATCTGGGAAAAAGCCTTGCGCAAACTGCGCGGCCATTTGATGCCGCCTCCGGGCAACCCCCAGCCGCCGCAGAAGGATGTGGATGCATTCGTTGCGTGGATGGAGAACACGCTCGATTCCCACCCGAAGGGGCCGGCGGCTGGCTATGTACCCATTCAGCGATTGAACCGCACCGAGTACGCAGCATCTGTAAAAGCTCTGGTGGGCGTGGATGTAAATCCGAAAGACGTTCTGCCGCAGGATATCCAGGTAGACGGATTTGACAATATTGCGGCCGCTTTAAGTGTCTCCCCGGCGTTTCTTGATCAGTACATCACCGCCGCGCGGCACATTGCGAAGCTGGCGATCGGTGATCCATCGGGGCACGTTTCCAATGTGAAGTACCTGATCTCGGCCAACCAGGACAGCGATTTGCCCTTGCCTCCGGGCACCCGCGGCGGCGTGCGCTTCGAGCATAACTTTCCCGCAGACGGCGAGTATCGCATCAATATCGACGATCTTTCCGTGGGCTTGTACACCAGCACGATGGAAAACGAGAGCACGCTGGTGATCCTGATTGATGGCAAGATCGTGTTCCGCAAACCGATCGGCGGGCCGGCCGATCTGGCGCTGGCGGAGCGCAAAGGAGCCGCGGGACGCGCGGATATCATGCAGCGCTTCTCGAAGATTCCCGTCCAGGTGCAGGCGGGGGTACACGATATCGTGGTGACCTTCATTGACCGTGCCCACGTGGAATCCGATGAGAACGTTGGCGCTGGTTTCGGAGGCATAGGAGTGCTGGGGTTCGGGAACGGAAACGGCCGCATGGCGCGCTTGGCCGACGGCATCGAGATCACCGGGCCGTTCAACCCCACAGGCGTTTCGAGAACTCCCAGCCGCGCGCTGATTTTTGTGTGCGACCCCAAGAAAATCGGGGAACCCGCCTGCGCGCAGCAGATTAGCGAAAACCTGGCGCGCCGCGCGTTCCGCCGGCCGGTGACCGCGGATGATGTAGCCCACCTCATGCCGTTTTACGAGGCGGGGCGCGCGGGCGGAGGGAGTTTCGATCAGGGAATCGAGCAGGTGGTGGCCGCTGTCCTGGCCAGTCCGGATTTTCTCTACCGCGCGATCCGCGGTCCGAAGGGCGCTTCTCCCAACGCCGAGTTTGCGCTTACCGATCTGGAACTGGCCTCCCGCCTTTCCTTCTTTCTATGGAATACCGGCCCGGATGATGAACTGCTGGCGCTGGCTTCCTCGGGCGGCTTGACCAAACCCGGAGCAGTGGAAAAACAGGTGCGGCGCATGCTGGCGGACCCCAAGGCCTCCAGCCTGGTGACCAGTTTCGCCATGAAGTGGCTGAACCTCACCACACTCGATTCCGTACAGCCCGACCCGAAGCTGTTCCCCACATTCAATGAACAACTGCGGCGTGATTTTTCGAGAGAGGCCGAAGATTTTCTTGGCAGCATCCTTCTCGAAGACCGCAGCGTGATCGAACTCCTCACCTCCGAACGCACTTTCCTCAATGACCGGCTGGCGCGCCACTACGGAGTTTCCGGCGTAATCGGCCCGCAGTTCCGCGAGGTGACGCTGACCGGACAGGAGCGCGCGGGCCTGCTGGGTAAAGCCGCCGTGCTGCTGCGGAGTTCCTATGGCGACCGTACGTCTCCGGTATTGCGCGGCCAGTGGGTGCTGGATAAGCTGCTGGGTACGCCGCCGACGCCTCCTCCGCCCAATACGGCAACCGACCTCTCGCAAAAGGCGGGTGAAGCGCCGAAGACTGTCCGGGCCCGCCTCGAACAGCACCGCAACAAGGCGAGTTGCAACCAATGCCACGGCGTTATCGATCCGACCGGCTTAGCGATGGAGAATTTCGACGCCATCGGTGAATGGCGTACCGTGGACCGCCAGGCGAACGCTCCCATCGATGCCAAAACGGTGTTGCCCAATGGCGTAGCGATTGATGGTCCGGTGGAACTCCGGGAGCAGTTGGCTGCGCGGCCGGCCGTGTTCGCTGAGGCGGTTACCGAAAAGCTCATGATGTACGCTCTCAACCGGGAGTTGGAATACTTCGATATGCCCCAGGTGCGCGCGGTGGTTCATGGGGCCGCGAAGGATAATTACAAGTTCTCTTCCATTGTTTTGGGAATTGTCGATACGGATGCTTTCCGTAAACAAGGGCCGGCGGCCGCTCCGAAGGAAAAAGAGAACGCCGTAAAAGTAGCGGCGGCCAGATAAGGGTGGATCTTTAGGAGATCACATGTTTATCACTAAGAAACATATTGACCGCAGAACGGTACTCAAAGCTGCCGGAGTGAGCTTGGGATTGCCGTTTCTCGAAGCCATGGTGCCCGCCTCCACAGCGCTTGCCCAAACGGCCGCCATGCCCAAATTGCGGGCGGCGTTCTTCTATATTCCCCACGGCGCCATCATGTACAACACGTCGTTCGGACCCGCCATGGATAAGTGGACGTCCAGCGGCGCGGGCGCCGATTTCAAACTCAGCCCCATCCTTGCTTCGCTCGAACCCTACAAGAAGTACGTTTCGTCGTTCGGCAACCTGGAAAACGCAGCTACCGCCGGATCGGTGCACACGTTTACTCCCGCGACATGGCTGAGCGCGACGCGTCCGGATACGGGTGGTCCCAAGGCGCACATGGCCACCACGCTCGATCAGGTAATCGCGAAGTACATCGGGCAGGAGACTCCCCTGCCCTCTCTGGAACTGGCCTCAGAGACTACCGTGCAGGTGGCGGCGGGCGGCGGCGGATCGTATACGACATTGTCTTTCCGCGATGCGGATTCCCCTTTGCCGATGGAGTACAATCCGCGGAAGGTCTTTTTGTCGCTCTTCGGAGAAGGCGACACGCCGCAGGAACGCGCGTCTATCGGCCATCAGACCAATAGTCTGCTCGATCTGGTGATGGACCGGACTAAGAAGCTGCAGAGCGAATTGGGAAATGCTGACCGCGCCGTTCTCGATGGCTATCTTGATAGCGTCCGCGAAATCGAGCGCCGGACCCAGATGGCGAGCGCCCATAGTCTTTCCGGTATGAAGATTCCGGATGCGCCGGTCGGCGAACAGGATAAGTTTGAAGACCAGGTGAAGTTGATGTTCGACCTGCTGGCTCTGGCGTTACAGGCGGACCTCACCCGCGTCGCTACATATATTATGGTGGCGGAAGGCACCAACCGCACTTACAACCACATCGGTGTTTCCGATTCCTTCCATCCCGTATCTCACCACGCCAACGATATCGAGAGAATCAACAAGCTGGTCAAGATTCAGACGTGGCACGTGGAAAAATTTACGGAATTCGTCAAGAAGATGGCCGATACTCCGGATGGACAGGGAAGTCTGCTCGACCATTCCATCTTGATGTACGGTTCGAACATGAGCAACAGCGATCTGCACAACAATTATCCGGAGCCGAACATTGTGGTGGGCGGCGGCGCAGGCAAGATGAAGCTCGGCGGGCAGCACCTCGTGCCCGCGGAGCGCACGCCTATCGCAAATCTTCATCTCACTTTGCTGCAGAAGGTGGGACTGGAGCGCGACAAGTTCGGCGACAGCACCGGTATCATTGCAGGCGTTTAGGAGCGAGGGTGGCAGTGCATCGCAGACAAATGTTGCAGAGC
>JASIAM010000203.1 GCA_030041985.1 Bryobacteraceae bacterium | reverse complement strand
GTTCATCCAAAACAAAGAGCAGCTCGGGACCCTGCGCCCCCAGCCGGATACAGGAATTCGGCTCCAATACGGCCTCCGTGATCCGCTCCCCGTTGACGAAGGTTCCGTTGGTGCTCTCCAGGTCCCGGATGCGAAATTCGTCGCCGTGGCGGAGATCACAGAGTGAAGCTTCCGGATTTGGATTTCTCTGCGCCTCTGCGTCTCAGCGGTGAAAAACCACTGCTTCGCGTCGCAGAGACGCGGAGAAAGGCAAACGCGGCGCCTCACTTCTTCGACTGCAACTCCGCTTTGAGCTGCCGGTAGGCGTTCTCTTCGTAATTGGTCTTGAGGCGCTCGCGTCCTACGAGTCGGGTATCGTCGGGCCGGGGGCCGTCATCCTTGAGCGCCCGGCCAAGCAGGGTGGTGGCTTCGGTATCGCGCGGATTGCGGTCAAGCACGGCGCGGAAACTGTCCGCGGCGGCGGAGAAATTGCCCGATCGCCACAAAGTATAACCGAGATTGAAGTGATAATCCGGGTCGGAGCTATCGCCCTCCAGCGCTTTTTGGAAATTCGCCGCGGCGCCCGCCAGATTGTTGCGCCGCAATTGGGCAGCCGCCAGGTCGTTATAGACCTCGTTCAAGGGAACGGTATCCACTACCAGTTGAAATGCCTGCTCGGCGCCTGCGAAATCCCCGGTATGGTAACGGCACAACCCCAACAGGAAATTCGCCTCGAAGTAATGCGGATCCGAGCGGTCCACGCGTTCCAGCCAGTTGGCCGCGGCCCGGTATTCTTTGTTGGCCCAGGATTCTTTTCCCAATTGAAAGCAGGGCTGCGAATAATGCTCATCCAGACGAGCGGCCTTGATAAAGTAACGATGCTGCTCATCGGGATTTTGTGCCAGCAACCCGCGCACATAACTCTCTACGGCGTCCAGCCGCACGACGGGCCGCGCCCGCACGAATTCCTCCTCGGTGACCGCCGGATTGGCGACCAGAAAACCCAGGGCTTGCCAGCTTAAATGAACTTCTAAAGACGTCAGATCCTCGATCGCACCCAGCTCGGAAAACTCGGATCCCTCGCTCAGCCGTTTCAAATCGAACAGCCGCGCCGTGATGCGCAGCGATCCCTTGGACTCATCGGTTGGGGACTGAGGCGCAATCAGCTCGTAATAGCCGAACAGGACCTTATCGGCATCGAGGGTCTGTCCGATTTTGATAATCGAGGCGTGCGTCAATTCCGCACCCGGCCGCAGCGACAGGCGCCGGTAGCCTTCGAGGCGGTCTTCGCGATCGAGAAGCAGCAGGCCTTCGGAGGAGAGCGAATCGTGGACAGCCTCAGATATGCTTTCGCCGATCCAATCGAGCCCGGGCGATTTCGAATGATTGAAGAACGGAATCACCAACACCGTTCCCGCATGGAGCGCGCTTGCGGCCGCGCACCATACGAGACTCATCACCGCCAGCTTCCGGTACATTCCTTTTCAGTGTAGCGGGACACGCTAGCGGGCGCGATCTCGCAGCGCTGTGTGTTCGCCCGCCCATCGATAAATGATGCAGCCCGCGGTTCGCCCGGCCTCGCGATATTGGCCAATCCAGGAGCGCAGCTCGGGATAACGGCTTAGGGCGAGGCGCGGATTGTAGAGACTCAAGCCATCGATCACAAAGGTGGGGCGCAGTTGAGCCAATTCGGTGCGGCGGGCGCGGGCGCCCTCGGTTTCGAGCGGCGTGTCCTCCGTGAGGTGGCGATCGGCGGGCACGCTGGTGAGCGGCTGCGAATCGAGAAAGCGGCTGCCCGCGGGAAGGCGCGTGTATACGTACAGCTCGGGACGATAGCCCCAAACAAACAAGGTGTCTCCTGGTTGTGCGAGCGAGCGGGTGAGCGCCGCGGCCTGGCGGCTGTCGCGATCCATCAGCGTGTCCACCCATTCGGTGTTACCGGCTGCCAGCCAGACATAGCGCGGTCCGAAACGCGAAAGTGGAATCAGAAGGAGTAGCGCGACGATTTCCCGCCGGCGGCCGAACAGAGAAAAGCCGCGCGCCGCCATGAGCACCAGTGGGGCCAGCAGAAGGAAGTAATAGCGCGGGAAAAAGCGAAGGCCGGTGACCACACCGGCGAAACACAAAACGGTCCAGGCGATCCAGCGGAACATGCTGCCTGCGCCAATTTTCGAACGTAGCAGGAACCAGGCTGCGCTCACGACAGCCGCGATGTGAAACCCAGCCCAGTTGGCGGTTCGCAGGATGCCGTTGCGGAAGGGATGCGCAGTAAGGGGCGCAGAAGCGTAGAGAGCACCCCATTTCCAAACCTCCTCCCAATATGCCGCGAGCGCGCCCGCCACCCAGAGCCAAGCCACCGCCAGCGCACTGGCAGCGGCGAAACCAACCGAAAAGAGCGGCAGGCCGCCGGGGTTCCACAGGGCACAGGCAGCCAGCACGAATACACCCTTGGGGCTGATCCAGAACGCCACAGCGGCCAGGGCGCCGCTCCACAAGGGCCTGCGTTTCCAGGCGAGCCAAACCGCAGCCAGGTGCGGCGCGAGCATGAGCAGGTCGGAAGCGACCGGAATGACGGCGGATGGCAAGTCAAAGATGAGGAAAAAACCCAGCAGGCCGGCAGCCCAAAATCCTTCGACGGGCGACCAGAGATCGCGCGCGAAGCGATAAGCGATCCAGCAAGCAAGCAGCGCGTAAAGGGCGCCAGCCAGGCGCAGCGGCCAGCCGGGACGGGCCTGAATCGGGAGGTAGGCAGCGGGCAGCAGAGGCGGCTTATCGAACCAGACATCGCGGTAAACGGTTTTTCCGTACGACATCTCGACCGCGGTAGCCATGGGGAGCGTCTCCTCCGCCCAAAGGATCCCGATATGGCACAGGCGCGCGGCCAGCAACAGCGCAAACAGTGCGGAGAAGAACAGCCACTTGAATCGCATGCCCGAAAACGATTATAGTAGGCGAAGAAAAGGGGAACGGATTTAAGTTGTCAGTTATCAGTTTTCAGTTGTCAGTTATGAGTTTTCAGTTTTCAGTTTGCAGCGGAGGGGCGTAGACGTTGGAGAAGCAGCAGCAGATCGCGCGCTTGCGGCAGCAGATCGCGCGGATCGACCGGAAATATGCGGGCGCGATGCCATCTGTGCGCGTGACGCCGCGGCATGAGGCGCGCTTTGTTGAGGAGTTGCTCAGCGGCGAGGTGGTGCGCACCGCGCTCGGGGAACACTTTGAAACCGAGAGGCTTTGGGAACCGCACCGGCGACACGGCAGCGTGTGTATAGGCGAGTTTGCGGACCTTCCGGACGATGTGCCGGCCGTGCTTTCGGATGGGGCAATCGGTGCGGCGCCACCCTCGTCGTGGGCTTTTCTGGATACGGAGACAACGGGGCTCGGCAATGCTTACGCATTCTTGATCGGGGTGGGATCGCTGGACGCAACAGGTTTTCGTCTGCGGCAATTCCTGCTGCGCGATGCGAGCGAAGAGGCGAGCGCCCTGGCACGCCTCGGCGAGTACCTGACGCAATTCGAGGTGCTCATCACGTATAACGGCAAAGCCTACGATCAGCCGTTGCTCGAAAACCGCTTGCGGGCAGTAGGAGTATCGCGCGCGCCCTTGGCTCGGCTGGCGCATCTGGACCTTTTGTGCGGAGCACGGAGATTATGGAAGTTGCGCCTGGAAAGTTGCCGGCTGGTGGATCTGGAATACCGGATTCTGGGCGTGGAGCGGGCAGGCGATTTGCCCGGTGCGCTGATTCCCTATTACTACTTCGATTACCAAAGAACGCAGCAGGCGATGCGCCTGGTGCCCATTCTGCACCACAATGCCATGGATATCCTGACGCTCGCGTGCCTGACTGCCGTAGTGTCAGAGGCATTCCGCTCGCCGGGGGAGGCCGCTTTTCACCACGGGGCCGATCTGATCGGGCTGGGGCGTTGGCTTCTCGCCTCCAAGCGGGCTGAGGAGGCCGGACGCGTTTTCCGGCGCGCTGTAGAGCGAGGGCTGCCGGACCATCTGCTGTTCCGCACGCTATGGGAGATCGCCACCATCGAAAAGCGCCTGGGCCGCATGGAGGTCGCGCTGGCTCAGTGGGAGGATTTGACCGAATCGCGGAACCCCTATCGTGGGCGGGCCTTTGATGCCCTCGCCAAGCACTATCAACGGCAAAGGGACTGGGGAACGGCGCTGCGCATGACCGAGCGCGCGTTAGCCTTTGCGACGAGTGGAGCGCAAAGTACTTTGTGGGAACGGCGTGCCCGCAGACTCGCAGAACGGATCGAGCGGCAACCGAGGACCGCGACGTGAGACCATAAGCGTTTCATGTCCACATCCGCGGAACGGGAACTGGCGTATTACGAAGATCTGTACAGCGGCTTTGCGCAGCAGCACTTTGCCAAGCCCGCGGTAGCGGCTTTCCGGCGGTATCTGGCGGGGCGGATTCTGGCGCGGACCAAAGCGTTAGCGCGAACCAGAGCCGCCCGGGCGAACTGGCGTGTACTCAGCCTGGGATGCGGCATCGGGGATACAGAACTGCTGATTGCTCCTCATGTCGGCAAGCTGGTGGGAGTAGATCTTTCCCCGAAAGCGATCGTCCAGGCACAGGCGGATGCAACGCGCAAAGGCGTCGGGAACGCGCAGTTCTTCTACGGGGATTGGCGCGAAGCAGTCAGCCGGCATGGGCGCTTTGACCTGGTGCTGGGCGTGTTCTTCTTTCATCATTTGAGCGACGGCGAGCTGGCGGCAGTGCCCGGGGAATTACACGCAGTGCTCCAACCGGGTGGAATGGTTTACGCCCTCGAACCGAGCGCGCGGCGCCTGGCGGGCATGGTGGGCAAGCTGGTGGTTCCGAAGCTGATGCAGCGCTACCAGACGGCTGATGAGCGGCAGTTATCGGCCGAGACCACGGCCGCGCTGTTTGCAAAGCAGGGCTATGCGGCAGAAACGCATTGGTTCGATTTTGTTTCAACGCCACTGGCGGGTTTGTTTCCCTCGTGGCGGGCGGGCTACCGGGTGGCGCGCTTCACAGATCACGCGCTGGTGCGCATTCCGGGCCTGCGGCGGTGGAGCGCGAACTTCGAGCTGGTGGCAATGCGAGAATAACAAGCGGAACCGGGATGCCGATTCCACCTGTGTGGCAGAATTCGAGGAATGATGATCGCAACGGAGACTAGCGTAAATACGCTTTCCTTTTGTATCGGCGGCGTCTGGGAAGCGCCGCAAGGCTGTGCGCTACACCCGGTTTACAATCCGGCGGCCGGCGCGGTGATTGCGCAGGTGCCATACGCGGGAGAAGCTGAAATTGACCGCGCGGTACGCGCGGCGCACGCGGCCTTTCTCAAGTGGCGCGAAGTGCCGGTGGTGGACCGTGTGCAGGTGCTGTATCGCTACAAAACGCTGCTGGAGAAACATGCCGCGGAAATTGCCGCGGTGCTCACGCGGGAAAACGGCAAGACGCTCGACGACGCCACAATGGAGACCCGCAGGGCGATCCAGATGGTCGAAGTGGCCTGCGGCATGCCGAGCCTGATGATGGGCGATGCGCTCAACGACATCGCGCGCGATATCGATTGCAAGACCATACGGCAGCCGCTCGGCGTCTGCGCGGGCATTACGCCATTCAATTTCCCGGCCATGGTGCCGATGTGGATGGTGCCCTTCGCCATCGCATGCGGCAATGCGTTCGTGTTGAAGCCTTCGGAAAAGGTGCCGCTGACGCCCACGCGCCTGATGGAACTGCTGTGCGAAGCGGGCTTGCCTGCGGGGGTGGTCAACCTGGTCGATGGCGATAAAACGGCTGTGGATGCGCTGCTCCACCATCCGTTGGTGAAAGCGGTTTCCTTTGTAGGCTCGACGCCGGTGGCAAAGTATATCTATGCAACCGCCGCTGCTGAGGGCAAACGGGTGCAGGCGCTGGGCGGCGCCAAGAA
>JASIAM010000202.1 GCA_030041985.1 Bryobacteraceae bacterium | reverse complement strand
CCCAGATAACTGATGAGCATCACCGGCACGCGGGAACTGCCGAATTTCCACGTGTAGACAAGCACGCCATGCGGATAGATACCGTTGGCAACCATCGCTTCATCGGCCTCGATCCCCAAGCGCTGTGCGAACAGCCAGCCGGCTACAATAAACGCGCACGAGAGGACCGCGAGGCCCAACAGCACGTTCTTCTCTCTCACACCCGTATCGTAGCAATGCGGGGCTTTGTCGCAACGCCCCGCATGCGGCTACCGGCTGCCGTCGAGCACTTCCAGCAGTGCGGCCGAGACCGCTTCCGGCTTTTCGCGCGGCAGAAAATGGCCGGCGCCGGGAATCACGCGGTGCGCCATGAGCTTCGGCAGCACGGCGCGTTCGGCGGGCGAAGCTTGCGGAGTCCCGCGGCCCAGAGTATCGTCTGCGCCATATAAAGTGATCACCGGAGCTTCGATTTTCGGCCGCTGGGCCAATTGTTGTTCGGCGGCCAGAAAGCGCGGCTCGCCCGGCGCGTTGCCAATGCGGTGGCGGTAGGAGTGAATGACCACGTCTACGAAATCGGGATTGTCGAAGGAAGGCGCGGTGCGGTTATATGTTTCGTCGGTGAAGTGCCAGGTGGGCGACCAGGTTTGCCAAAGCAGCTTGCAAAGCGCGCGGTGATTGGCGGCAAGCCCCGCCCGGCCGCGCTCCAGATTGAAATACCACTGATACCAGGCCGCGCGTTCCGCTTCCGGCGGCCCGGGTTGCGTGGGCGCCACGGTGTTTTGCACCGTATAGCCGCCAATCAGCACCGCGGCGCGAACGCGATCAGGATGAAGGGCTGCGGCGATCGCGGCTGCGCGCCCGCCCCAATCATAGCCGCTCACCGCGAAGCGCGGGAGGTGAAGCGCATCAGCGAAGTCAATCACATCCTGGCCGATAGCTGCCTGCTCCCCCATGCGGGGAGCCGCGGCATCCAGGAAACGCGTAGGCCCATAGCCGCGCAAGTACGGCGCCAGGGCGCGATAGCCGCCTTTCACCAGCGGCGGCGCAACTTCGTCCCAGGCGTGCACGTCATCCGGGAAGCCATGCAGCAGAATTACGGGGAAGCCTTGCCCGCTGTCTTCATAGGCGATTTCGAGCACATCCGTCTTCACAGATTTCGCCACAGAAACCTCCTGCGAATACGCGGACCGGACGCCCGCCAAACCGGCAACCGCGGCCGCGCTTTGGATAAATCTTCTGCGAGACACAGCCGGCCGCATCACTGCGACTCCTCGTAGACACGCCGGACCACGTTGCCCACTGGATTCATGTTTTCCCAATCCGGATATTTCGTCTTGAATTCGGCGGTGAGCGTCTGCGCGGCCTGCTCCACCGGAGTCCCCTGCTCTTTCAATTCCAGCGCCCGCGTCTGAAGAGCCAGCAGAAACGCCTTTTCCTTCGCGATCAGCGAGCCATCTCCCAGCGCGCCGTGATCGGGCACCACAAAACGCGGATGCAGAGGTTCGAGCTTGTCCAGAATCGCCAGCCAGTTTTTCACGTTCGCATCCGAGTTGGGCATATTGGGGACCAGCTTGTTTTGCACGATATCGCCCGGAATGAGAACGCTATCCTCTTCGACGAAAATCAGTTCGTCGCCCATGGTATGCGCCGGCCCCAGCCAGAACAGGCGCGCAGTCACTTCGCCCAGATCGAGCTTGGCCTCCTTCTCGAAGAGTATGTCTGGCTTGCGCAGTTTGACATCCTTCAGCAACTCCTTATTTTGGGCCGAGCGGCTGCTAAACAAATCGATGTACTCCTGGCCGCGTTTTTCTAATTCCTCCTGCTGCGCTCGATCCCGGATGAGCACTGTATTCGGCGGAAAGGCTTGTTCGCCGGTCGCGTGTTCGGGATGAAAATGAGTGGTGGTGAGATAGAGAATCGGATTATGCGCGAGTTTGTTTACTTCGCGCACGATGATGGCGCCATTGCGCGGTCCCATTCCGGTATCGGCCACCAGCGTCGCGCGCTTGCCCACCACGATCGCGATATTCGGAAACCCGATGATGGCATAGACATGTTCGGACACGCGCGTAACCGCGTTTTCCGGGACTCCCTGGGGCGCCGTTTGTGCCCACAGGGCAGCGCCCGCCAGCAGAAAACCTACCAGAATCGTTCTTCCCGGCATGCTCTCCTCCTGTGCTTTGGGGGCAATTGTACTACGGGGGACTGAGGACTGGGCGATTTTGGGGGTTGCTTGCGCGTTACTCTGATAAAGGGGTGAGCGTGATGCATATCGAAATTCATGAACCCGCGCTGGAACAACGCGTGCGCCGGCAGATTCAGAGCGGACAATACCACGATGTAGATGAACTTCTGACCAAAGCACTAGATGCGCTCGACGAGAAAGGCGCTCCAACATCCCCAGTCAAGGAAGCATTACAGCAAAAGAACTTTGTGGAATTGTGCGATCCGGTCCGCGGTTTGGCGGAGGACATCGATTTCAGCCGAAATCCATCGACAGCGCGCCCGCTTGATTTATGAGCTTTCTGCTGGACACCAACATTCCTTCCGAAACCGTTAAGCTTCGGCCTGATTCAAGGGTAACGGGCTGGATCGCGGCTCAACCAAACGTGACACTGTTTATTAGCGCGATAACCATTGGCGAGCTTCGGCGCGGCTTCGTCACTTTGCCTCCACGCGAAAGTGAACGCCGCCAACGGCTTGAGCAATGGTTGGAAAAAGATGTGATGCTCTGGTTTGACGACCGAATTCTTCCTGTCACGAAAGAGATTGCCGACCGTTGGGGGGTAATCGATGGGACCTGTCAAGTGCATGGAACACCAGCGAACACAGCCGATGGGCTGATTGCGGCGACCGCAGTTGTGCATGGCCTCACCGTTGCCACGCGCAATGTGAAGGACTTCATGCGTTTCGCAGCTTTTCGGGTTCCCGTCTTCAATCCGTGGGAAGCGATTTAGCTCCTGGGTGTAGTACTGCAATCGTCCTGTGGGGTTGGCGCGCGAAGCCGATATATACTGGCTGACATGTCCGCCCCGTCGGCATCTTCTGTTTCGATCCGTGTTGCCCGCCCCGAAGACGCGCCCGCTTGCGGCGCTATTTGCTACCACGCATTCCATGGCATCAACACAGAGCATGGATTTCCACCTGATATTCCCTCGCTCGAAGCAGCCACAGGTCTCCTTACAGGATTGTTTTCTCATCCGCACTTCTACTGTGTGGCGGCCGAAGTAGAAAGTCACATCGTGGGTAGTAACTGCCTGGATGAGCGCGGCGCAATTGCAGGCGTGGGCCCGATTACTGTTGACCCTTCGGCTCAGAATGAGGGAGCTGGCCGAAGGCTGATGCAGGCCGTGCTCGATCGTGCTCACGAGCGGCACAGCGCGGGAGTCCGCCTGGTCCAGGCAGCCTTTCATAACCGTTCTCTATCTTTGTATACCAGTCTGGGATTCGACGCACGGGAACCACTGTCGTGCATGCGCGGAGAGCCGCTCGGCAAGAGCATTCCCGGATGTCAGGTGCGGGCCGCTACGACTGCCGATCTCCACCACACCAGCCGGCTCTGCCGCATAGTTCATGGCCACGATCGCGAAGGAGAAGTCGCCGAGGCTATTGACGAAGGCGTAGCGAAAGTAGTGGAGCGCGGAGGCCGGGTCACCGGATACACCACCGGGATCGCCTTCTTCGGTCACTCCGTGGGCGAAACCCTGACAGACCTGCAGGCATTGATTGCCGCTGCAGAGTCGTTCGGAGGCCCCGGAATGCTCGTGCCCACGCGCAATGCGCCCCTGTTCCGGTGGTGTCTCGAAAACGGTTTGCGGGTGGTGCAGCCCATGACTTTAATGAGCGTGGGCCTGTACAATGAACCTGCGGGAGCCTGGCTACCTTCTATCACGTATTGAAACTGGCTCATAATGTCCATCCGCTCCCATTTCGAATTCGACAAACTGCGGGCGATTGGGCGTATTGTGCGGCGTGCGCTCGATACCGCCGCGGCGGCGGTCCGTCCCGGAATCACCACGGCCGAGCTGGAAAACATCGGCGCTCGCGTGCTGGCGGAACGGGGAGCCGAGCCGGCGCCGCCGAAGACCTATGGCTTCCCCGGCGCGCTTTGTATCAGCGTGAACGACGAGGCGATCCACGGGATACCGGGCCAGCGCGTCATCGAGGCTGGCGATCTCGTGAAGCTCGATCTGGCCGCGGAAAAAGACGGCTTTTATGCTGATGCCGCGGTGACCGTTCAGGTGGGGGAAGCCGATGCCACCGCGCTTCGACTGGTGCGATGCGCCGAAAGCGCGTTCGCCCGGGGCGCGGCGGTGGCCACCGCGGGAAATCGCGTTGCGGAGATTGGCCGCGCCGTTGAGGGAGAGACGCGGCGGCGCGGTTTTCGAGTGATTCGCGAGCTATGCGGCCATGGTGTTGGCAGAGCGATCCACGAGCCGCCGAATGTGCCTAACTACCACGACCCGCGCAGCCGCACGCGATTGACCGAAGGGTTAGTCATTACGATCGAGCCCATCGTCACTGCCGGCCGCGGGCAGGGTGTGCTGGATCCCGATGGTTGGACCATTCGCACCGCGGACGGCAGCCTTTCGGCCCATTTTGAGCACACGCTGGTGATCACCAGGGCTGCCCCCATCATTCTTACGGCGCCATAAAGCAGGCGGCTTTCGAGCCGAGGGCTGCCGGCTGATAGCTGATCGCATACAGTGACAATCTCACTCCGGCCTTTCGCGGAGAATCTCGATTGGGCAGGAATGGGCGTGTAACTTTCCGGGCTGTCCCTGAGTCTCTTATGCTATGATTCGAGTCACTGTGTCACCCAGAACATTTCTCATGTAGAATGTAGGTGCACCAAGGGAAGTGCGAAACTAACATGCCCAATACCATTAACCCGGAAGTGATCACTGCCGCAATCGAAGGCTTCGAGGCCCAAAAGCGGCGTATCGATGAACAAATCGGCGAACTGCGTGCCGCTCTTTCTGGCAGCGGCGTCACGGCTACTGCATCCGCCGCGAGTGACAGCGACAGCCGGCCGCGGCGGAAAATGAGTGCGAGCGCCCGCAAAAGGATTGCCGCCGCGCAGCGGAAAAGGTGGGCTGAAGCCAAGAGGAAGACCGTAGCAGCGCCCGCGGCGAAGAAATCCAACCGCCGATTGAGCGCCGCTGGTAGAAAGCGCATTATCGAAGCCAATCGAAAGCGGTGGGCGGCCCTTAAAACAGCCAAGAAAGGCGCTGCCCCCCGGCCAGCCGCGAAGAAAACGGCTGCGAAAGCGCCGGCTCCGGCCTCAGAATAAACGGCTAGCGGGCGGCCTTACTGCGCAAACGCGAGTTGCCCGGAAAAAAAGGGTAGCACCTTAGTCTCGAAGTTCATACCCACTTGGCCGTTGTGATCGCCCTCGAAAGTTTCGAAGTGATGGGCTATGCCAGCGCCGGTCAAAGCTTCATCCATATCGCGATTGGGCTCGAGCAAAGCATCCTGAAGTCCCACACTCATTTCGATGGCTTTCATCTTGCGCAAATTGGGGGCGTATTCCTGCAGCATCACCAGCAGTGAGTTCGCCATCCACTTAGCGGCAATCACTGGCCTCTGCTTGCCATCTCTCACCGGCAGATCGATAAAGAGCGGCGGATTCGCGGGATTGGAGGACCATGCGGCGGCGCGCGCCAGCGGCGATTTTTGATTGAAAGAGAGCTTCAGCGCATCCTCCTTGGTTTTGATGGTTTCCACCTGGGTCATAGCAGGAGTAACTTCGGCGGTATCGAGCATGCAGCATGCCGACATAGCATATAAGCTGGAGAACACTTCCGGATGCTTCATGCCGATACGGAAGGTTCCGTAGCCGCCCATGGAGTGGCCCGCCAAGCCACGGCTCATGCGATCGGGAATGGTGCGGTAGTGGCTGTCTATATAGTGCACCAGTTCCACAGCGAGGAACGTTTCCCAATCGCCGGTGGTCTTGGAATCGGAATAGAAGCTGCCATTGTGGAGAGAGAAGGCATCCGGGCTCACAAGAATCATCTCGCGCGAAATGCCTGCCGCTATACCCTTCTCCAAACCCGAGACATTCGCAAATCCGACCCACTGCTGGGCATGCAGTCCGTAGCCGTGCAGCGTGTATACGACCGGATACCGCCGGTTCGGTTCGCGAGCGTAACTCGGCGGTAGGTAAACGAACACGTCACGATCAGCGGAGTCGCCCTCGAGATTGCCTTCAAGCGAAGTGCCGTGGACCGTGATCCGCTCCAGCTTGCCCTTCAGGCTCTTTTCCAGTTCCGGCAGCGGCTGAATAAGGTTGTTGCCCCTCGGCCGGGCGGCGCCTCTATCCTGCGCAAACAGGAGGGCCGTCGAAATCAGAGCCAAGCCGCAGCATCTAAGAGTCATGCAAGTACCTCCGGCAGCGGAAACCACCGGGATTCATTTTACATGTCCGCGCGTCCACCCACTGGGCCAGCCCCGAGTCCCTAATCCCCAGTCCCCGGCTTGGCCGCGCTTGCCGATACTCCATAATCCCGATACACTTTAGGGTGTATGAAGGCAAGCAATCGCCTTTGGAGGGACCGTCTCCAGTCTTCTCTGCCTCAGCCTCTCGCCGCGGAAGTAGAAAAGTTCGACAACGAGGTCCAACTCAAAAAACAAGGCAAAATCGATGACAAGATATTCGCCGAGACCCGGCTCCGGCGCGGCTCCTACGGCCAGCGCTATGACAACGGCCAGCGGCATGACGGCAAAGAGACGCGGAAACTTCGCTATCCCAGCGACAACACGAAAGGCCCCGGCACCCTTTGGGACGCGCCGGGCATGCAGCGCATCAAGATTCCGTTCGGGGGCCTGAACGCGCCGCAGCTCGAAGTTCTGGCGGAGCTATCCGAAGAATACTCGGACGGTATCGCCCACATCACCACACACCAGGATTTTCAACTGCATTTCGTCCACATCGAAGACACGCCCACGGTTATGCGGCGCTTGGCCGCGGTGGGTATCACCACGCGGGAAGCGTGCGGCAACACGGTCCGTAATGTCACGGGCTGCCCGATCGCCGGCGTCTGCCGCACCGAAGCTTTCGATGTCACTCCGTACGCCAAGCACCTTACATACTTCCTGCTGGGCCATCCGGACACGCAGGATTTCGGCCGCAAGTTCAAGATTTCGTTTTCCGGCTGCGCGGAAGAGGCCTGTGCGCTCGCGCATCTCCACGATATCGGAACCGTGGCTTCAGTCCGCGACGGTAAGCGCGGGTTCACCTTCTATGTCGGCGGCGGGCTCGGCACGGTTCCGCAACAGGCTAAGCTGCTCTGCGAGTTCGTGCCCGAAGAGGAACTGCTGCCGCTCTGCCAAGCCATCTGCCGTGTGTTCGCGCGCTTGGGCGAGAAGAAGAACCGCAACACGGCGCGCCTGAAATTCGTTATCCAGAAGCTGGGATTGGCTGAATTCCAGCGGCTTGTCACCGAGGAGCGAAAGATTCTGACTCCCGATCCGCGCTGGACCGAATACCTCAAAGACATTCCGGCTTGGCACGAAGATCCACGCAGGCCGGGTGAGCTTTTACAGATCTCCGGCGCCCGGGATATCGAATTCGAGCGTTGGCGCCAAACCAATGTGTACGCGCAGAAGCAGGCCGGACACGTGACCGTTACCATAACTTTGCCGCTCGGCGACATTACCGCCGATCAGCTCCGTGTCGTTGCCGATATCGCGCGCCGCTACATTAAGGAAACCGTGCGCACCACCGTGGAGCAGAACCTGGTTCTCCGCTGGGTAAGCGAGGCGGATCTGCCCGCGCTCTATGCCGACCTGAAAGCGGCCCGCCTGGCGCAAGCGGGCGCGGGAACCATCGTTGATGTCGTATCCTGCCCCGGAACGGACACCTGCAAACTGGGCATCTCCTCTTCGCGTGGCCTAGCCGCGGAACTGCGTTCGCGCCTGCTGGCGAAGGGCTACGAACTGGACGCCGCCATTCGCGGCTTGCACATCAAAATCAGCGGTTGCTTCAACTCCTGCGGCCAGCACCACATCGCCGATCTCGGCTTTTACGGTGTGAGCCGCAACAAAAATGGCTATACCGTGCCGCACTTCCAGCTTGTGCTCGGCGGCAAATGGGAAGAAAATGCCGGCGCTTACGGATTGGCCATCGGCGCTGTGCCCTCCAAGCACATCCCGGAGACAGTGGACCGCATCACCTCCCGCTACCTGGCGGAACGCCAAGGCCAGGAGAATTTCCATGCTTATGCCAAGCGAATCGGCAAAGCGGCTTTGAAGGCCATGATCGACGACCTTACCTTCGTGCCTGCGCATGAAACCGATCCAGGGATCTACGTGGACTGGTCGGATGCGCGCGAGTATACGATTGGCGATATCGGCATCGGCGAATGCGCCGGAGAAATTGTGACGCCGATCGAATTTCAACTCACCGCCTGCGAGCGGGAGGCTTTCGAAGCGCAACTTGCTCTGGAATCGGGCGATTCCGCCAAGGCTGCGGGCGTCGCTTATCAGTCTATGCAGAATGCCGCCGCCGCTCTGCTCGACTGGCGGCTGATCCGCCACGACGGCGCCCCGGACGGTATCGTAACTGCTTTCCGGCGCGCCTTCTACGACACCGAACAGTTCTTTGATCCGTTTGTGGGGGGCAAATTCGCGCAATATTATTTTGCCGCCCACGAGCATCGCCATGATGCTTTTGATGCCGAAAAGGCGCACCGTCTGGTAGAAGAAGCGCAGCTTTTTATCGAGGCTTCGCACGCCTGCTACGGCCGGCTGAGCGCAGAAAAAATCGTTGCAGCCTAGAGACTCCAATGTATTCTCCAGCCCCCAACCCCGAGCCCCCAGTCCCAGCCGTTCAACACTTCCGCGTCAAACTCTTCGCTACACCGGAGAGTCACCCCCATCTGAGTGATGCCATTCCGGTTTTCCATCGGTGGATTCAGGACGAGCGCGTCCCCGAAACGGCGATCGATGTATCGGATTATGATCACGTGCCCGAGGGGCCGGGCGTCATTCTGGTGTGCCATGAAGCCATCTACGGGCTCGACCAGGGAAAGGGCAAGCTGGGATTGATGTACAACCGGCGCGCGGTTCTCAATGGATCGGTGGAAGACCGCTTGCGCCAAGCCATAAACGCAATCGAATCGGCCGCCACCCTGCTCGAACAAGAGCCGGAATTTTCCGGCAAGCTCCGTTTCAACCGCAATGCGTGGGAGGTTGCCGTCAATGACCGCGCCCTCGCTCCCAATACCGATGCCACCTGGGAAGCACTGTCGCCGGTAATCCGCGAGGTTTTCGATTCCATCATCGGCGCCGGGCGCTACTCGCTCGAGCGCAACTCTGATATACGTGAGTTATTCACGGTTACTGTAATGGCCTGAACTAAACCCTGGACATCTGACGGAAGCTTGCTCCCAAAGCACCGCGCATATCCGCGTATAGGCGACTACACGCTCATGTGACCTCCGAGGCGGCGCGATGCGGCCGGGCGGACGACCTTGGCCCGTTCAAAATCGAAAATGCCGTCTTCATTGTGCGACAGACTTTTGAGGCTCCGGAACCCCTCGTTTTGCGGGATCCGCGCCTTCTCAGGACTTACCCCTTCTGAGACGGCTAGTTTTCGATACCCGGAGCCTAAAGGTTGCGGCGTCCCCGTCCGCTCGGAGGCTTCATTTGGCCTCGTTTGCCGTGATGCGGCGAATTGCGCATACAATCACAATTCCAGCTCCGCTTAACCAGAGATAGCCTGGCTCAGGGGTGCTCTCCACAAAGGGCGGATAAGTCAGACCACTAGCCGTTGTGAAAGTCGCGCCGGGCGTGAGGGGGATCAGAGAAATAGCCCCCGTGTTCTGGGCATCAGCAGTGCCGCCATAAGAGCAGTTACTACAAAGAAACGCTGCCACATTAACTTCTGCCAATAAATCCCCGTCCACGGGCATCGAGGAACCAGAAGATGTCGAGATTACGGCATTGCAAGTCCAAATCCCGTTGTTGGAACCGTTGTTACTCAAAGCCAGCTCGGTAGCGGTTACGCAAGTCGAACCGTCGTTACTAAAAAACAGGCCTCCGGTAGCGGTCATTGTGACCATCCCTGACATGCCATTACCAGTATTCGTCACCGTGCTATTCAGGGTAATACTGATCTCAAATTCCTCAGGCGTTCCCACAGGCAACCCGCCGAACATGACGAGATCGCTGGATGAAATGTCAGCCAAGGCATCGGTTCCAAAGCATGAACTCTGGCCGTCAGGGAAAGGGGGGCCGCAGCTGGTGTTGGCATCAGCGAAGGCCTTGAACACTCCATTTACGGCTGACGTATGGGCATTGGCCGTAGAGAACTCGCCCTGTCCAGAAGATGAACTATTAGCTGTAGGACTACTATAGGACGTGTTTGTGGTACTCTCGGGTCCCCAAGTTATGGTTTGCGATAAAGTGGCTGCCTCACCCTCGGAAGTGATCTGAAAAGGTGGTGATATTATCGTGTCGCCGCTAGCCAGTCCAAACCCTTCCATAACTGCTAGTACTATGATCCCAAGGCATCGAGGTGTCCGAATCATTGGTACACTCCTCGGGGAAGTCTACCACGGGAGATGCCGTACTTGCTGGTCACGGTCAAGAAATCCGCCATAGACATGGTGCTGGCGTCCTAAATCAGCAGGACGGTCACCGTCACAGCCACGATGCCGTTGGCTTCGGTGTTGGTCACACTCTGGAATTTCGCATTGGTGAAGCGATCCAGCAGTTTTCGGCGGCGGAGAGAATTGCCAGGCGTCGGGCCGACGACTCTGGTTGGAAGACGGCGTTACCGGAAACTTGCTTTCTCAAAACTTAACCTTTGTGAGACGGCGTTTCGGGCCACCCGGTCGAATAACGCGCATCGCGCCGATCTGACGGCAGTCGCTTAGCTGTGCCGTTTTGCAATCAGTTCCCGAACTGTAGCAACGAGATCGTGAGGGACATTCATGACCGTCTCAGAGGGCTCAACGCCGGCTTCATCCTCGACGAGGGCGTCGTCTTCGCTCTGCTCCTCATAATGGGCGAGTACTCGCCGTACCTTCCCTTCAT
>JASIAM010000003.1 GCA_030041985.1 Bryobacteraceae bacterium | reverse complement strand
GAATACCGACTGATCGAAGACTATATTGGTAACGAGCTGCTTGGGAACTTCGAATAGATTGCTAAGCAGTTTGCGGAGATCGTTGACTACCTGGATGGTATTGGTGTCGCCACCCTGCTTCGAAACAGAGATGTAGGCTGATTTTTGCCCGTCTACACGTACAATGTTGTACTGGATCTGGTTGGCATCTTCGGCTTTGCCGATGTCTCCTACAGACACCCACTTGGTCCCTACGGTCTTGATAGGGACGTCGTTTAGGTCACTGACATTGGTGACCAGACTATTGGAATAAATGTAATAGTCGTATGGTCCCATCTTGACATCGCCCGCGGGCAAAATCAGATTCGAGTCGTTGACCGCGTTGACGACGTCCATCGGATCAAGCTGGCGGGCGAACATTTTGTAGGGGTCCACGTAGATCATGGCCTGGCGGTATTTTCCACCGAACGGAGGAGGAATTTCCGCGCCTTTCACCACGGCAATCTGGTTGCGAATCGCGAACTGTGCCAGGTCGTGCAGTTGTGTCTCATTCAGGCCTTGGCCCTTCACGGTCACCAGGCAGACCGGGAGACTTGAGGCATCGAACTTCAACACGACGGGCGGCAGGGTTCCGGGCGGCAGACGCTTCAGATCAGCCAGGGCAAGATTCGAAAGCTGGGTGACGTCCGCATCGGCATTGGTCCCAGGCTGGAAGAACACTTTGATGAGGCTAACTCCCAGCATGGAGCGCGACTCGGTGTGATCGATTCCGCTGCCGAGTGTAAACCAGCGCTCCAGGGGATTGGTGATGTCAGTCTCGATATCCTTCGGCGGCATGCCGGAATAGAAGGTCGCCACCACCACTTCGGGTAAATTGATTGGCGGAAACAGGTCGACTGGCATCCGCACGACGCTATTGGCGCCGATCACTAACAAGGCGAGACATAGAACAATAATGAAATACGGATTCCGAATTGAGAAACGCGGCATAGCTTCGCTTGCTCCTCGAGTGGATCTATTGGTTGCCGGCCGGCATCGGTACCTGCTCGACCACCTGCGGCTTTACGAGCATCCCGGCTTTCAGGCCGCTGCGGTCGCTCACTACGACCTTGTCACCCTTACTCAATCCTTCGAGTACCTCGGCTTCACTGGGGGTTTGGAGCCCTAACTTGACTGGGCGCTCTACTAAGTGGTTACTGGCATCCGCCAGAAAAACGGTCGTTTGGCTGCCGCTTTGATTTACAGCCTCGAGCGGCACCACTAATGCGTCATTCTTTCGCTCCAGATCGAGAGTCGCTTCCGCATAGACACCGGGAATGAGGACATGTTTTGGATTAGGCACATCGACTTCGGTGTGCATCGTTCGCGTCTGCTCGGCGACATCCGTCGAGAAGCGGGCTACTTTGCCTGGAAAAGCTTGATCGAGCGAGGGCACACGCACCTGGACGGGATCGCCGATGCGGATGTATTTTACATAGGATTCCGGCACGGGAATTTGCAGGCGGAATAAGTCGTCCTCCGAAAGACGCACGAGGGGCAAAACGTTGGCCGAGGAGCTGGTGCCGGCTTGCATGAGGGTACCTTCATTGGCGTACCGTTGCGTGACCACGCCGTCAAAGGGTGCGGTAATCTTCGAGTAATCGAGAAGCACTTGATCATGCTGTTGTTTGGCCTTAGCGGCATCGAGCTGGCCCTGGGCTGCCTGCATGGACGCTTTGGCAACTTCGATTTGCGCCTCGAACTCCAGATCCTTTCCCTGCGCCGCATCGAGTTCCTGTTGGGCGACTAACCCGGGCCGTGAGTCCGATACGCCCTTCAAACGGGTGTATGCGAGGTGATACACTCTCTGCACTGATTCGAGAGAGGTGATCTCGTTCTGCGCCCGCATCACCTGATCGCTGGCACTCTTGATGGCCGCGGCATCCTGCTGGATTTGCGCTTCCAGTTCCGGAATTTCCAGCGTGGCCATTAATTGGCCGGCTTTCACGCGCGAGCCGTAATCGACCAGAATCGGCCCCTTTATATACCCGGATTCCTTCGCGAACACGTCGATTTCCTGGAACGGCACTAGCTCTGAGGACAGCGTAAGCTGCCGGAAGATGGGCTTCCGCGTGATCGAAGAAACGCCAACGGTGGTGACCGCGGCGTCTTGCGCTTGCACGTTACCGGCGCGTACGTTCTCCGAGGAACTACATCCACTGAGGCCGGCCAGGAATAAGACAGACAACGATGTTGCACCTGCGCACCAGCACGAGATCTTCACTCGCACACCTCTCTTTCGTCTCAAGTTCACTTGGATTTCAGCCCGGTCAGCGGACGGTCTCCCCCGGCAAACGCGGCACAACCTCCGATGGAATAGAGTGTACCCCGTGCTCTTCGGGAAGGAGAAGGCTGCACGGCGAGGAGTGCACGCACGGGTTGCGCTGACTCAGGCGGCACTATCCGGTAAAGTGATTTTTTATACATCCTATAGGGACAAAGTGGACTTGCTCATCGCGGCAATTAGGCGGCCACGAACGTTATCTTACCGGCGGAAACAGCCTGGCGACTATCCACTGATTGGAGGATTTCCCGGGGGAAGTTGATGGAGTCGGCGGCCGGGCGCTGCTCAGAGGCTCCTACGAGATTGCTGATAAATTCCTACACGGAAGGGATGGCAGCCTTGCTGCGAAGCAGCTAGAGTGTTCACAAACGGTAAAATGAGAGTTGACGAGTTTGTCATAACGGATATGCCTTCCGTTCGCATTCTGATTGCGGATGATCACGCTCTGATTCGCGGCGGTCTCCGCTCCCTGTTGGCTCACGAGCCCAGCTTTCAGGTAGTGGCAGAGGCTTCGAATGGCTTGGAGGCAGTGGAGGCGGCGGAACGGGAACGCCCGCAGGTGGCTATTCTGGATATAGGGATGCCGGCCCTGAATGGCATTGAGGCCGCCCGCCGAATCTCGGCCGCCGTGCCCAATGTGCAGCTTGTGATGCTCACCGTCTATTCTGACGAGGGTTATCTTCTGAACGCTTTGCGGGCGGGCGCCCGCGGCTACGTGCTGAAGAGTTCGGCTGAATCGGAAATTGTGGATGCGGTGCGCGCTGTCAGTGAGGGCAAAG
Organism: Bryobacteraceae bacterium; assembly: GCA_030041985.1. Classification (GTDB taxonomy): domain Bacteria; phylum Acidobacteriota; class Terriglobia; order Bryobacterales; family Bryobacteraceae; genus PSRJ01. The sequence goes on along the minus strand of JASIAM010000003.1, from coordinate 1,607 downwards.
CTTTCTTCAGTCCTAAAGTGAGCCGGATTCTGGCTGATGACTATATGCGCTTTCTCGAAGAAAAGCGGGTGGAGGACACTTACGATCTGCTTACCGACCGGGAGCGGCAGATCTTGCAGTTACTCGCGGAGGGTCAGTCTAACAAAGATGTCGCCACCATTCTGAACCTCAGTCCCACCACCGTCATTTGCCATCGCCAGCACATCTTTCAGAAATTGAACCTGCACAATATATCGGATTTGATTTTATATGCCATCCGCAAGGGTGTTATCACTTCGCAGTTCGACCGAAGCCCTCAGAACCCCTGAGCAGCGCTTCTACAGGCCCTTGCCGCATCCGTCCGGAGTGCTTTCCGGCGCCAGCCTGCGCAACATCAGAGGCGTCCTGCTGGTGGGATTTGGTGTTCTGCTCGTCCTGCTGATTCTTTGCGGCTTGAATGCGCTGGCCGTACTTTCAGAATTCGAGAGCAGCAACCAATCGATTCTGCGAGACTATCTGCAACAGGAGCAGCGTCTGGACAAGATACGATCGGCGATTTATCTTTCCGGCACCTATCTGCGCGACTACTTGTTGGAAACTGACCCGGAAAAAGCAGAGCAGAGCCTGATGGCACTGGAAACAGAGCGCGCCCAGGCGGCCTCGATGCTCGCCAGTCCCGGCCTGCTTTCCGGATCGCCGGGTGTGAACTCCGAGATGTATGCCTCGCTCCAGCGGGAAACTGCTGATTATTGGCACACCATGGATCCGGTCTTTTCCTGGAAGGCGGACGAACGCCACCGGGAAGGCTATCGATTTCTGCGTGACGAAGTCTTTCCGCGGCGCTCCAATACTTTGAGCATTGCGGATACCATTGCCAGCGTGACCCAACAACAACTGCTGGAACGCGACAACCGGATGTTGTCGGCGGCCGCCGGTTTTCGCCGCCGCCTGATGATTGCGCTTCTGCTGATGGTGGCCTTCGGTGTAGTTCAGGCATCGGCGAGCACGATTCACCTGTTACGGATGGAACGGCGAACCATCTCGCATCTGATTGAAGTGACGGAGGCGCGCCAGGAATTGCGGGACCTATCCGCCAAGCTGGTGACCACGCAGGAAAGTGAGCGCAAGAATTTGTCGCGGGAGTTGCACGATGCGGTAGGGCAGTCGCTCTCCGCCGTGCAATTTGAACTTCACAATCTAGCAGCCGTGCTCGACTCGGGGCAGGAACATCTTCGCGGCCGGGTCGACCGGCTCCGCGAATTGGTTGAAGGCTCGCTGGCCATGATCCGCAATATGGCTCGGTTGCTGCGGCCCGCCATGCTGGACGATCTGGGCCTGGCTGCGGCAGTGGAAGGACTGGCCCGCGAAATCTCCCGCTCTACCGGGGTTCAGATCGAGGTCCGGTCTGCAGGCCTTTCCGAAGAACTGCCGGACGAGCATAAAATCTGCCTGTTTCGCATCGTGCAGGAAGCGCTAAATAACGTCTGCCGGCACGCCAACGCCGATTCTGTGGATATTGCGCTCCAATCCTCGGAGGATTCCATCTCCGTGATCATTCAAGACGATGGGCGCGGCTTCCGGCCAAGCCAAAGTAAAGGACTCGGCTTAATCGGCATGCAGGAGCGCGT
>JASIAM010000201.1 GCA_030041985.1 Bryobacteraceae bacterium | reverse complement strand
TCGGCGATGGTTTTGATTTTATCTGGCATGAGAGAAAGCCCTAACATTCTATATCAGACTTTGATGAGCGAGGGGGCTTATATCAGACACTGGCGGTAGTGCAGTCCGGAAGCCACCCTGCAAGTGATAGAATGGCCAACACGAACCCCATGCCGGGAAGGACAGACATAGGAATGGAACCGGTCAGAAAAAAAAGCGATGCAGAGCCAGAGAAAACGGCTATCCGCATGCGCGTGAACGGCGAAGACGTGGAGGTCGCCTTTGCTCCGCATAAAACGTTGTTGGAAGTCCTGCGCGAGGACTTAGGCCTTACGGGCACCAAGCACGGCTGCGAGTTAGGAGAATGCGGCTGTTGCACGGTGCTGGTGGACGGCCGGCCGGTGCTTTCGTGCCTGGCATTGGGAGTGGCGCTCGATGGACACGAAGTGGGGACCATCGAAGGTGTGGCGGATGGAGTGAAGTTGCATCCGCTACAAGCAGCTTTTTCCGATTTAGGAGCCGGGCAGTGCGGCTATTGCACTTCCGGAATGATCCTATCCGCAAAAGCGCTGCTGGAAGAAGTGCCGCGGCCATCACGGGAGCAAATCAAAGAGGCGCTTGCCGGAAACATTTGCCGCTGTACCGGCTATCTCAAGATTTTTGAAGCAGTGGAACTAGCGGCCGCGTGGCTTGCCGGCGAGCCGGCCGAACCACGGAAAGAGACCATTTATGGCTGGCAATAATAGCGCCCGGGAAGACCTCCACGTAATCGGAAAGCCTCACCGCAAAGTAGATGCAACTTCCAAGTGCACGGGCCAAACCAAATATGCGGATGATGTCGTCTTCCCGCGTATGCTGCATGCGAAGCTCTTACGTAGCACGGTTCCGCATGCTCGCATAGTCCGTATCGACACGTCCAAGGCAGAGAAGTATCCGGGCGTGAAGGCAGTACTCACGGGTAAAGATCTGCCGGTGGCTTATGGGGCAATGCCCGTGAGCGAGGACGAACACGCGCTGGCGATCGACAAAGTTCGGATGATTGGTGAGCCGGTGGTCGCGGTCGCGGCTGTGGACGAGGATGTGGCCACTGAAGCTTTGGACCTGATCGAGGTCGAATACGACCTCCTGCCCACGATTTCCTCCATCGAGAGTGCGCTCGAACACCCGGAGCCCCGGGTCCACGATCATGGGGAATTCGGCAATATTCATCGGCGGCAGGTCTATGAATTCGGGGATGTCGAGGCCGGTTTTGCCGAAGCCGACTTTGTGAGGGAAGATCTTACCTTTTACGAGGGCAGCACACATCTGCCTTTGGAAGAGCATGCCAGCGTGGCGCTATTCAGCCATGATGGCAAGCTCACGCTTTATTCTTCCACCCAGGATTTGCACTATCTGCATAAGGCGCTGGTGAAGGTGCTGGGACTTCCCGCCAGTCACATACACGTAATCGCCACGCCTGTGGGCGGTGGTTTTGGAGGCAAGTGCGATCCGTTCCCGCATGAAATGGTGGTCTCGAAATTTGCGATGATCACCGGACGGCCCGTCAAAATCTGTCTCACGCGAGAAGAGGTCTTTTACTGCCATCGCGGACGGCACCCTGCGCTGATGTCGACCAAGACCGGTTTCAAGAAAGACGGCTCCATTACCGCCCTGCACCACCGCTCGTTTTTGGATGGCGGGGCATATGGGGGTCTGGGCGTGGCCACCGCGTTCTACACTGGCACATTTCAGACCACCACCTACCCGATTCCGCGATATCGGGTGGAAGCCGTGCGGGTCTTCACGAACAAAGCTCCGGCCGGTCCGAAGCGGGGGAATGGAGCTCCGCAGCCGCGTTTTGCCCAGGAAGTGCAGATGGACAAGATTGCGGAGCAGTTGGGCCTCGATCCCATCGAAATGCGCATGCGGCACCTCATGTCTCCCAATACGTATGCGGCGAATTGGATTCGGATCGGCACAATCGCTCTCGGTACTTGCATCGACAAAGTAGTGGAAGGATCGCGCTGGAAGGAGCGGTTCCGCAAGCTCCCTTACGGCAAGGGACTCGGGTTTGCCTGCAGCGGGTATATGACCGGCGCGCAGACTCCGATTTACTGGAACAACCTGCCTCACTCTGCCGTGCAGTTGAAGATCGATCGCGGCGGCGGAGTGGCGGTTTTCTGCGGTTCGTCGGAGATTGGGCAGGGGTCCAACTCCATCCTCGCGTATATTGTTGCGGAGGTTTTGGGGATCGACCCATTCGACATACGGGTGGTGACTGGCGATACTGATTTGACTCCCGTGGATCTCGGCAGTTACTCGAGCCGGGTGACACTGATGACCGGCAATGCCGCGATTCAGGCGGCCGAGCGCGCCAAGGAGTTGCTCAGTCAGGCAGTCGCGGAAAAACTGGAAGTGCCCGCCGAACGGCTGCGCTTTGTGGATCGGCGTGTGTTCGATTTCGAGAATCCCGAGAAGGGCGTGAGCTTTATAGACGCTGTATGGCTGGCGGAGGCGAAGTTTGGCACACTCGGAACCGTGGGTTCCTATAAACCGCCGGCAACCCGGGGGAAGTTCAAAGGATCAGGAATCGGTCCATCGCCCGCATACAGCTACACGGCAATGGTGGCGGAAGCGGATGTAAATCCGGAAACCGGGATTGTGACCGTGCCGCGTATCTGGGTTGCGCATGATATCGGTCAGTCGATCAATCCGGTCCTGGTGATAGGACAGGTAGAAGGCAGCATCTACATGGGTCTGGGAGAGACCTTGATGGAGGAGATGGCCTACCGGGGTAACCGGAACGTGGTGCAGAAAGCCCCCTCCTTTTTGGAATACAAAAGCCTGACTACTCTGGAAATGTGCGACATCGTGACGTATCTGGTGGGAGATGCCGACTCCAATGGGCCGTTCGGCGCCAAAGAAGCGGGACAAGGGCCGCAGCTTCCGGTGCCACCGGCCGTGGCCAACGCCATCTATGATGCGGTCGGAGTGCGGATCGATGAAGTTCCGATCACACCCGACAAAGTGCTGAAAGCGATCCGCGCCAAGGCCAAAGGGCAGGAAGGCCGCTACGGGCCAACTAAGTTTCCTCACTGTGAAATGCCCGCCCCCATTTTCGTGCCTACGCCGTTCGAGGGTGGCGACGGCAAACCACTAGAACGAAATCCAGCGCCCGCTCAGAAGCGCGCCGATAAGCAAGCCGGCGTTCCGGTAGCGAGGGTCTAATGCTTAGACTTCCGAAATTCCGCTACCTTCAACCGAAGTCTTTGGACGAGGCCACGCGCATGATGGCGGACGCAGGCCCGGAAGCCATGTACGTGGCCGGCGGCACGGATCTTTACCCCAACATGAAACGCCGCCAGCAGACGCCGAAGGTGGTGATCGGGCTGGCGCAACTGGATGCGTTGCGGACGCTGCAAGGCGAACCCGCGGAAGGTATGGTGCTCGGGGCTGGCCTGACCCTGACTGCCGTGTGCATGGATCAGCGCGTACAGCAGAGTTATCCGGCAGTCGCCAATGCCGCCGAGCTGATCTCCACGCCGTTGCTGCGCAACATGGGCAGCATCGGGGGGAACCTGCTGCTCGATACGCGGTGCAATTACTACGATCAGAACTACGACTGGCGCAAATCCATCCACTTTTGCATGAAGAAAGACGGCGAGATCTGCTGGGTCGCGCCCTCTAGCCCACGCTGCTGGGCCGTGCAGTCGAGCGACTGCGCGCCGGTAATGGTGGCGATCGGGGCTAAAGTAAAGCTGGTTTCCAGTTCCGGCGAGAGAATGCTCGATGCGGCGGAGCTTTATAACGACGATGGAATGCGGCATCTGAACAAGCGGCCTGAAGAACTGCTGACGGAAATTCACTTGCCGCCGGTCAACGGCTGGCGAGCAACTTACTGGAAACTGCGCCGCCGTGGTTCCTTCGATTTCCCGGTGCTCGGAGTGGCCTCTTGCCTGAAACTGGCAGGCGACGGAACGGTGGAGGCGGCCAAGATCATTTTGGGAGGTGTGGGCTCGCATCCGATCGAAGTAGTGGCTGCGCAGAAGGCGATCCTCGGGAAGAAACTGACCCGCGAGACGATCCAGCAAGCGGCCGCCGTAGCGTATCCAGCCGCCAAGCCTCTCGACAACACGGATCATGCGATGGCATGGCGGAAGGACATGGCACGCTACTACGTTGCCGGCACACTGGCGGAACTAGCCGGGCTCCCGCCGGGCGGGCTGCCGCCCGAGGGGCCGCTGGTTGGGATTTCATCGCCGAATGGAAAGACATAATCGGCGGAACGTGTTTTTATGCAGAATGAACCAAATTGCGATATCGCGCATCTCGGTCATGTCGAGATCTTCACGCCCACACCGGAGCAAAGCGTTCACTTCTTCAAGAACGTTCTTGGGTTGACGGAGAGCGGCCGTCAAGTCGACTCAGTATACCTGAGAGGCTGGGATGATTATGAGCGCCATACGTTGAAATTAACCGCCTCCAAGACCTCCGGAATGGGACATATGGCCTTTCGGGCAAGAAGCCCGGAAGCTTTGGAGCGGCGTGTGGCGGCGATCGAGAGTTCCGGTTATGGGATCGGGTGGACCGAAGGAGACCTGGGACACGGGCCAGCTTATCTCTTCCACGACCCGGATGGCCACAAGGTCGAGTTGTACTACGAGACCGAATGGTACGTAGCTCCGCCGGAGTTGCGTCCCAGCTTGAAAAATCAGCCGCAGCGTTCGCCGACGCGCGGTGTGAGCGTGCGCAGGCTCAATTCGGTAGAATGTCTGGCGGCGGACGTCAAGGCCAATCGGGAGTTTCTCGAACAGAACCTGGGCGGTAGGCTGACCGAGCAGATTGTGTTGGACGACGGCACCGAAACCGGAATCTGGATGACGTTCACGAATAAAGGCCACGACTTTTCCTATGTTCGGGACGACACCGGGGCGAAAGGACGATTCCACCATCTCACGTACGCCGTGGACAGCCGCGAGGACGTATTGCGAGCCGCGGACATTTTCCTGGAGAGCGGAATCTATATCGAAAGCGGACCCCACAAGCACGCCATCCAGCAGACGTTTTTCCTATGGGTGTACGAACCAGGTGGGAACCGCGTAGAAATCGACAACGCCGGAGCACGCCTGCTGCTCGCGCCGGATTGGGAACCGATCCGGTGGACGGAAGAAGAGCGCAACAGAGGCCAGGCTTGGGGACTCGAAACTGCGCAGAGCCTGCATACCTACGGCACGCCGCCGCCGGAAGAAGTTGACATCTTCTAGCGCGTAGGCGCGGCCATTTCCGTGATCCGGGCGTAGCCGGTGTCACTGCTAAACAGATTGCCGTGCGAATCCATGGCCATATAACTGGATTCGGTAAACTGGCCTTCCCCCTTGCCCGGTCCGTTGCCGATCGCGCCCAGTACGTTCCCATCCCAGTCGATCTTGAAGATCTGGCCGTCCTGGCCGGTGGCCATCCAGAGCTGGTTGTGCGGGTCCACATACAGCGCGCAGACCAGATTTCGCATTTGAATCGTTTTGATGAATTTCCCGTTTGAGTCATACACAACGATGCGGTACTCTTCCCGATCGCCGATATAGACGTTACCGTTGCTGGGGTTCACGGCGATTCCATGGACCATACTGAAATGTCCCTGCCCAGCCTTGTTGCCAAACCATTGGTTAATGAATCGGCCGTCACGGCTGAGGCGCAGCACGCGCGCGGCCCCGCTACTGTTGGCCGGAGATTTATCGGTGTCATTGGGACTCTCATTCGCATGGCCCATACCGATATAGATGTCGCCATTGGGAGCAAAGGCGAGCGCGAGCGGCTGCCAAAGAAGCCTCTGGCCCTTGGCTTCGTCCCAGTCCCCTCTTTGTCCTTTCACTCCGATGGTCATGAGTAGTTTGCCGTCCGGACTTAGTTTCATGACTGTATCGCCATTCTCATCGCAGATCCAGATGTTGTCCTCGGGATCAATTGCCATACCATGCGCTTTATTCTGGTGCCCGATTACGTCATCTCCGATTGCGCGGACCAGCTTGTGATTCTCATCGAACTCGAAAAGTTGCGGCTTTCCGATCGGGTTGCGCTGCAGGGCGAACAAGTGGCCTTTGGAATTGATGGCCACCGCGGAGATACCGCCGGTTAAGCCATCGGGCAAAGCAAATGGGTAAGCGTAAGTGAAACCCAAATCGGGCGTGCGCTCTTCGTGAACGACCTGGTTACGCCCTCTTCCCCACGCGCAAATGGGCGAGTGAGTGCACGGCTCCGCGCCGTCATTACCACTCCCGGCTGCCGGTGCGGCCGTTTGCGAGAATGCCGGATTTGCGGCAGGCATCGCACCCAGTACGATCGCGCCTACAGTAACAAGAAACTGTCTGCTCATCCAAACCTCCACTCCAATGGCTGGGGAGCAGTCTAATGGGACGCGGCCGCCGGCGTCAAGCTGAGGGATACTCACTGCTGCGGCGGACGGTAAATTCCACCGCCTAACAGGCGCATCATCTTGCCCCAGAGCGCCTGATTCAACTCTTCCAGATCGCTTTCCCGTACGGGCACTACCTGGAGATGCAGTCCCGCCATTTCGTCAGTGCTCGACGGGCCGTAGAGCACACGCTTCGGCGGATGGTTCGGGTTGCGCGGGTTAGCCTCCGAATTGTCGTAAGTAAATTCCATCTCCACGCGCGTGTCGGCCGGCAGGCGAATGGGGACAGGATACCGGTATTGCTCCTGCCAGTTGAAGTTCCAGTCGGGAATGTGAATCAACGTGCGGCGTTTGCCATTCGGCAGAATGGCGTAGCCCAGCATATCGCGGCAAATGTAATGCGCGTGCGGAATGATTCCGAGAAGGTCCACATCTACCGGTATGGTGAAGTGATCAGTAACTTTGTAGTCGCTTTGTCCCGGCGGAATATCGATGCGGTTGGAAGTGAGTCCGATATCTTCCAGGTGGCGGCTCGGCCTCTCATCAGTGAAGTAAAGGGCCACGCTGGTGCGATCGGTTTCCGGCTTGCCAGTCGGATGATAATGCACCTGAATGACGAGGTTCGCGGGGGCATACAGTGTCTCAGCCATACCGGGCAGCATGGTGATTGCTTGCGAGCCTGGAGTCCAGCCGCCTAAACCGTGCGCGGGAAGGAATCCGGGCGTGCCGAAACATTCGTAACCTTCGCCGGTATCGCGTTTGCGCGCTGTTCCCGTCGTATCCTCAAACAGCAGCGCGTGATGCACCACATGCGGATTGCCCGGGCGGATCTCGATGGCTCGAATATAGTGCTGCGCGTGGCTGGGTAGTGGAATGGCGAAACAACGGTAAAGGTCCGGACCATCCGCGGGCACATGGAAAGGCTCGGGCATCGCGGCTTCCAGGTTGGGACTGCCCAATGTCCACCCTTGCGAAAAGTGCGGCTCTGGTGGTAGCTCGGCGGGATTGCCTTCCGGTGCGCCGGCCTCAGCCCATTGCCGGAAAATCGCGATTTCAGCCGCAGTGAGCCGCCGGTCGTTGAGGAGATGGGGTGTGTCCGGCAGCCATGGAGGCATGTAGCGCGCGCCGGTCACAGTAGCAATCAACTGGGCGCGCTTGGCCGCATCGGCATAGGTGAGCAGCGGGAAAGGCGCCACCGCGCCGGCATGGTGGCAGCCCGCGCAATGGCGATCGAGCAAGGGCGCTACGTCGTGCGAAAAGCTCACAGGTGGGCTTTTGGCCCACAGAACCGCAGTGCCAAGAATTGCCCAAACGATGAGGGACATAGGACGCATGACGCGGTGCTACCTGGCGGCTGCCTCGCCTTCGACCGGATAACCATGGTTCACCCAGTCAGTTGCGAAATTGGTTGCGAGCAAGAGAGTTTTCACATGAGTGAAGCCCATCTCCCGCAGGGCAGCCAAGGCGGGCTTCACATTGGGACACATCACCATTGGGCAGCACCCGCAATAGATCACGATTTCGCGCTCCCGCGAGATATTCGCAACCGCTTTCTTCAGCGCCTCCAGTCCCTCCGGACTCCGCGCAGGGCCCGCGTAGATCGACTGCGGGATGTGCTTGCCGCGATACATAACGGCAAAACCCACATGAATCAAAACGGCCTTGCTGGTCTTGGCATGCAGTTCGGCGGCCAGTGCTTGGGGCTCGACCGTTCCGTCATCGGCCACTGCCGAAATAAGTGGCAGCGCGATTGCTAACACAACAATCCTGTTTGTCATGACATTACTATAATCGACCAAATTGGCAACGGGTCGCGCTGTACACTTCAAGTTTTTGGGGTCTTTCGTGTCGGGAAATCGTGTCTTGGTGGAACGCTCGTGTGTCGTTTTGCTGCTGGCTTCGTTTGCCGGAATCGCGGCGCCGGATCGGAATCAGGTTGCGGGCCTGGTCTCGCGGCTCCCACTGCGTTTTGAAGAGAATCGGGGCCAGTGGAATTCGGAAGTTTTGTTCGCGGCTCGCACCGGCGTGGCGGCAGGGCACAGCAGTCTTTTTCTGACAGCGCATGGCCCTGTTCTGGTGACCTCCGCGCGGAAGGATGCACCGCCCCGCCAGGTTGAGATCTCTTTGGTGGGTGCTAATCCCAAGCCCGCCATCGATGCTCTGGACCGCCTTCCGGCGCACGTTGACTATTTCAAAGGCGATCGCAGCCACTGGCACACCGGCATCTCCCAATACGCGCGCATCGCCTACCGGTCAATGTATCCCGGAATTGATGTTGTCTACCATGGCAGCCAGGATCAGTTGGAATATGACTTCTTGCTCGAACCCGGCGCGGACCCGCGTGCCATACGCCTCGAATTTCCGGGCGCGGATCGCGTTTCCTTGAATCCGGACGGTGATCTTGTGGTCGAATCGGGCGCTACCCGCTTTCTGCAAAAACGCCCGGTCCTCTACCAGGAGGAACCTCATACCTCACAGCGGCGTCCGGTGGAAGGCCGATACCGCCTGCTCGCGGGAGGCGTGGCTGTTTTGGATGTGAGCCACTACAACCGTTCCCAACCCCTGATAATCGATCCGGTGGTAACCTACGCGAGTTTCCTGGGCGGCAGCGCGACCGATGAGGTCAACGCCGTGACAACGGATGCCAATGGCTATATTTATGTGTGCGGCTGGACTGACAGCACGGACCTGGCGCCTACTTACAATGGCGTGCAAGGCAGTGACACCGGTGAAAATGACGCCTTCATCGCGATCTTCGACCCGACACAGATTGGTGTGCCATCGCTGCGCTATCTCACCTATCTCGGCGGAAGCAGCGACGACGCGGCGGCGGCCATCACTGTGGACGCGAGCGGCAATCTCTACGTGACCGGCACCACCAGCTCGTTAGATTTTCCGCTGGCCGGCAATAGCATCCAGACATCCCTGGCCCTAAGCACCAGCGAAACGGCTTTTAATCCCAATCTATTTATCGTCGTGATCAGCCAAACCAACGGCTTAGTGTACTCGACCTATTACGGCGGCACGGGCGGGGATTTTCCTTACGGGATTGGCTTGGATTCGAGCGGCAATATCTACATTGGCGGTACTACGCAATCAACGGATTTTCCCGTAACAGCCAACGCCTACGCCGGTGTTTTGTGGGGAGGGAGCGATGTATTTGTTCTGGAAATCAATACCAATGCTACTTCCGCTCTATATGCCTCCTACATAGGCGGTGAGGACCGGGACGATGGACGCGGTTTCGTGGTAACGCCCGATGGCAAGGTTTACTTCGCCGCTTCGACGTTATCCACTGAGTTTCCACTTGCAGGCCGTGCCTACCAGAACTTTCTTTCGGGCATCGAGAATCTGGTCGTCGCCGAAATGGATTTGACGCAATCCGGCAACCCTTCGCTGGTCTACGCCACCTACCTGGGTGGCTCCGTCATCGAGGAGGTGCGGCAGTTGGCCATCGATTCCAGCGGCAATCTGTTGCTGACCGGTTGGACGCTCTCCCCGGATTTCCCCACCACGGCAACCGCGTTGCGATCCACTTACGGCGGCTCTGGGAATGCGTTTGTAGCGCGCGTGAATCCGTCCGCCCCGCCCAGTGGATTCCTGCTGTACTCTACCTACCTGGGCGGCTCCGGCGGCGATGTGGCCTATGGGGTCACGAGCGACTCGTCCGGTAATCTCTATGTAGCCGGTTATACGATTTCTACTGATTTCCCGGTCACTCCCGATGCCGGTGAATCCACCTTTGGGGATGGAGTGGAAGGCTTCCTGGTGAAATTCAACCCCACCGTAGCGGGCTCCGGCGCTCTCGAATACGGCTCCTATTTCGGCACAACCGGCTTTCACGTGGCCACGGGGATCGCCGTGGGACCCGATGGCAGCATGTTCATCGGCGGCTATACCACCGACGCGCTGTTTGGCGTAGGGACGGGTCTTAATAATGGCTACCAACAAGGCTTTGGCGGCGGTTATTCCGACTCGTTCGTGATTGCGGTAAAATAGCATCTTGTCGGCAGGCCCCGCGCCCGCACTTGTGAAAATTCTGCGCATACGTGAGGCTTCGATTGCGCACCGATTTGATACAATCGCCATGCTAGTGTACGATTAACAAGACAGAGCCCCGTATCCTTGATAAGGTCGGGCGATTGAGAAGCAAGGAGAAATAACGATGAAATTGGCGAAAGCGGCGTTGCTTTTCACGCTGGCGTCGATGGCGGCCTGGGCCCAGGTCAATATAGGCGAACTCAAGCCCGAAGCCAGCCTGCCCTTCACCATGACCACTGTGACCAACTTTGAACTGCCCTGGCGGATAGCTTTCCTGCCGGATGGGCGCATGCTCATCACCGAAAAGGTTGGACCGGTTTGGTTGGTGTCGCAGCAGGGAGAGAAGATCGCGGTGGTGGGCGGTACGCCGGCCGTCTATTGGAATGGCCAGGACGGTATGATGGGCGTCTTCCTCTCGCCTCATTACACCACTGACCAGAACGTTTACCTTACCTATGTCGAGCCCGGCGACTACGGTGGCGGCTTGGCGCTGGGGCGCGGCAAGTTGGTCATCGGCCAAGGGGGCCGTGGCGGTCCCGGTATCAACGCCAGGCTGCAAAACTTCCAGGTGTTGTGGCGCCAGTTGCCCAGGGGCATGGGTGGGCAAGCAGGCGCACAGATCGCCTTTTCGCCCGACGGCCAGTCTCTGTTCCTTACGGTTGGCGACCGCATGCGCTTCACACCCGCCCAGGATCCGGACCAGCCAGTCGGCAAGATCTTGCACCTGACGTTGGATGGCAAGCCGGCCCCAGACAATCCCTTCGCCGGTAAAACCGGTGCCACCAGCATTCCACTGATCGATCCGCCGAGTGACACCGAGGCGGCTAAGAATGCGAAGGTGGTAAGCATCTACAAATTTCCCGCCGAAAACCTGACGCCGGCGGAAACCTGGAGCATCGGCCACCGCACGCCTTACGGCATGGCCTTTTCGCCCACCGGCGAATTGTGGGAGGTCGAACATGGCCCGCGCGGCGGCGACGAGTTGAACCTGATCCAGAAGGGCAAAAATTATGGCTGGCCGCTCGTCTCATATGGCAACAACTACAACGGCGTGCCTATTCCCAAGCCCCCCACGCGGCCTGACCTGACGGAACCTGTGCTCTATTGGGTGCCGGTGATCGCGCCGGGCAATCTGATGTTCTACACGGGATCCCAGACCTTCCCGCAATGGAATGGCAACGGTTTCGTCAGCGGCCTCGGGACCACCTCGCTCAACCGCATCATCTTCGACGGCCACGGCGGCGCCAAAGCCGCCGAACGCTGGAATGTAGGCCACCGTATCCGCGATGTGGAAGAAGGCCCCGATGGTTCCCTGTGGATGCTCGAAGACGCCAATCCCGGCGCCCTGATCCACGTCACACCCAAGCAGATCAGTTCGCGTTAGGCGGATAGGACGCTAACGGGCTGGAGCGGTCCGGCCCGTTTTGCTATCCAGTCACAGCTTCTGCCAGTTCCCAGTTCTACAAGTATGGCGTTGCGAAAAGAAGTTGGACACCTCGTTGGCCGAACTAAGCAAGCAGAGCTTCCGTCAAATTGCGTGTTTATCGCTTCGGAATGGTCGGCCACATTGCCCATACCCACGAAACGCCACATCAACATTTGCACAAAGCTGCGAATCTGGTAAAGTGGTTTCCCCCAAGACGAAGAGCGCGGCCTTATGTCGTTCGTCATCTCCTTCCTCAACCAGAAGGGCGGCGTCGGAAAATCGACGCTTTCCATCAACGTCGACGCGTGCCTCGCGCTGCTGGAGCAAAAGGTGCTGTTGATCGGCGCGGACAAGCAGGGCACGGCCTCCACCTGGGCCAGTCTGCGCGACGGAAGCCCATTTCAGGTTGTCAGCATGGCCCGCGAAAACATGGCCGGCGACGCCTTGAAGCTGGCCGGGGATTATGATTTCACCATGCCGAGGCGTTGACGATGGGCAAAACCATTTTCGAATGGCCGGACGCAAGGCAGACGGTGATTGACATACAAAAGCTAACCCATGAACTGTTGGACATCCTGATTGAGCAAAACATTCGCACAGGCCCCGAAGCCGAGGCGGCTGTCGCCTGACGTTATCGCTGCGACGCGCCGGTTGAGCATTGATCTACCCGAAAGCCTGCATCGGCGTTTTAAGACGGCATGCGCCAGGGCCGACAAAAAGATGCTGGCCGAGGTCACGGATTTCATAGAGCGGCGTATTGGCGAGCTTGAGAAGGGCTAGGGTGCCGCATGACCTCAAGCAGGCCGGGGCGTCGATCTTTCGCGGTAGGGGTTGCGTTCGATGGACTCGAAGGCGCGGCGGACTGTCAACTCCGCGTAGGCGCGCCCATTCTCTTTGGCTTTCGTGCTGACTTCCATCAGGTGGTCAACGGTTGCCGCCTCGCTGAACCCCCATTCCGCGCATATCCGCCCAAAGAGGAAATCCGCCAGGCTCCGTTTCGGCTTGCCGCTGGTTCCCTTGGGCGCTCCATTCAAGCACATTTCGTATTTCGGCCATGGTCTCCAGCCTGCAAGTCCGGGGGGGCGACGAGCCGGTCGCGACGAAATCGCGGGCCGGGGAGGGCGCGGCTGTTCTTGTGGTGCCACGAAACCGGCCTGCCCAAGCGCGGCCATGGTGGTCATGTATCCGGCGTTCGCATGCGTGATCTCGACGCGGGGGAAATTCGGCGCGTAGGCGCTCTTGAAATTCAAACTCCCGGCGATGCGCGTCGATCCGCTGGCCTCGCCGTCGGCCACGCTGGCCTTCTTGACGCGCCGGACGAACTGTTTCGCGGCCTCCTTGTCTGCCGGAGCGTCTTTCACGGCAATCCACGCCTGATAATTGCCGGTGCCGTCCTTTCCCGCCGAAGTGCGAATGACCATGAATGCGAAAGGCGTTATTTGCTCAATCGTCGCGCGGTCGAGGTCGTCTAGCTGAATGAGTAGGGGCGTTGTGAACAGAGGGCGGATGACGACGCTGTGTTGATTTCGTTCGGCATCGTGGAGATCACGGGCAATTGTCCGGCGCAATTCTTCTAAACTGCGGTTGCCGCGATACAGCTTCCTGACTTCGGTGCCGGTGATGTCAACGATGGTTTTGTTGAACGCCCGCGCGCCCACGGATGCGAATGCCGAAAGCATCGCAAGGGCCGCTGCCGTATCGCTCGCCATTTTGCCTTCCATCACCGCCGCCCCGTGTTTCTTCTTTTACGGATGTCCAGGTTGATTACAGCGTTTCGGTTATGTGCCGTCAATCTCAACTGAATAGTTGCGACGCCGTTAGGCGTCGCGCCGATTATGCGAGCGTAGCGAGCCTGAAATGAGTATCGCCGCGTTAGCGGCGATGCCGCAAACTCTTGGGGCGTTCAGGTAGATCGCCCTATAAAAAAAGATTGGGGTAGGTTTCAATCCGAATTCCGGACTCCGGTAAAAGCTAGTGTTTCGGGCGATGAAGAGCGCGGCCAAGTCGGGCAAGGGCTGCCGCGAGCCGGTCGGCGGGATCGCTTTCGAGCAAGCCGATGATGGCCGGTACATTGCGCCCTTCCTGCTGCTCCGTGATCGCCTGTTCGATCAGCGGGGGCAGGGGCGGGGTCGCTCCCCAGGTGCTCGGGTGCGGTGGGGGCGTTATTTGGGGTCGCATACCCGCGCCACTGCGAGGCGGGCAGGATGGCGTAGGCGTTGGTCTCCTGGCGCATTATGTACCGCCCGGCTCCATGCTGGTCCTGGCAGCAACGCTGCACCCAATGGATGATCCCGAGTTCCTTGAGCCTCGCGAGGGCGACGGCCACGGTCGAGCGGCCAAACCCCGTCTTCCGCGCTATCGCATGATAGCCGGATCAAGGCGTCCCGTGGCGAAGTTTAGAAAATCAAAGATCAGGCATTCCAGCACGCGAAGCGCTGCACTGGCGATACTGCCGCCGTAGTGAAGTGAACCCCTGGAGTGAGACACGAAGTTAAGGGGGTTACCGCCGTCCGCTGAAGAATCATTGCACGGCGAGGTTGATATCGTCCATCCTGGGCATACCTGAACCGGACGGGATAAGGCTCTGCTGGGAAGCAACCTGAGCGACCAGTTCAGCAGCCGGAACGGCGGGGGATAGGCGATGCCTGTCCCCCGAGAAAAACCAAAGACA
>JASIAM010000200.1 GCA_030041985.1 Bryobacteraceae bacterium | reverse complement strand
TGCTGCGGCCAGTTGACGCGAGGCGTGGCGATCCTGGGAGATAAAATCTTTCTGGCGGCTCTTGATACGCACCTGATTGCCCTGGATGCCAAAACCGGGAAAGAAGTATGGAATGTCCAGGTAGCTGATCCGAAGGAGAAATATTCGTTCACCCACGCGCCCCTGGTGATCAAGGACAAGGTCATTGAGGGCACTTCGGGCGGCGAGTTCGGCATCCGTGGCTTTCTGGCGGCATTTGACGCCAACACGGGCAAAGAAGTGTGGCGCTTCTATACCGTCCCCGGCCCCGGCGAGCCGGGTAGGGACACATGGGCGGGCGACTCGTGGAAACACGGCGGCGCTCCCATCTGGATGACCGGCTCATACGACCCCGCTACCAACCTGACGTTCTGGGGAGTGGGTAATCCTGGCCCCGATTGGAACGGCGACGGGCGCCTCGGCGACAATCTCTACAGTTGCTCGGTCATCGCCCTCGACGCTGATACCGGAAAGTTGAAATGGTATTACCAGTTTTCTCCGCACAACGAGTTCGATTGGGACTCGGTGCAGGTACCGGTTCTCGCGGACATCGACTGGAAAGGGCAGCCCCGAAAAGTAATGTTATGGGCGAACCGCAGCGGTGTGTTCTACGTCCTGGACCGGACTACGGGCGAATTTCTTCTCGGCAAGCCGTTCGTAAAAACCAACTGGATTACAGGATTCGACGAGAAGGGAAGGCCCATCCGCGCGCCCGGCATCGTGCCGACGAAGAAGGGCACCCTGGTATATCCGGGAAACCAGGGCGCCACGAACTGGTACAACCCGTCGTACAGCCCGAAGACCGGCCTTTTCTACATTCCCACCTGGGAGAACGGCTCGACGACGTACATCAAGGATGAAGAACCTCCCGAGTTTCATTCAGGGCAGACGTTCAGCGGCGTCTTCCCAAAAAGAGGCGCCGGGGGAGAGGATGTTTACAGCGCCATACGCGCGATAGACCCGCAGACCGGCGAGAAAAAGTGGGACTTCCGCTTGAGCGCTCCTTCCACTGAGGCGGGCGTGCTCACAACCGCGAGCAACGTTCTTTTCAGCGGGGGCCGGGACGGGGCCTTCTACGCGCTCGACGCTCGCGATGGCAAACTGCTCTGGGAAACCAATCTCGGTCCATCCGTAGCAGCCGGACCCATAACGTTCGCCGTCGATGGCAAGCAGTACATCAGCATTCAGGCCGGATCTTCGCTCTATACATTCGGACTGCGGTGAGTCCGTATGGTCAAAAGACAAACCGGCAAGCCACCTGTAGAATGCGTGGGTCCATGGCGGTCAAGATCTGACCAAACTGGGCGCTGTTGACTGTGGTGGTGACTCCGCTCCCGCCCGAAGTAGTGAGACCGGAGGGGACGCCCGCGCGGAAGCTGTTGGTGAGGTTGAAAGCATCGACGCGAAAATCCACGTGCTCGCGTTCGCGAATGCGAAAGGCCCTGAATAAGGACATGTCCAGTTCCCAAAAACCGGGACCCGGCACGCTCGATCTGCCCAAGTCGCCCAGTGTGCCGTACGCCGGTTGTGCAAACGCTGCCGGGTTAATCCAGCAGGAGGGCCTCGGATCGGCGCACAAAGGATCTGGCAGGATCTGGTTCGGCCGCTGGCCGCCGGTTCCGCTCAGTTGGAGGTCGGTCGAGTAGGTTGGCGTGAGGAAGCCGCCCGTGCTCGCGCGCAAAGCTCCGGCCACCGTCCAGCCCGTCGCGATGGCTCGCAATGCACGGCGGGAGAACTGCGGAGACGCTGCCACTACCGTAAGATTGACGATCTGTCTCCGGTCGAGGCCAAAAGTGCCGCCCAGAGTACTCGTCTGGCAGTTTCCGCGGTCGAAACGGCGATCGTTCGGCTCAAGCAAGCCAGCCTCGGCTGAGCCGACGGTAGATGCCTGCGTTGCATCTCCGATACAGTGCGACCAGGTGTAGTTAGCATCCACACTTACGTTCTTTGCCACAGTGTGATGCGTCAGAAGGATCAGAGAGTTATAGCTTGCCGTACCGGAAGAGTCGAACTGATCGACAGGGCCGAAATAGGTTCCCAAGGCCGGATCCAGTAGACTGATCACCCGGCGCTGATTCGTATTCGTGGTGGAATCGCAGCCGGTGGTCACACCTTTTGGACACGTTCCCAGAGTCGTACCGTCCGTATTGGGAACAAGGACAGCCGGGTTCAACTGATAGCTGACCCATAAGTACGCGGTTTCGGTGCCTGCATAGGTAGCGGAGACAAACCAGGTGTTAGTCAGTTGCCGCTGAATCGCGAGATTCCAGGTGTAGACCGTGGTCGCTTTCATGTGCGGCTGTACTGCCACATACGTACCGGAGGGCGTAAACGGCGCGCTCGCGCTAAAAGTCACCGGAAAGAAGTTGCCGCCCGGAAGATTGGCGAACGGTGTGGCAAAGGGTTCGGGACCGGGCACGGTAACCTGATCGCCGAAGGGCGGTGCAGTCGCTTCGGTCGAATAAATCATTACATTGGGGAAATCGTAAAACATCCCAAAAGAACCCCGAATCGACATTTTCCCGTTGCCCTGAGCGTCCCAGGCCAGCCCCAAGCGGGGACCAAACTGATCAAACCGGTTGTTGATCCCGGCTTTGCCTGGAAATCCGGGGTCGCCCGCATATAGTAAACCCGGAGGCGCATTTCGAAATACCAAACTTGTGACGCCCTCCTCCAGCCGGCTTAGGCTGAAACTATAGATCGCGCCATTGTTTACGTCCTGTGGTAAGAATGGCTCCCAGCGGAGTCCCATGGTGGCTGTTAAATGGGATGATAGTTTCCAAGTATCCTGGCCGTAGAGTCCTACATACCACTTCGTCACGAATAACGTATTGGGAACACCCTGCGTGAAGCTGTCCAGGTCCCCCGCGATAAAGTCGGCCAGTCCGGCGCCAGTCGCGGCGCCGGTGAACCCGAACGAGCCCGCCGAATAGACGTTGGCGTTCGAGCTCGATTGATAGCGGAATGCGGTCCCTCCGAACGCCAGTTGGTGTGCGCCGCGGACGAGCGTTACATCGTCCGCGATCGTCGAGGTGGTCGGGATAAAGCCGGCCGCAATCGCGGTGGCAATTCCGATGCTTGGGCCGCCCGTGACGCTCACAACCGTCTGTTGCGGGATATAGCAATACATGCTGACGCCGATGTCACAGCCGGAGAAATAATTATTATTGTCGCGGTGGACGCCCACGCGATTGAACGATAGCCGAAAGGCATTGATGGTATTCGGGCTGATCAGGTAAGTGTGCCCGATGGTGGCGGATTGCGCCAGATCGTTGAGGCCGCCCTGGGTCGATGCCAGAAGGTTTTT
Source organism: Bryobacteraceae bacterium (assembly GCA_030041985.1). Lineage (GTDB taxonomy): Bacteria > Acidobacteriota > Terriglobia > Bryobacterales > Bryobacteraceae > PSRJ01. The sequence goes on along the minus strand of JASIAM010000200.1, from coordinate 7,059 downwards.
TGTGAGGCTATAGGCGGGTGGCTCGAAGTAGGTAGTCGCCATATAGCGGCCGAAAAGCGATTGCTTGGAGTTGATTTGATAGTCCACCCGTCCCAGAACCTGGTGCTGGTTGATCTGCGTCACTGCGCCATAGATGACTTTGCCGCAAGGGTCGTTCGGGTTGTTAGGCTGCGGCAGTAACTTAGCGATCGCCAGGGCTTGCGGACTGATGAGTGATTGCGGGAGAACGTTATTTGTGTAAGGCGCCCCCAGCTTCCCGTTCCCGTTGCATGCCGCCTCCCAGGGAGCAAAGTTTCCCTGGAGCATTTGAGCCGTGGGGACATAGGTGGTTTGGTCGGTGGGATCCTGACGGGTTATCGTGCCCTGGTAACCCGCAAAGAAAAAAAGCTTGTCTTTGCGGATCGGCCCCCCGATTGTTCCCCCGAACTGATTGCGCTTCAGCGTGTCACGCGCCGCCGCGAAGAAGTTCCGGGCATTCATGTCGCCGTTCCGCAGATAATCAAAAGCATCGCCATGGAACTCATTCGTCCCGGACTTGACAACCGCATTAATGGCCGCCGCCGAGTGGATCCCGTTCTGCGCCGTCAGAGTGCTGGTTTCCACCTTGAACTCTTCGAGGGCGTCCGGGAAAGGAAAAGGAAGATTCGTGGCATCGAACGGGTTGTTATATAAGGTTCCATCCAGAAAATACCCGACTCCGGAAAGCAGTCCGCCGCCAATGGAAATGTTTTGACCGCCCGGGAAACCGGCGGTGCCGTTGACGCCGCCTTGAATCGCGGCCGGTGTGAGCTGGATGAGATCAGTGGCTTGCCGGCCGTTCAGCGGCAGATCGAGAATGCGCTGATTCTCAACCACAGTGCCTACACTTGTGTTCTCTGTTTCGACCTGCCCAGCGTTGGCCTCCACTTGAACAGTCTGCGTTACCGCGCCGACGTTCAGGCCTATGTCAATCGTGGGATTGGTGGCCACCTGAAGCACGATTCCCGTCTGCACATAGGTGGAGAAACCGGATTTGGACACTTCCAGCCGATACGGACCGATCGCCAGATTCGAGAGAACATAACCGCCGTCCGCTCCGGAAATTGCCGTCCGAACCGTGCCCGTATCGGTTTGTGTTGCTCTGACCTCCGCGCCCTGAACAGGGGAACCGGAAGGGTCCCGTACCACGCCTTGTATCTGGGACGTAGCCTGCGCAAAAATTGCGGCACAACTGACCGCAAACGCAAATGTCATGCGGAGCATGTATCCCCCTTACACTGGCTAATCTAATTAGTCAGAATTCTATCCCACGCCTTAAATACAGTAACTATCCGGACTTTACGATCTTGGGATCTCCGATTGGGCTTAGTATACATCCATTGTGCTACCGGTTTTGCATACATTTTCAAGTTCGCGATACAAAGGCTCTCGGTCTCTCTTACTCATACTCACAAGTGAGAGGCACAAACAAAAATGCTTGACTCTGTTGCGTACCTCGCATACAATCCTCCGAAAGGGTGAAAATTCAGGAACAATTCAATGAGACGACCCACACATTCAACGTTATTAGTCACTGCTGTAGTTTCCGTTGCGTTCCTGCTTTCAAGCATTCGATTGAAAGCCCAAGCCACCACCGGTGAAATCCACGGCACCGTTCAAGACCCGACACAAGCTGTCGTCGCGGGCGCCAAGGTCACCCTCACCAACGAAGGACAAAGTGCGGTCGCGCGCGAAGCCCAGACGCTGAGCGATGGCAATTTTCTACTGACACCTCTCCTGCCCGGCACTTACTCTCTAACTGTGGAGGCTCCGGGATTCAAGAAATATACCCAGACTGGCATTGTGCTGAACGTGAACGACAAACTCGGATTGCCGCCTATCACACTTGAAATCGGTGCCGCCGCCGAATCGATCAGTGTCGAGGCAAACGCCGTCGCGCTCGAAACCGTCACCGCCGAACGCTCCGGCCTCGTGAATACCACACAGATGATCGACCTTCCCACAAACGGCCGAAACTATACAACGCTGCTTGAAACGATACCCGGAGCCGCCGGAAACTTCGGCGGCAACCCGAATGTGAATGGCCAGAGTAATTTTCAGAACAACTACACGGTGGACGGCCAGACGGTTACCGATATCGGTGTGAATCAGCAGTTCGCCTATAGGGTCAATGTAGACGCTATCGCAGAGTTAAAGGTCTCGACCAACAGCCAGGCCGCCGAATTCGGCCGCGCTTCCGGCGCCCAGATTCAGACGGTTACTAAAAGCGGTACCAAACAGTTCCATGGTACCGGGTGGTGGTTCAAACGCGGCGAGTTCATGAACGCCAATGATTTTATCCGCAATCTCTCCGACGAGCCGCGCAGTATCTACCGGTTCATGCAGGCCGGCTTTAATATCGGTGGTCCCGTGCTGCTTCCATTCGGTTGGAACAAGCAACACAACAAGCTGTTCTTTTTCGCGTCGAACGAGTGGGGAAGATCGGAAACACCAACCGCTTTGGAGCAGATCACCGTACCCAGCGCCTTGGAGCGTCAGGGGAACTTCACGGACGCGGTGAATGCCGGCGGCGTGGTGCAAACGGTCTACGATCCCACTACTCGGAGCAGTGCAAATCCACAGGGTACACCGTTCCCCGGCAACATCATCCCACAGAACCGCTGGAGCACTTACGGGCCCCAGGTTCTTGACTGGCTGCCTCTGCCGAACGTCCAGAACAACCCGGCATACAACTACCAGTCCCAGGTGCCAGCCCAAGCCCCGACTTACGATCAGGTCTACCGCGGCGATTATGACATTAGTGACAAATGGCGGGTCTATGGACGCGCCATCATCAGCAAATCTACTCAGAACAACCCTTATGGCCGCGCCGACTCAGGCAACGAGCTCGGACTTTCGCCTCTGTACGCGCCTACTTACGGCTGGGCCCTCAATTTCGACGTGGGCACCATCCTCACCCCGACGCTAACAAATGATTTTCTGTTCGGGTATGCGGTAAATGGCATTCCAGGCGACGCTCCGCCCGCTGGTAGCCCCTACTATCGATCCGTTTCCGGGATCACCATCCCGCTGCTCTATCCAAACGCGGACCCGAGCCATCTGATTCCCAACTTTTCTTTCGTCGGCGTTCCCAGCCCCTCCGGCGCTCAATTCACAAGTTTCGCGGGACTGCCGTATGCAAACCGCAACCCTATCTGGGATGCCACCGACAACCTCACGAAAATCAAGGGCGCCCACACTTTAAAAGCCGGGATCTTTTACGAATACGCCACAAAGACGGAGAGTCCGTTCAAGCCGATCAATTCCACTATTTACTTCGATACCAACTCGGCAAATCCGGGCGACACCAACTGGCCCTTCGCCAATGCTCTCCTCGGTAATTTTAATAAGTACGTGCAACCTGACAAATACCTCGCTCCCGATTACACCTACCAGAACATCGAGTGGTATGGGCAGGATACATGGAAGGTCACGTCGAAGCTGACCGTAAACTATGGCTTGCGAATGAGCATATTGATTCCGTTCCGCGACGACGAGAACGCCATGTCAGACTTTCTTCCATCAGCCTACAACCCCTCGCAGGCGATCTCTTACTACGTGCCCGGCTTGCAGGCCGGCCAACGTGTTGCCTTCAATCCTCTGAATGGGCAGTATGCTGCCGCAGCGCTGATTGGTGACATCGTCCCGGGATCCGGAAACCTTTACAACGGCATCCTCGTCGAAGGTCAGGGCGGTCTGCCTGCCGGGTTGCTCAAGGATCGGGGTATACAGTGGGGACCGCGTTTTGGACTGGCTTACAATTTTGCCTCCAAAACCGTGTTGCGTCTAGGCGGCGGAATCTTTTATGACCGCGTAACCACTTTCGAGGTCGGCACAACGAGCAATTACGACACCAATCCCCCGACACTCGTTCAAAGTCAGATCCTGTATGGAAATCTGGCGACGATCCCGACGGCGTCGACAGTCAACGTACCTGCCACCGTCACAGGCATGTCTCCAGACGGTCATGTACCGATGGTTATGAATTACAGCGCTGGGATTCAGCGTCAACTACCTTTCGCGACTCTACTTGACGTTTCTTACGTTGGCTCACTGTCTCGCCACCTGCCGGAACAGGATCCGTTCAACTACGTGCCTTTCGGTAGTGCATGGCTGCCCCAAAACCAAGATCCCACTGTCGGCCCACCGCAGTATAACGGCAATACAACCTTGCCGACGCAGCTCTATCGGCCTTATGCGGGTTACACGTCGGGTTCTTATTACACTTTCGGTAGTTCCTCCAATTACAACGCCTTGCAGATCGCCGCGAACCATCGGGTGGGCCGCGGCCTGACTTTCGGTGTTGCCTATTCCTGGTCGAAAGCCCTTGGCATCCCAGGGTCGTCGTTAGGCACTCCCGGCGTTGGATCGATTCTCGACACGCGCGCCTTTAACTATGGGCCGCTGGGCTTCGACCAAAGCCAGACTCTTGTTATCAACTACGTTTACAACCTCCCCAACGGAGCGCGCGCGGGCTTCGTCAACAATCGGGCGGGCAAATTTATTCTCAACGGCTGGCAGTTGGGTGGGATCATCACTATCAACAGTGGAATCCCTGTAGAGCCAACTTACAGCATCAGCGGCGTCTCGGCCTTGACATTGAACCGCATGATCACGGGCAGCGAGGATGTTGCTCCGCGCGTCGCCTTGACTTGCAACCCGAATCTCTCGATGGGATCCCGCAACATCAACGAGTACGTCAACACGTCGTGCTTTGCTCCCGCTGCGGTAGGCAGTGTAGCGGATGATTCCGGCATCAACCCTCTGCGCGAGCCAGGGAGTAATGATTGGAATATGTCGTTGTACAAGAAACTCAACTTTACCGAGAGAGTCTACGCGCAGTTGCGCCTGGAAGCTTATAACGCTTTCAATCATCCGCAGTGGGCAAGCTTCAATTCGACCATCCTCTTCAACTCGGCCGGACAGGTCATCAATCTGCCTAGCCAGTTGGGCGGCACTGGTGGCCGCTTCGGCTTAGGCACTTTAAATGCCACGCAGCCTAATTCGGCCCGCATCCTCCAGATCGCGGCGAAGTTCTTTTTCTGACAACGGCCAGTGCCCAACCGCCGGTTTCTCAGTTCACTCGAGCCCGGGAAGCAGCCAGCCCGTATTTCATGTTGTGCTTCAGTGAGCGCCAACTGGGAGACATCGGTCTGCGCCGGGTAACCGAAGCCGAGATTCGATCCAGTTTCCAGCAAGGCGCGAGCCACCGCTGAGCACTGCATCTCCGCTCCTCTTTTGAATCAGGAAGCGCTCCGGCCGAGAATCGTCTCCCGGAAAACTGCCACAATAACCACATGCAGTGCGCCGTGCTGGAAATTCGCGACCTCACCTACCGCATTGGCGAGCGCTCGATTCTTCGTGAAGTATCGCTCGAGGCACGCGAAGGTGAGACCGTGGTGCTGCTCGGCCGCAGCGGCTGCGGCAAGACTACTCTTTTGAAATGTGTCAACGGCCTCTTGCCGCCGGCATCCGGAGAAATCCGCTTTCAAGGCCGCACGCTCTCCGAGTGGGATCCCATCAGCCTGCGCCGCCGTATCGGTTACGTCATTCAGGACGCGGGTCTGTTCCCGCATTGGACCGTGGCCGCTAATATCGGACTGGTGCCGAAGCTCGAAAAATGGGAGCCGGGCGCCATCGCGGCGCGCGTCGATCTGCTACTCGATACCGTGGGACTGCCGCCCGCTCAATTCGCCCGCCGCCATCCACACGAACTCTCGGGTGGCCAGAAACAGCGGGTGGGGATCGCCCGTGCGCTGGCAGCGGAGCCGCCTCTGTTGTTGCTCGATGAGCCATTCGCCGCGCTCGATCCCATTACCCGTTACGAATTGCAGAGGCAGTTCGTCTCTCTGCTGCGCGCCACGGCCTCCGGCTCTGGCAAAGCCGCGCTGTTCGTCACTCACGACGTGCGCGAGGCTCTCCTGCTCGCCACCCGCATCGTGCTGCTGAAAGATGGCATGATCGATGTGATGGCTTCTCCCGGCGAATTTCTCTCGGCGCGCACAGAAGAAGCCCGCGCCTTTCTGTCAGGACTGGACACCCCGCAACATGAATCCGCGCCTGGCTTCTGAGATAGTGTCGCTCACTCTGGAGCATCTCTGGCTGGTGCTGATCGCTATCGGTGTGGCGGCCCTCATCGCCATTCCCGCGGCGGTGGCGCTCACGCGCCGCGCTGCCATACGGCGCTGGATGCTCGGCCTCGCGAATATCCTGCAAACGGTCCCCAGTCTGGCCTTGTTCGGTTTTCTGCTCCCTCTGCCATTCATCGGAGGCATTGGGCGCCACACCGCCATCATTGCGTTGTGCCTCTACGCGCTCTTGCCGATTCTGCGTAACACACTGGTGGGCGTGCTGGGAGTCGATCCGGCCGTTCGCGAATCGGCTGTCGCCATGGGAATGACCGGGAATCAAATCCTGTGGCAGGTCGAGTTGCCCCTCGCCGTGCCTGCCATTCTGGCCGGCCTGCGCATCGCGACTGTGACCACCATCGGCACCGCCACCGTAGCGGCAGCCATCGGCGCCGGTGGCTTGGGCGTCTTCATTTTTCGTGGAATCGCCACAGTGGATACTGCCACGATACTGGCGGGCGCGGTCCCCGCAGCCATCATGGCGCTGGCTGCCGACGAAGGTTTGGAATGGATCGAAAAGCGACTATCGCCTGCCTGAGCCTCCTGCTCGTTTCCTGCGGCGCCCGCAACAACATTGTTGTGGGATCCAAGAATTTCACCGAACAGGTGCTACTCGGCGAAATTCTGGCGCAGCACATCGAGCAGCAGCTCGGTGTGCCGGTGGTGCGCAAGCTCGACCTGGGCGGCACCATGCTCGCCCATGAAGCCCTCACCGATGGCTCGCTCGACCTTTACCCGGAATACACCGGCACCGCGCTTACCGAGGTGCTCAAGCGCCCCATTTTGCGCGATCCCGCAGCGGTGCTCGATTCCGTGCGCGAGGCCTACCATCGCCAATGGCAATTGGCCTGGCTCGCTCCCTTCGGCTTCAACAACACGTTCGCCATGATCGTCCGCCGCGATGCCGGCGTCT
>JASIAM010000199.1 GCA_030041985.1 Bryobacteraceae bacterium | reverse complement strand
GCGCTCGTGGTGCTCACCATGATTGGCGTGCTGGCCTATACTCTGTCGCTGGTCTTCTACCAGCGACAGGTCCGCAGCCATGCGCGCAGAAGATGCGAGACCTTCTGCGAACTCGCTCGCCGGATGGCCTGCGGGTTTGTCGCTCCCTCGGCGAACACGAGCTGATCGTATCGCCCAGCGGGTGCGACGTGTTGCGTACCAGACAAGGGTTTGCCGTCCTTTGATGGCCTGCAGGAGACCCACCCAAGTCGGGCTGATTTCACTCTGCCGCGCCGGTCCTTACATTCCGCGGGTTTCCGAAACTGCTGTGAATCGCTGACGGCGCTTGCATTTCTCTGGGATGATCGGGTACACTCTTTGTAAGCTTCGTCAATGCATAACACACTGCGAGACCGGTTGCTGGTTCCTTTCCGCACGCTCGCTACTCCCGTAAGCATAATTATTCTTAGCGTAGTCATCGTATCCGGCCCCGCTTGAGGCCGGCGGGAACCTAAGTTCCTAAGGCCATCAGCGGGGCGGAAACACCCGGCTGGTGGCCTTTTTCATTTTGGTAAGAAGGCACGAAATATCGAGGAGAATATGTCAACGTTGTTGAGCGGCGCCAAAATGCTGCTGGAATGCCTGGCCCGGGAAGGGGTGGATTGCATGTTCGGCTACCCCGGCGGCGTCACGCTTCCCTTTTATGATTGCCTCTACGACCACCACATCCGGCATGTGCTGGTGCGGCACGAGGAAAACGCGGCGTTTGCGGCCGAAGGCTACGCACGCACCACCGGCAAGGTGGGGGTCTGCTGCGCCACTTCGGGCCCCGGGGCAACGAACCTGACTACCGGCTTGATGGATGCCATGATGGACTCGATACCGATTGTGGCGATCACCGGACAGGTGTCGACGAAAATGATTGGCAGCGATGCTTTTCAGGAAGCCGATACTTTCGGGATCACGCGCTCGTGCACCAAGCATAACTATCTGGTGAAGCGGCTCGAGGATCTGCCGCAGATCGTGCATGAGGCTTTTTACGTGGCTGCGAGCGGGCGTCCAGGGCCGGTGCTGGTGGACATTCCCAAAGACGTATTTCAGGCGCAGGGACATTATCAGCCAGTCTCCACCATTCATTTGCCGGGCTACAAAGTTTTCACGGAAGGCCACACGGGACAGATCCGGCGCGCGGTGCAGCTCATTCAGAAATCGGAACGGCCGCTGGTTTATTCCGGCGGGGGCATTGTAGCCGCGGGCGCTGCGCAGGAGCTTCGCGATTTTGTGGAGCTGACGGGCGCGCCTACGGTGAATACGCTCATGGGCCTGGGGGCGCTTCCTTCGAGCCATCCCTGCTTCATCAGCATGCCGGGAATGCATGGCAGTTATGCGGCCAACATGGCGATGAGCCATGCGGACCTTCTGATCGCCCTGGGCGTGCGCTTCGACGACCGCGTCACCGGCCGCTTGGCTGCGTTTGCGCCGCATGCGAAGGTGATTCACGTAGATATCGACCCGGCGGAGATCGGCAAGATCCGTACGCCGGAGGTGCCCATTGTGGGCGATGTGAAACAAGTGCTGGGGCGTATCAATGAGTTGCTCCCGCATGGCAACTCCGAAAGCGACGGAAAACTCTCCCCTGCGCGCCTCTCCTGGTGGGACCAGATTCGTGCGTGGAAGAAGGAGCATCCACTGGAGCCGGTAACATCCGATTCCGAGATCAAGCCGCAGCATCTGATGGCCGAAATCGATCGCTTGTCAAACGGTGAAGCCATCATTACGGCGGACGTGGGACAGCACCAGATGTGGGCGGCGCAGCTTGTGCGCTTCAACGAGCCGCGGCTGTGGCTCAACTCCGGCGGACTCGGCGCCATGGGATTTGGCCTGCCGGCGGCCCTGGGCGCGCAGTTTGCGCGGCCCGATAAGCTGGTGATCGCCATTGTGGGCGATGGTGGTTTCCAAATGTCGATTCCCGAACTCGCCACCATTGCCAGCTACGGCTTGCCAATCAAAATTGTGGTGATGAACAACGGCTATCTGGGTATGGTACGCCAGTGGCAGGAATTGTTTTATAACAACCGCTTGAGCGCGGTGACACTCGATTGTTTCCCCGATGCGGAAAAACTGGCCGCGGCTTACGGCTTCAAGGGCAAGACCATCGATAAACCGTGGCAACTGGCGTCCGCGCTGGAGGAGGCGGTGCGCGAGCCAGGCCCATACCTTTTGAACGTGCGCGTATCGCCTCTGGAGTGTGTTTACCCGATGGTGCCTGCTGGTGGCGCGATCAGTGAAATGGTGCTCGGGCCGCCCCAGCCGGTGGCCGACGCGGTGAAATAGGGCGCAATATGTTACAGATTATTTCGGTTCTACTCGAAAATAAGCCCGGCGCCCTGATGCGGGTGACCGGCCTGCTGAGCCAACGCGGTTACAACATCGAAAGCCTGACGGTCGCGCGGACACTCGATCCCGAAGTTTCCCGCATGACCATCTCCGTGGAAGTCGAAGATGCACTGCGCCAGCAGGTGATCAAGCAGATGAACAAGCTGATCAACGTCCTGCAGGCCACGGACCTGACGGATACGCCCTCGGTGTTTCGCGAGCTGCTGCTGGTGCGCATCCACACGTCGCAGGAATCGCGCACAGCGGTGCTGAAAGAAGCGGAGATTTTCGGCGGGCGTGTCGTGGATTCGTCTATCGGGGGGTTCGCCATCGAAGTCACGGGCGATCCGGAGAAACTCAACGAGTTCGTGGACATCATGGGCAGCTATGGAGAAATCGAAGTGACGCGCTCGGGCATCCTGGCGATCGGGCTCGAGCCGAAGAAGCTCCGCCTGCAGCCGCCCGTGCCGACCAAAGCCGGCAAATCCGAAGAGGTCGTGCAATGAGATGGAGCTGTCAGCCATCAGCGCTCAGCCATGAGCTAAAGCCTGAAAGCTGACAACTGACAACTGATAACTGAGGAGTTATTTATGCCAAATCGTTATTACGAAAAAGACGGAAATCTGGAACTCTTGAACGGCCGCACGGTGGCCATTATCGGATATGGTAGCCAGGGCCACGCGCACGCGCTCAACCTGCGGGATTCCGGCGTGGACGTAGTGGTGGGGCTATATCCTGGAAGCCAATCCTGGGCGAAGGCGGAAGCCTCGGGGCTGCGCGTTGCGAACGCGGAAGATGCAGCCAAGGAGGCGGATGTAGTCATGATCCTGGTGCACGATCATCTGCAGGCCGATCTCTACAATCAGAAAATCGCGCCCCACATGACGGCCGGCAAGACGCTGATGTTCGCCCACGGGTTCAACATTCATTTCAAGCTGATCACGCCGCCGCCCGATGTGGATGTCACAATGATCGCGCCGAAGGCGCCCGGGCACCGTGTGCGCGAACTGTACGTGGAGGGCGTGGGAGTGCCTGCGCTGGTAGCCGTTCACCAGAACCATTCCGGAAAAGCGCTCGAACGTGCCCTCGCTTATGCGCTGGCCCTAGGATGCCTCAAAGCCGGCGTGATCGAAACCAACTTCCGCGAGGAAACCGAAACCGATTTGTTCGGCGAACAGACCGTGCTGTGCGGTGGCGTCAGCGCGCTCATCCGCGCCGGGTTCGATACGCTGGTGGAGGCGGGCTATGCGCCGGAGATGGCCTATTTCGAATGCCTCCACGAAGTGAAACTGATTGTCGACCTGATTTATGAAGGCGGCCTCAGCTACATGCGCTACTCGGTTTCCGATACCGCCGAATATGGTGATTACACCCGCGGCCCGCGCATTGTCAATGACCAGACTCGCGCCGAAATGAAGAAAATTCTGGGCGAGATTCAGTCCGGAGAATTCGCGCGCCAGTGGATGGAGGAAAACCGAACCGGCCGCAAGAATTTCCTGGCCATGCGCGAGGCAGGCCGCAACGCCGAGATTGAACAGGTGGGTCGCGAACTGCGCTCCATGATGACCTTCCTCAAGAAAAAGAAGGAAGCCGGCGTGCCAGCCGAGGAGCACCGGTTGGAGGGAGACGCCCCGGTCCTGGCGGGCTTGAAATAGGGCGGCATATGAGGATTTTTACTTTCGATACCACGTTGCGCGACGGCACGCAGGGCGAAGCCGTTTCTTTCTCCGTGGACGACAAGCTGGTGATCGCGCAAAAACTGGACGAACTAGGCATCGACTATATCGAAGGAGGCTGGCCCGGATCGAATCCCAAGGACAAGGAATTCTTCAGCCGCGCGCGCGAACTCGAACTGAAGCACGCCAAACTCACCGCCTTCGGCGCTACGCGCTTTGCCCGCAACCCGGTGGAGGAGGATCGCAACGTCGCCGCGCTGGTGGAAGCGGGTACGCCGGTAGTCTCGATTTTCGGCAAGACGTGGGACCTGCACGTCCGGCGCGCGCTGGGCATCACACTGGAAGAAAACCTCAAGCTGATTTCCGAAACCGTCGCCTACCTGAAACAGCACGGCAAAGAAGTAGTTTACGACGCAGAGCACTTCTTCGATGGCTATACCGCTGACCCCGCCTACGCGCTGCGCACGCTGGCCGCGGCCAAAGACGCGGGCGCGAACGTGCTGTGCCTGTGCGACACCAATGGCGGGACGATCACCAGCCGCATCGAGGAAGCCGTGGCTGAGGCGCGCAAGCACTTCGACGGCATCATCGGCATCCACACCCACAACGATTCCGAGTTGGCCGTGGCCAATACGCTGGCTGCGGTGGAAGCCGGCGCCACCCACGTCCAGGGATGTCTGAATGGTTATGGGGAACGCTGCGGCAACGCCAATCTCTCCTCCATCATCGCCAACCTGGAGCTGAAACTCGGGCACACCACGATCGGGCCGGAAGCGCTGGCCAACCTTACCTCCGTTTGCCGCTTCATTGCCGAACTGGCCAACCTGCCCGTGCGCAACGAGCAGCCATTTGTCGGCAAGAGCGCCTTTGCGCATAAGGGGGGCGTGCACGTCAGCGCTGTTTTGAAGGACTCCGCCACTTATGAGCACATCACGCCCGAAACCGTCGGCAACCACCAACGTGTCCTGGTGAGCGATCTCTCCGGCCGCGGCAACATTATGTACAAGCTCAAGCAGCATGGCTTGGACGATCGTCTAGACGAGGAGGCGCGCCGCCAACTGCTCGAGCGCGTCAAGCAGTTGGAGTACGATGGCTATGAGCTCGAAGCGGCGGAAGGCACCTTCGAACTGCTGGTGCGCGAAGCCCTGCTGCCGGGGATGCATTTCTTCGATGTGGAGAGCTATGAAGTAAGTACCCGGGGAGGCAGTCACGGCGGTACCCACACCAACGCCACCGTGGCTCTCCGCACCGCCGAGGGGGTTCACTCGGCGACCGAGTCCGGCCACGGGCCGTTCAATGCTTTGCACCTGTGCCTGCGCAAGTGCCTTTCGAAGCTGTATCCGCAGATCACGGATGTACGGCTGACCGACTACAAAGTCCGCGTCCTCGATTCCCGCAAGGGCACTGCCGCAAAAGTGCGGGTGCTCATCGAGTGGTCCGATCACCGCAAGAGCTGGTCCACCATGGGTGTCTCCGACAACGTGATCGAAGCAAGCTGGAAAGCGCTGGTCGATGCGATTCGTTTGGAATTGATGCGGCTGACGGAGAAAGATAGCTCGATTGAGAGAGCCGTCGAGGATTATTGCTGGGGCGTGTAAGTGGATCAAGGGCCGCCACTCAGCTCGCAGGTGCGCCCTCCTCCCTCTCGGAAGAAAACTGTGCCCGCCTCAACATCCGGGACGCCAACCGGGAGCGTGCGCTGCTTCACAGAAACCGGAGCGAATCCGCAAAGCCGAGCGCGAAATGGCGGCAGCATGAAGAGAGGAGGAAGACAAAAATGACCCAACGGGTTACTACCCACATTCCAAAAGCCACGACGGATTTGAGCCGTGAGGCAGTGACGGAAATCACCGCTTCCCTGCGGCAGCTTCTGGCGGACGTTTTCAGCCTGTATGTGAAGACCAAGAATTTCCACTGGCACATGGCGGGCCCGCACTTCCGCGACTACCATCTGCTGCTTGATGAACACGGCGAACAGATTTTCAAGATGACCGACGACATCGCCGAGCGGGCCCGCAAGATCGGCGGCACCACTCTGCGGTCGATTGGCGATATCGCCCGGCACCAGCGGCTCAAAGATAACGACGAGGAAAAAGTTCCGCCCGAAGAGATGCTTTCGGATCTGCGCGAGGACAATTCGCAGCTCACCCGCTACCTGCGCGCGACGCACGAACTCTGCGCCAAGCATAACGATTTCGCCACCACCAGCATGATCGAAATCTGGATCGACGAGACGGAACGGCGCACCTGGTTTCTAACTCAGATCACCAGAGAACATTGATCGCGCCCTCGCTGCCAACAACCACAGGCGGTCATTGTTTCGGGGCAGCAGGGCTGGCGTTTTGAGGAGCGCGGGGAGCCGGGACAACGCTCGCGGGAACTGGGGGCTTAGGAGCGCCAAAGAAGTCCGGATCGAGTACGGCATTGGATTTCTTCTGCATATCTTCGAGGATTTTCTGGGCCTGCTCGGAGCGCACACTCCGCTCGATTTCCGGCTTGAAATCATCGAAGGATTTCCGCGCTTCCACCTGGATGATGTGATAGCCGAACTGGGTTTTTACAGGATCGCTGATGTCGCCCACCTTCATGGAAAAGGCCGCCTGTTCGAAAGGGCCTACCATTTGCCCGTGCTTGAAGAAGTTAAGTTCTCCGCCGCGCGTTTTCGATCCGGCATCATCCGACTCAGCGGAAGCCAATTGCGCGAAATCGGCGCCGTCCGCGAGTTTCTTGCGGATCTCCTGCGCTTTGGCTAATGCCTCGGCGTCGGTCAGTTCCTTTTTGCCGGGAGTGGCGGGAGAGGGCGAACCTGCCATGCGAATCAGAATATGGCGGGCGCGCACCTGTTCATATTCCTGCTTGTGGGCATCATAAAAAGCATGCATTTCGGCGTCATCCACCTTGATACCTTCGGCGATGTCGTTGAAGGTCTTCTGTGCTAACAGATTGGCCGCCTGAAATCGCTCCTGGGTTTGATACTCCTCCTTTTGGTCGAGCTTGCGGGCTTTGCCGTCTTGAGCCAGGACAAGGACTTTGAGAAGATTCTCACCGAAATTCCTCTTGCCCGGGCCGAGCGCCGATGCCCTATACTGCTCGGGCAGGGCATTGACGATGTCAGTAAATTGCTGGGCGGTGATCTTCACATCGCCGACCGAGAGCACGACTTTATCCGGGGAAACGGCCGGAACTGCCGGTGTCAGAGTGCCTATTTCTGGTATGGACGAGGATCGCGGGGCAGGGGTCTGCGCCAGCAGGCACGCTGCTGAAATGCACACAAAAATACCAAGAGACTTCATTGGCCTATCATAACAGGCTGTGGCCCTGCTCCCAGTTTTCCGGGTGGGCTTTCAGCCCGCCGGCTCGATAACGGCAGACATGGATCCGCGGGAGCGTGCCAGCCGCGGGTCCGGACCGTAGCCATGGATCTGGTCGCGGGCGAACTCGGCCTCCGGGAGCTCGCAGGTAATCAGCACCGTCCGTCCGGAGCGATCGACTTCTTCGGCGTGACGATATGCCTGGTCCAGCGAAAAGTAGAAGATCTTTTGCAGCATCTCGATCACGTAATCGTAGGTGTGGTCGTTATCGTCGAGCAGCACGACCCGATATAAAGGAACGGTGCGGTCCAGTTGCCGGGTTTCTACTTCGGGGGCGATAGCGGGCCGCGCCATATCACCTACCGCACGCCCAGCGTGATCTCAGAAAGGAGCTGCGTGCGTGTGCCCACAGCGACGAATCCTCGAAACGCGCCTGTCATCCACCGAGCGAGAGCCAACTCGATTCACATTATACTCGGATTAGATTCTCCCATTGCGAGAAACCGTGCCAGGACCGGCAATCGCTTACAGACGCCGCTTACGGATTGTGTGAAGACGCCGCTCTATTTCGATTACCATGCCACGACGCCAGTGGATCGCCGTGTGCTCGAAGCGATGCTGCCCTATTTCACGCAGCATTTCGGGAACGCCGCCAGCCGCAGCCACTGCTACGGGTGGACTGCGGAGAAGGCTGTGGAACGGGCGCGCGCGTGTATTGCCGGGCTGGTGGGCGCCGCGCCGCGTGAGATCGTTTTCACCAGCGGCGCGACCGAATCCAATAATCTGGCTTTAAAGGGCGCCGTTGAGGCCTGCCGCTCCCGCGGCAACCACGTGGTCACCATGGCCACGGAGCACAGAGCGGTGCTCGATCCGATCCGCCATTTGCAACGCATCGGCGTGAAAGCCACGGTTTTGGCGCCGCGCCCGGATGGGCTGATCGATCTGGAGGAATTTCGCCGCGCGATTCGCCCGGAAACCGTACTGGTGTCCATGATGTACGCCAACAACGAAATTGGCGTGATCCAGCCGGTGCGGGAGATTGGCGAGATCTGCCGCGAAATGGGAGTTCTGTTCCATACCGATGCGGCGCAGGCTTTCGGCAAAGTTGCCATTGACGTTGCGGATTGCCCGGCCGGCCTGATGTCCTTTACGGCTCACAAGATCTACGGGCCCAAGGGCGTGGGAGCGCTGTACGTGCGGGCACGCACGCCCCTGGCACAGCAAATCGATGGCGGGGGCCACGAAGGGGGCCTGCGCTCCGGCACCTTGAATGTTCCCGGGATCGTTGGCTTTGGAGAAGCCGCGGCCATCTGCGCCGCCGAAATGGAAACCGAAACCGCCCGTATCGGCAGGCTGCGCGACCATCTTTACGCACGGCTGGAAGAGTCGCTTGAAGGCGTTCGTGTCAATGGGTCGCTGGAGCACCGGCTGGCAGGCAATCTGAACCTGTCTTTCGCGGGAGTGGATGCCGATGCGCTCCTGACAATGCTACCGGATATCGCCCTCTCCACGGGATCGGCGTGCAGTTCCGCCTCACCGGAACCGAGCCATGTATTGCGCGCGCTGGGCTTGACGGCGCAGGAGGCGCGATCGTCAGTGCGTTTTGGCTTGGGCCGGTTTACCACCGAGGAAGAAGTCGACTACGTGGCGCGGCGGGTGGCGGAGGCGGTGGGGAAATTGCGGAAAGCTGCGCCTGCTCGCGCGTTATCGCCTGCTGCCCGCACAACCTGAAAAACCTTCTTCGGCATCAGTTCGCACTGGGCTGTTGCAGATGATCGATGGCGAGGACCTCAATCGGCGCTTTGGCCGCTTTGAGCTTTAATCCCAGTTGCTGCTCAAGCGTCGTGTACAGATCCGGGAGTTCGTCATTCTGTGGCGCTGGTGGAAGCGAGGCGGCGATGGGAGCAAACTGGAATTCATCGGCTTTCCAGTTCATTTGAAAAGTGTACCTGCCGGAAAGACCGGTCCGGTCGATGACCGGCCTATCCACAACATAGCGTTGCATCCAGCCGGCAAATTCAGCCATAGTGGCGTCGTGGACTTCCATAGCACCCAGAGCATGAAAACCGAAAGTTCCCCTTCCGTTCGGATCTCCCTGCTTATTCGCGAGCTTTGAGCCAGTGTTCGCGGGCAAAAGCTGGTAGACGGACAATCTCTTCTTACTTTGATGGAAAGCGAGACTGAACCGATCAGCAAGCAGCCGCTGGGCGAGAATTCTCATCGGCGTTGCATCCCCTTCCGCGGCTTCGGCGGCGATATCAAATCTTTCTGACTCGAGCCAGCGGGGACCATCCACAATCTGCCTTGGATGCAGTGTGAAGGCAAATGTCATTAGAGAACCGACGGACACATTTACGCCCGAGAACCGGCGGCCGGTAATTACGATTCCAAATCCGCGCAAATCGGGATTGTGCGGTTTGATCGTGGCGACTTCAAACCGCGCAGCCGCGGTGGGCAAGGCGCCTGGTGATTGCGCCGTTACTGCGGGTGCATGAGCTGCCGCAAGGAAGATAGCGAGCACCAGGGTGGGCAGTATAGCGTGGAGGCAATGGCGTAGAAGGCGGTTACTGAGCGGCATCTTCGCGAGTGCACTGACGGACCGGCCGCATTTCGCGGCCGTGCTGTTCCAATCACTGTTCATGATCCATAACGGCTGGAATCAGGATATCAGGCTTTTGGAAGAGCGCTTCGAAACCGGGAGCGATCGCGTGAAGAACAGGGCAGCAACTGCCAGTAATGTGAGCCAGTGGCAGCCCGCGGTGCGGTTCGAGATTAATCAGACGTCTGTGCCAAGGCATCGAGGGCCGGACCGGCGAGGCGAAAGGTTGTCCAGGGGCCGTGTCAAGAATTTTGTGTAAACATTCCCGTGGGTTGATGTTTCGAGCCGGCTATACTGGTTGCACCCGAGCGGAGGGTAAGGCTCTGCGGAGACGCAACCTGAGCGCCGACTCGGCGGCCGGGATTCGCCGGGATCGAGCGCAGCTCGTCCCGGCGTTCAGCCAATCCTGGCGGTAATGCGTAAAATCTCGG
>JASIAM010000198.1 GCA_030041985.1 Bryobacteraceae bacterium | reverse complement strand
GGCTTCTGCCCTGCCGCCGGGCTTCTGCCCGGCGCTCCGCCGCGCTTCATTGAAGTGACGCCTCGCCAGTCTATGTCACTCCAATGCGAACACCCAGATCGCCCCGCCTTCGGGCACTTCCGGGAACTCGCCGGGGAAAGACCGATTCAACGTTGCCTGCATGCCTCGCGAATCGCCGCCCCACCCGGCCAGCACGGCAATGTATTGCTTGCCGCCAATCGTAAACGTAGTGGGCGGAGCCAGGATGCCGGAGTTAGTGGGATATTCCCAAAGCAGCTCGCCGGTTTTCGCATCGAAGGCATGCATCTTCCGATCACTGGTTCCGCCACTGAACACCAGCCCGCTGCCGGTTACCAGCATGCCGCCCCAGTTCGGGCTCTTGGCGTAATTGTGCGTCCACACCTTCTGCCCCGTATCCACATTCCACGCCTGCACCTCGCCAAAGTGATCGGCGCCGGGAACAATGGCGCCGGGAAGCATCCGCACTCCCGTATAACCCTTGCCCGGGACGTATTCGACTTCTTCTTGTCCTTCGGTCGAGCCGCAAATATTGTTATTGGCAGGGATGTAAATCATGCGGGTTTGCGGGCTGTACGCGATGGGGGGCCAGTTCTTGCCGCCATGGGCGTTCGGGCAATACTCAGCGGGTTTCCCAGTTCCCGGTTTGCGTGCCGGATCGACATCCGGCCGGCCGGTCTCGGGATCGACGCTGCGGAAAACATTCTGATAGACGTATGGTTTGCCTTCGACAAATTTGATGCGCCCGCCGGTAGTGGAATCGCCGCGGTCGAGAAACCATAAGTAGCCGTCGCGGGCCACATCAATCAACCCCTTGATGGTGCGCTGGCCGCGCTGGTAGTCAACCAGAATCGGTGGTGAGACCTCGTCCCAATCCCACGAATCGTTGGGATTGTACTGGAAGTAGCCTTTGATTTGACCGGTAGCAACGTCCAGCGCAATGGTGGAAGCAGTATAAAGGTTGTCGCCGGGTCGCTTGTCCCCCATCCACGGTCCACCATTTCCCGTTCCCCAGTAGGCCAGATTCGTCGCGGGATCGTAGTTTCCCGTCACCCACACGGGGCCGCCGCCGGTTTTCCACTGATTTCCCTTGGGCCAGGTCTCACTGCCAGGCTGTCCCGGCGCCGGAATTGTGTAAGTGCGCCATTGTTCCTTGCCTGTATCCGGGTCGTACGCGGCCACGAAACCGCGGATTCCCAATTCTCCTCCCGAAGCGCCGACCATTACTTTCCCGTCGGCCACCAGTGGCGCGAGCGTGATGTAATAGCCAGCCTTACTGTCAGCTACCGTGGTGGACCAGACCTCCTTGCCGGTCTTGGCGTCCAAAGCCACCAGCACCGCTTCACCCGCGGCGTAATAGACCTTGTCGCCATAGAGTGCAACTCCACGGCTCGTGTCGTGAAGAACCACCGCTTCCTTCGGACGCGTCCGCCGGTATCGCCATAGCAGAGTTCCGGTGAGGGCATCGAGCGCAATCACCTGGTCGTTGGGCGTCGAGACGAACATCACGCCGTTATTCACCAGAGGCGCGGCTTCGTGCACCTTGCCTTCTCCGGTCGAAAAGGCCCACACGTGACGCAGGTTTTTGACGTTGGCCGGTGTGATCTGGTCGAGCGGGCTATAGCCCCAGCCGTTATAGGTGCGACGGATCGACAGCCAGTTGCCATCTTCCGGATTTTTGAGCCGCTCCGCGGTCACGGGCTGATAATTGCGCAGCACCTGCGGCATGGGCGCGGGGGGCGCCGGCGCCTGTTGGGGCTGGCCGAATATGGCGCCCGCCATCAGGCCAAGGGCGCCGGATGCGAAGCCAAAACATCGAATACGAAACATGAGGAGATCTCCGTGCGATTTGCTCCCAAATCTTATCAAAACCCTTCCGCGTCGCGCCATGCGCCGTTAGCACAGCGGCTACTGTTGGTGTAGTGTGTCCGGCGCAGCGGGCGTGAGGGCGTCCCCTGTTTGCGGCAATTCCGCCTTGCCATCAAGTCCAAACACCAGCAACCGGGGCTTCATCGGCGTGGACTTCTCGGCGCTCTGGCCCAGAGTCGGCGTGCCGCCGGAGCCGCCCATCAGCGCGATGTACTGCTTGCCGTCCACTCCAAACGTGATGGGCGGGCCCATGCCGTTGTGCAGCCCGGTAGTCAGTTCCAGCAGCTTTTCTCCCTTATCGGCTGAGTAGGCGATCAAGGTTCCGTTGGGAGCCACCTGGAACAGTAGATTGCTCGCCGTGCTCAAAGTGCCGCCATACCTGCTGTTGCCAACGGGGACTCGCCAGCGGATCTCCTGCTTCACCGGATCATAAGCAATCAGCGTCCCGAGCCGTCCGTCCGGCAGAGGCTCCGGACCGATGGCGGGGCCTCCCGGCTGCACCGTGAGACCGCGCGTGTTGAGTTTCAGCCCCGTCTGTCCGGCCCCGCCCACGCGGTTGGCGTCCGGTTTGAATTCGTAATCGGTGGCATAGGAGAAGGTATCCCAACCGCGCGTCGGAATGTAGACGAGTCCGGTCTGCGGATTGAAGGACATGGGAGACCAGTTGTGCGCGCCTCCGCCGCCTGGCGATACGGGCACCGGGTCCTTGCCATACTTCACCTCCATATTTATGATGGGCCGCCCGGTTTTGGGATCGATTCCTTTTGCCCAGGTGACGCGGGAGAACGGCTGCGCCGAAATAAACTCCCCGGTGATGCGGTCGAGCACATAAAAGAAGCCGTTCTTGTTGGCCTGCATGATGACCTTGCGCGGCTTGCCGTTGATGTTCAGCTCGGTCAGGATCATCTGCTGCACGGAGTCATAGTCCCACTCATCTCCAGGCACCATCTGGTAGTACCACTTGAGCTCGCCGGTATCGGCGTGTACGGCCACAATGGAGGCTGCGTACAGGTTGTCGTGCCCGGTGCTCACGTCCTTGGTGCGGAGCGCTGCGGGCCAAGGTTCGGCGTTGCCTGTGCCCACATACAACAGATCGCTATCGGGGTCGTAAGAGATTCCGTCCCACACCGAACCGCCGCCGCCCAGCTTCCACCAGTCACCATCCCAGGTGGCAGCGGCCTTGCGCATGGCCGAGTTCTCAAAGCCCTTGGCGGGGTCGCCCGGAACGGTGTAGAACCGCCAAACTTCGCGGCCTGTATCGGCGTCATAGGCAGCAAAGAAGCCGCGCGTGGGACGATCGCCGCCCGCCGCTCCTACGATCACCTTGCCCTTGGCAATGCGCGGCGCGATCGTGAGCGTCTGTTCCTGCTGTACATAGGAGACGCGCGCTTCCCATACCGGCTTGCCGGTATCAGCGTCGAGCGCCTCCAGCCGGCCATCGTTCACCGGGACATAAATTTTGTTGTGATAGAGCGCTAACCCGCGGTTCACTACGCCGCAGCACATTTTATCGCTGGTGGGCTTGCGGTTCACCAGCGGATCCCAGCGCCACTTCTCCTTGCCGGTGCGCGCGTCCAGAGCAAATACGATGCTCCAGTTAGTGACGCCAAAGATGGTGTTGTTCCAGACGAGCGGTGTGGCTTCCTGATCGCCGCCGCCATCGCCAGCTTCATACGACCACATCAGTCCCAGGCGTTTTACGTTCGACGCATCGATCTGTTTGAGCGGACTGTAACGAGTCTCACCCAGCGTGAGGCCATACGACAGCCAATCGCCATCCGACGCGGACCTGGCGGCATTTCGGAGCGCAGCATCGTCGATGCGTTTCGCTTGTGCAAATAGAGCTGGCCCCAACAAAGGCAGCGAGAGAGCTATCAGGAAAAAGCGGCGCATAGGTTTACTCACAGGCGTTTTTGCGAGTCTATCACGTAAGGGAGTCGCGTGCCGGGGGCAGGGGATCGGACCTGGGATCGCTCATCTGTCGCTTAGTCCGCCCGGCCATGCCGGGTTCAAGTGATAGGTGACTCCGGAACCGACCATTTCCACTCTGCGAATCTTGCCGTTTTCAATCCGGAACGCTTCGGTCACTTCAATACTCGACGGCCTGTTAAACCCTTTCATGTCGACAGACTGGCCATTGGTCAGATGCACTACGGGAACTGTGCCGCCGTGATCGAAAATGGCATACGACCAGACTACACCGCGCTCTTCATCCACCAGGGGATACCTGCGGTGATGAATCTTGCTCACTACGGCGTAATAGCCGCTTTCGAATTGTGGCTTACAGGAAAGCGCCATGGCATTGAAGCCGCCACTGCGCGCCTGGATGGCCGGGTTATTGGTGGTATGCGCTCCGTTTTCGATGCGATCGCAATCATCAGTGAACGGATAGTAGCCTTTGCCATCGTTCCGCTGAAGGCCGGCGAAGTACGCATTAGCGGTAGCGATCAACTGCTGGCGCGAAGCCCGCGGGCCCGATGGAGGCTCATACCAGAGCGCTTCCGGCTTGGCGGCTTTATCGAGGTCCGGCACACCCGACGGGCCACCGCCGCCGGGCCGGTAGTAACTCGTTTCGACCTCCGTAATGCGGCCGAGCTCCACTTTCAGACGTATGGCCATCAGGACCAAATGGTCTGCCTCCCCCATGGTTCCCATGAAGCCAGCTTGCTCGGTGACCGGATCGGCGAAGTAGTGTTTGTAGTTACCAATCGCCGTAGCGGTGTTCCAGAAGCCATCGCCGATATCGAGTACCTGGTCGTTCTCGGTGTATTTCACGTCGGCGGAGAGCGGCAGCCGTTTGGGATCGTGGGCCACCAGTGCCGCCAGGTATTGATTCACCAGGCCCTCCAGGCACGCACGGCCGCAATCCACAGGGATAGGTCCCGCGGCCGTGGCAGCGCCGAGCCAGAAGAGCATGCCGAAACCGGCGCTGAGCGAAGCCGCCAATACCAAAACCACATGCTTGGCTCGCATGGGTACCTCCCTTTCGGCGCAGGTCGCGCCGAAGGCTAATTATACACGCGCACCTGGTGGGCCGGGGCTTCTGCCCGTAAGAGCCGAAGGGAACCTTGTCAGACACTAATAGATTTTCTTTTGGACTTCCATCAATGATATCTATCCCGCGTCAGAAGAAGCGGTTAGGACATCCGTTAGTTGGATGGGCTGTTGGGACAGCAAAGGCTTGATTGCCCTTACCCAGCAGCGAAATACGTGCCTTCCAAACTTTTTGGGAGAGTAGCTCAGGCATGCAGTTGTCACCG
>JASIAM010000197.1 GCA_030041985.1 Bryobacteraceae bacterium | reverse complement strand
TTACCTCACGCGGCTCACGACGTTCGTTGCGAACCAGCGCATCGCACTCGAATACGATCGCCGGATTGCGCCTGCGAAAGGGATGTCATCGGGAGGCAAGATTACGTTACTGCCCAATCTTTCACCCGCCGAAACCGTCGCGAAGCCGGCTGCGTAGTCGGCAAGCCGTCCCCAGCAGATGATGCGATGCCAGGTGGACTTCGACTGCCACTCTCCCGTCTCGCGGTCTTTCCAACTCCGCTTCGTTGCCAGCGAAAGCACTGTGAAATGTGCGTTGTTACGAGTGGTCTTAACCTCGGCATCCTTGCCTAAGAACCCGATCAGTGAAACTCGATTCGTTAATGACATTGCGATGGTCTCCTTTTCTGCCTCCCGATGTCTCTCGGGGCGCGAAACAGCAAGCGGAGCCGCTCCCAAAGCCAAGGTCTGCTTTTTCGGGGGGACCGCCAAGGAGCGCGAGCGACGGTCCGGCAGGATGGCGGGGGAGCCGAAACCCGCAGGGCCGCGAGGAACGAGCGGAAGCAGAAGACCGCCGTGCTGCAGGGCGCGGCTAGGCCGTCAGGCCGTCAAGCGCAGCCGTGCCCGAGAGACTCGGAGGCAGAGACGGGGACCAAAGCTGTAGTCTGAATCGAGGTACTCTGGCCGGAGATTGGCCAGGCGCACTGTCTCAGACCACCGAAGCGACGACCTTCTTCAGTACAAGCTGCGACCGAAGACGGAGAACCAGGATCTGGTGTAGACGGCGGGGAACGAACGCTGGCTGGGCAGCCGGGGTGGAGAGTTCACGAGGCGCAGATATGTGGCATGCGCACTGGCGGTGGGCGGGTCTGCTGGGGCGGAGGCGGCAATGTCGAGGTCCCCGAAGTAGCTCGTCTGAGATTCCGCCGCCGAAAAGAGGATGCAGAGCGCCGGAGCGGGGCGCGTCACGCCAGATCCGGACAGGAAGGTGCCGCCAGAACTATGATTGAGACACCTTGGGACGACGCTCTGCCATCGAGGCACGAGTGTATAATTAACTAGCCACGACGGAGAAGGAAGGGCCGCGGCTCGCGCGGCAGTAAACGAACCGGGCTGATAAAGGCATATGAACATAACCGCACCGTACATCAATGGACAAGAGATTCCGGTTGATCCCGCGGCCATGACGCCGGTGGTCAACCCGGCCAACGGCGAGGCGTTTTCCAAAGTTTTTATGGCGCGTCCGGAAGATATGACGCGCGCCATCGATGCCGCTTACGCCGTGAAGGACCTGTGGGGCAACACGCTGCCCTCTGAGCGGGAACTCATTCTGATTCGGGCCGCGGACGTTCTAGAATCCATGCGGAGCGAAGTTGTGGACCTGCTGATCGAAGAGGGCGGGGCCACGTTCGGCAAGTCGCAGTTTGAAGTCTCATACGTCGTCGGCGTCCTCCGGTCCGCGGCCGGTGAATGCCGCCGAATTATGGGACAGACAATTCCCTGCGACATTCCGGGGCGCATCTCGATGGCGATTCGCCGCCCCCTCGGAGTGGTCGGGGGCATCGCGCCCTTTAACTTTCCTTTGATCCTGGCGACGAAGAAGGTTGCTTTTGCGCTGGCTGCCGGCAATACTTTTGTGCTGAAACCGTCGGAGGAGACATCTTTGGTCGGGCTGAAGATCGCGGAGATCTTCGACAAAGCCGGGCTGCCTCCGGGGGTGCTGAATGTCGTACCCGGTGACGGCCCTACCTTGGGCGAAGCTCTATACAGTGATCCTCGTGTCAAGGCGATTCTCTTTACGGGATCTACCGCTGTGGGGCGCCAGATTGGTGTCGAATGCGCCAAGCGCGGGAAGAAATTCGATCTGGAGATGGGCGGCAAAAGTCCTCTGCTGGTGATGCAGGACGCCAACCTCAACTATGCGGTAGACACTGCCTGCTTTGGTTTGTTCATTCACCAAGGTCAAATCTGCATGGCCGGCTCTCGTGTGATCGTTGAAGAACCGGTCTATGATGCATTTCTCGATCTGTTCGTGGCCAAGGTGAAGTCGCTCAAAGTAGGCGATCCCCGAGACCCTCAGACCGTGATCGGTCCGTTGATTCGCGCTTCGCAGTGCCCCTTCATCGCCACCCGCATGGAGTCTTCCATTGCCCAAGGGGCGCGCGTCCTCTGCGGGGGGACGTACGAAGGCAACTATTTCCAGCCCACGGTTATCGCCGACGTCACGCCGTCCATGTCCGTTTTCCAGGACGAACTATTTGGACCGGTGGCCAGCGTCATCAAGGCCCGGGACGCCTCAGACGCAATCCAATTGGCGAACAACACCCGATACGGCCTCACGTCTGCGGTCATAACCAACAACTTGCAACTCGCGATGCGATGCGCACTCGAATTGGAGTCGGGTTCGGTCCACATCAACGGTTCCACGATCCACGATGAGCCGCATGCTCCGTTCAGTGGAGTGAAGGATTCCGGGATGGGGCGCGAGGGCGGCCAGTGGTCAATGGACGACCTGACACAACTCAAGTGGGTGACCATCCAGCAGGGCGAAGCGCACTATCCCTTCTGATCCAGCTCAGTTCTCAGCCAAATGTAAACGCGAAGGCCTCCGCCCCGGCATCCAGAAACTCAATTTCGTTTCTAGAGTATCGCTCAGTCGCTTTTGGCGTCCGCTTCGACCTGATATACAGTACACTGTAACTTACACAGGACAATCATCCCGGGAGGAGAGAAATATGTCCAGGTAGACCCATCTGGCGTTCGGATGTTTTGTTTTAAGCATTTTCACGGCGCGCCCCGATGGCATTGCCGAGGCTCCCGGCGTGTACATCACGGATAGCCGGAAAGGCAAGATTTGGCGTGTCATATATCAGACTGCGAAATAGTCTCGGTGCATGGTAACTGGGTGGGCCATGAATTCTTACACAGTCTTCAAGCGGACGGGGACACACGCCGACACACTGGCTGCCATCGGTGCGGCTGACGTATTGAAGCAACTTGAACCCCGCATCGTGGAATGGGAGGATCGCTTCGAGGTCCAACTTCGAAGGCGGCTGTTGGCCACGGATCTCATAGACGTTGGCCCGGGATTTTGTTATCTCGAGCGGCCGGCGAAGCCCGCCTCCCGTTCCCTTGGGAAGAACACCGCTCGACCCGATGGCCGGTCGGGCAGCCGATTTCGGGGAGTACCTTGCGCCTCTCCATCGGATAACCGTCTGTACACGATTCTGGCGAGATTGAAAGCGTACGCGGGACCGAACCGTGTAATCGCGGAGTTCGCCAAGATGCGGCCGGAGGACTGGACGAAGAACCTATGGAACTCGTTTCAAGGACAGCGGGAATTTGTGTTCTCTTCCCCGCTGGTCCAACTCTTCAATCCCCATTCCGCCAAGGGATACGCTTTGTTGAAACCGAGCGGTACAAAACGAAGGGACAAAACCAAGGATCGCTGGGCCGAACCGTTTCATGAGTGGCTGCGTTTCCGGGGCTATTTCGAGGGTTGCGCGGGTTGGTTCGCTTCCCAGGACCTGCGCCTGTTCTGCCCCATCCCAGCCGACATCCCGTACGAAGAGTTTGCCTCCATTGTCTGCTCTTTTAGGGAACTGAGGCTCGGAGGGACTGGAATCAAAATGGATTGCCGGGCGGTTCTCGGCCTGACGCGCCTGCTGGTGGAGACGGCGAAGAGCTACAGGCCACCCCGTCAATCGGTGCGGGGAGTTTGGGTCACCCACTACAAAGACATGGGTCAGGCCCACACATTCCTGTCGATGGAACAGCTTGCCATCCCGGATTGGTTCGAACTCCGGACAGAGGCCGACGAGCAGTCCTGGCTCCGCGCTTTGGATGAACACGAAATAATCATCCGGCGCCTCACGGACAGCCATTCGGACGAATTTGTGCTGCTCAAGCAATACCGCCGGATTTTCCAAGCCCGCCGCGAAGAATCAATTCCGGAACTGGTGAACTTTTTGGAGAACTATGGCTGCCTGTTGTTCAAGAAGAGAGCACAAGGCCACTGGTCTCTTCCTCAATTCACGGTTGCCGGCGTGGCGCCTATCTTGGAACCTGATGGGAATCTTCGAACCGTCCTCCGGAATCCTGGCTTTCAGGCGGTGTCGGCAGCTATTCGCAGTTCTACGATAGGGGCACAGGCGGCCCGTCACAGCGGCAAACTCGATCATCGCGAGATTCGCTACGGTTTGCTCTCGGAGATTCGACGAGCGGGCGTATCAAGCAGATATGAACTTCTCAAGCAGACACTCTCCTTCATTGCGAAATTTAACCAGGAGGGAATCGAACGCCGCTCGGCCGGGCTGCGGTTTGCCAGGATTCGGAGTGAGGAAACGGAAGCATTTAGAACGTTGGTAGAGGGGCTACCCGGTTCTATGCCGGTTGCATCCGTGCTTTGCGCCGCTGCGACATGTCTTCCTGGAACAGTGAATCGAGAGGAGGTACCCATCCAGACGCTTCAGGCAGTATCGGCATGATCCGATCGCTATCGTTGTCGGCTGAGGTGACGCTGGCCCTCCACAATCTGAACAGCGAAGGCACAGAGGGGAACCAGCAACAGACTCGCATGGTTCACGTTATAGACCCCGCGGGGAAACGCCACTCGGTGAATGCCATTTCCGGCGACATGTTCAAGCACATTTATGTGCAGCACTTGACGGCGATTCTCACCCATATGGGAGAGCCGCTTTCCGCAGGAGCGGCGGCCGGCAGTTCCGACCGGATCACGGTTGATATACCCTTCAAAAACTCTATAAAAGGCCGTACCACTGCGGAGGTGCAGAACCAGATGCTGGAACGCTGCGCCGTCACAGATATTGCGGGAACCCTCTTTACCGAAGGGATCACAGTGCCGAGAAAATCCTGCGCCGAATTTGGGTGGGTGGTCGGGATTCCTGAAAGAGTACAAACGGAGCAGTACTTTCACGTGAAGTATGAAGCGGACCGGCGCAAGATTGCGAGCCAGACACCGCGGGGCGAGGGGACAATCGCGGGCGCACAGACTATTTTCCACCGCCCGGCGAATTCCGGCGTGTATGCACTGATCTCTCACCTCGAACTCTCGCGCATCGGCGTTAATGATGTCACCCGAAAACCGGCCATTTCGAGCGAAGCGCGCCTGTCGCGTCAACGGGCCGCGGTTCAGGCATTGTTGGCAACGCTGATCAAGCCGGCGGGAGCGCAATGCAATACGCAGACCCCCCACATTCTGGCATGCTGTGGAGTCATCGCGACCTCCAAATCTTATCTCCCCGCGCCAATGCTCAGTCCCCTTTCCGGCAGCTACGGCGAAGAGATCAGGTCTATCGCGGAAACGCTGAACCGTCTGGTTCCAGACGCGATTGAAGCTCGACCGTTCGAGTGCTTGGCAACTGGTGCGGCGTTACTGGAACGGATTGCCGAAAAGGTTGGAATTGAATGAGTGCCCTTCTGTTGGAAGATGTGGCGGCCTCCGATCTTGATGTGAAGCCAAAACCCGCCAGGCACAGCCTCGAATCCGCGCGGTGGCTTGTATTTCGATACGCTCCAGTCGCGCTTTTTTCCTTGAAGCTCTCCCGGGCCACTTCCACTGCCGGCAAGACACTCCTTGTTCCGACGCCTTACGCCGTGAAAATGGCTTTCGTCGATGCGGGTCTCCGTCACGGACTAGCCGGCGATGCTGATGAATTGGTCAAAGCGTTGGCGAAAGCAAACGTGCGGATCGGAGTACCCCGGCACGCTTGCGTGACCGGTACGATTCAAATGGTCCGTCAGGAAACGCGTCAGATAGAGCGAAAACGGAATCCCGGCTTGCCGTGGCATCGCGCAAATATCGCCATGAGGGAATTCGTGCACTACCAGGGCGACCTCCGCCTGGCATTCGACCGGGACACCTGCAACTCCGAATTGGCAGTGCTGCTGCGCCAGGTTGCGCCGGCTCTCAACTATCTGGGGAAGCGGGGGAGTTTCTTCCAATATCTGGGTTACTCGGTGGAGCAGCACCTGGACTCCACATTCACACAGGCGGTCGACAAAGAGCCCGTTGATTCGATCGCAGGGGGACATCGCGCTACCTTGGACGATTTCGGGGCAGGCGCCACTTTCGACGCCCTGAATTCTTTCAGCCCTACGGAGATCAAATGGGAGATTCACCGCCGGTTCGTGGAAACATTCGTTCCTTTGAGCGCTTACAACACTGGGCCGGGTTTCATACACTATTGCAGACCCGGTGCTATTCTCTGAAGAGTGTTGCTGTAACCCCGATGCGAAGGGGACTGAAATCAGTGTGGCTTGTGCCAGCGCCAGCGGCCTTCCCCAAAGGCCGCCGCTGGCAGTTTTAGGTTTCGCAGCCTGGTACGTGGTCCAGAGTCGCAAGCAGCATTTTGGTAAGCTCGTCTCGAGCCGCCGCCGTTTCGGGATGGTCCGGCCCAAACCGGTGATTTTGGCACTCCAACAGTTCCATCTGGACCGCTCTCGCACGTTGGTAGTCGCCCTCGCTCAACAAAAGATCCCGCAAGGCCTTAATGGCGAGGAGTCGCGCCCCGTGCTCACGATTAAGATGGCGGCCGAGATCGCGGACTGCCCGCTCCAAAAGCGGCCGCGCATAGGCGCATTCGCCATGATGCCAGAACGCCAGCCCGGTCTCAGCAATCAAACGGAGCGTGTAAGGGTGATACGGACCGAATAGATTCTCATAAGAGCACAAAGTGCACAGCATGCTGGGCAAATCGTTGCACTCGATACGGTACAAACCAGAAGTTTGCATCGTAAGATTCTCAGCGTTTCCGGAACGTGATATGGTCTAGTATAGATTACATCGTATCGTAAGAAGTACTAGCAAAAGGAGTCCTATGGCCTCTGTTCTGCAGCACCCGGCCGAACAGCGCGTACCTGTTTCGGCTACAAAACTACTGATTAATAACCGCTGGACCGCAAGCGCCTCCGGCAAAACCTTTCCGACCATCGATCCTGCGACCGGTGAAGTAATCTGCCAGGTGGCCGAGGCGGATGCCGCCGACGTGGAAAAGGCCGTCAGCGCAGCTCATGCCGCATTCGAGCGCGGTCCGTGGAGAAAGATGCCGGCATCGGAACGTGGTCGCCTGCTTCATCGGCTCGCCGATCTGATTGAAGACCACGCGGAGGAACTTGCCCGCCTCGAGTCCCTGGACAATGGCAAACCGGTGAGTGTCGCGAAGGCTGTGGATGTTGCCGCGACCGTGGGCTGCTATCGCTATTTTGCCGGCTGGGCCGATAAGGTGCACGGCAAGACAATTCCCATTGATGGCGACTTCTTCTGCTACACCAGGCATGAACCTGTAGGTGTGGTCGGCCAAATCATCCCTTGGAACTTTCCTATGCTGATGCAGGCTTGGAAACTCGCGCCTGCTCTCGCCACCGGCAATACCGTGGTGATGAAACCCGCCGAACAGACACCTCTGACCGCCCTGCGCATCGGCGAGTTGATCATGGAGGCGGGCTTCCCCGAAGGAGTCGTGAACCTGCTGCCTGGTTACGGGCCAACAGCAGGTGCCGCCATCGCCCATCACATGGATGTGGATAAGGTTGCTTTCACCGGATCCACGGAAGTTGGACACCTCATCATGGAAGCAGCCGCGAAATCCAACCTGAAGCGCGTCACGCTCGAATTGGGCGGGAAAAGTCCCAATATTGTTTTCGCGGATACCGACATTGATCGAGCTGTGGAGGGCGCTCACTTCGGGTTGTTCTTCAATCATGGCCAGTGCTGCTGCGCTGGATCAAGAGTATTCGTGGAAGAGAAGATCTACGACCAGTTCGTCGAGAAGAGCGGCGCCCGAGCCAGAAAACGGACCGTAGGCGATCCCTTCGACCCGAATACCGAGCAGGGACCCCAGGTAGATGAGGCGCAGTTTGACAAGGTAATGGGGTACATCGAATCGGGCCGGCAGGAAGGCGCCAAACTGGTTTGCGGCGGTGATCGTGTGGGAGATCGCGGTTATTTCATTCAGCCCACCGTATTCGCCGATGTGAACGACGACATGAAAATCGCCCGTGAAGAGATCTTCGGCCCGGTAATGAGTATCATTCCTTTCAACAGCGTGGATGAAGTTGTCGAACGTGCCAATCGCACCACCTATGGCCTCGCTGCCGCCGTCTGGACGCGCGACATCCAGAAAGCGCATGCGATCGCCAATAGCGTGCGCGCTGGAACGGTTTGGGTGAACTGCTACAACATTCTCGACACACGCGCGCCCTTCGGAGGATTTAAACAATCCGGCATTGGGCGGGAACTGGGCGAGTACGGCCTTCAGCAGTACACCGAGATCAAGACTGTCACTGTGAAGCTTTGATAACGCGGATGCAATCCACGATTTACGACTCGAGTGATTCAATCCAGCAATTACTCGAGTCGAGCTTTGAAATGCCGATCCACTTCGCTGCGGTTGGCACCGATGGCGCAGTGATCGCCGGTACGTACAGGCCCGTGTCTCATGGACGTTCCTTCGAATGCCTGATCACCGTGCAAACCATGAAGCCGGAGGTCTGACGGTTCCGGTTAATGTGATATACGTGGATCGCCGTGGCGAAGCCGCGCTGATTGTTCTGCGGCCAGCGAACGGCGATCCTGTCCGGCAGTAAGTCTAAGTAGGACACAACTTCCCGGTAGCGGCCACAAAAGTCGCGGCTGGCCTCAAGTTTCCCCCTGTCTCATTTTCGGGTTCAAGACTGGTGAAGCGATGTGCCCTTGATTTGATACGATACCAAGCTGCCACGCAGAATGTATGATGTTCCTTATGGAGAGGAGTACATGCGCCATTCCCAATTGCCAAAAATCACGATAGGCGGCCTCGCGGCCGCACTGGGAATCAGCGTTGGCTTGTTGGTGACCGAAAGCTCCAGCCGCGCCCAACAGCCGGAAGACAGAGGAAAAAAGGCAGCGCCTGCGCCAATCCCCCTTCTTTTGCAGAATTATTCGCCCGTCACGGCTGATCGTTTGAAAAACCCCGCGGACGGCGATTGGCTGATGATTCGCCGCACGTATAACGGCTGGGGTTATAGCCCGCTCGATCAGATCAACACGACGAACGTGTCGAAGCTGCACCTCGTCTGGTCGACGATTACCGGCGAATCGCGAGTGCACGAAGCGGCTCCCTTGGTCAATAACGGCGCGATGTTCATATCGACCCCGAACGGCCAGGTGATCGCCTTCGATGCCAAGACAGGCGATATCCTGTGGCGTTATCGCAAGCCGCGGCCGCCAGGCGCGGTGATTCTGCACGATGTGAGCCGCGGTGTGGCGCTTTATGGCGACAAAGTATATTACGCTGCCGCCGAGGCAGAACTGGTAGCGCTCGATGCGAAGACGGGCCACCCGGTATGGACGACCACAGTTGCCGATAGCAAGGCCGCCTACTATATCACGCTCGCGCCGCTGATCGCGGGCGGCAAGGTGATGGTCGGAGTGTCGGGCGGTGAAACTGGCATCCGTGGGTTTATCGCTGCGTACGATCCCGATACCGGCAAAGAGCAATGGCGTACCTACACGATTCCCGCGCCGGGCGAGCCGGGCAGCGAAACGTGGCCTAAAGGCGATCAATGGAAACATGGAGGCGGTCCGGTGTGGGTCACAGGCAACTATGAGCCGGACACAAACACAGCGTATTGGGGCACTGGCAACGGCGGCCCGTGGATGGGTGACAAGCGGCCAGGCGATAATTTGTACACTGCTTCCACACTTGCCATCAATGTGGCAACAGGCGCGATCAAAGGATATTTTCAGTACACGCCAAACGAATCGTGGGATTGGGATGAGCCTTCGCCGCCGCTTCTGATCGATTATCAACGCAACGGGCGCACCATTAAAGGTTTAATCGATGTCGCACGCAACGGCTACCTGTGGTTCCTGGATCGTGGCAACGGCAACGCAATCAAATTCGTCGAAGGCAAGCCATACGTTTATCAAAATGTGTTTCGCAGCCTCGATCCCGTTACCGGGCGCCCTGATGTTGATCCCGAGCATAAACCCGGAACCAACAAGCGCGCCGAATTTTGTCCCAACTCGCATGGCGGCAAGAACTGGCCTCCCATCGCTTACAGCCCGCAGACGCGCATGATTTACATACCTGCCAACAATAATATCTGCGGCGCAATTACCGGCCAGGAAGAAGTCACCTATGTGGCAGGCAAAGGTTACACCGGCGTAACGTTGGGTGGAGGCCCTCCCGTGAAACCGCATGCCACCGATCATTTTGGCGAGGTGCAGGCCTGGAATGTCGATACAGGTGAAGAGGTATGGATGCACAAGTTCGAGAAATCTCCCAATTGGGGAGCGATGCTCGCAACAGCGGGAGGACTTGTCATTAGCGGCGGCACCAACGATCGGATGGTCCGCGCATTCGACGCGAAAGATGGCAAAGTGCTCTGGGAATTTCCGACCAGCAGCGGCATCGAGGCTCCGGTCACGACATATCTGGTCGATGGCAAGCAGTACATCGCCGTGCTCTCTGGTTGGGGCGGCGATGCGAACGGTATGAATGGCACGCTCCAGCGGGCAGTGAGTGGAGTTCGTTCGGTGCCCGAAGGCGGCTCGGTCTGGGTATTCGCCCTGGAGTAGCGATTCCATCCATCTGGGAGCCTGACTTTTGAGTCGCCGCGTAGAGCCGAGTTTCCTTAGCTGCTCAAATCGGTATGTTTCATCGAGGGAATTAAATCGTGACGACGCTCAACCTCAAAAAGACTGTCCTGTGGGCCTCTGCCCTCATAGCCACTCTCACTCTCATTTCCGCGATCGTCGGCCAGCAGCCGCGCGCGGTTGACTCGAAAGTGCTTCGATCGGCCGGTACAGCTAAGGACGCTTTGCCGGGCACCTAGCTCATCTACGGCCTGACGCAAACCGAACAGTCATGCAGGCTCCGAAGGACGGCGTATTCTACGTCCTCGACCGCACCAGTGGGCAGTTCCTCTCGGCCGAGCTGGTCGCCCGGTGAACTGGGTGACAGGCTTTGATAAGAAGAACAACGGCAGGCCGATTATCAATCAGGACGCCTACTACAATCAAACGAATTCGGTCCTGATCTATCCAGGCGGAGGCGGCGCGCACAACTAGGCGCCCATGTCCTACAACCCGAACGCCGGTTTGGTCTATCTGCCTACAGCGCCGGCAGCTACACCTTCAAACGCCGCCGCGGAACCCGATCCCCCATGCTGGCGGCGGCGCGCATGTGTCAGCGCCGGTGCAATAATCCCCAAAGTACCGGTTGAAAATTCCCCAACTCCTCAGGCAGGTGGTGTTATCCCCGACTCTGGAATACAGAGGAGGGTCGACGACTGCTCAGGGGGAAAGACGTGGAAGAGATCAATCAGCTCAAACGGGACGGACTCAGCATTCTGGCGATCAGTAACCTGACTGGGTACGACCGGAAGACGATCAGAAAGTTTTTGTTGAAGCCGACGGCCAAGCCGGAATACCCGCCGCGGCCGAAACCGGCGGGCAAATTGGAGCCATTCAAGGCGTACCTTGGCGAGCGGGTGCAAGCCGGCGTTTGGAATGCGCGGGTTTTGCTTCGGGAGCTTCGGTCACGGAACTACAACGGCGGATACACGCTGTTGACGGACTGGCTGCGACCGCAGCGGCAAGCGGCGCGCGTGGTGGCCGTGCGACGGTTCGAGACACCGCCGGGGAAGCAAGCACAAGTGGACTGGGGTCACCTTGGGTCACTCACCCAAGACGGGGAAGCGCGTGCGCTGTGGGGCTTCACGATGACCTTGGGCTACAGCCGGCGGATGATGGCCGAAGCCGCCACGGATCAAAAGCTCGGAACGCTGTTACGGATGCACGAAGCTGCGTTCCAGGAGCTGGGCGGCGTGCCGGAGGAGATTCTCTACGATCGCATGAAGACTATCTGGACCGGCACCGACGAACGGGGCGAGATCGTTTGGAACGCGGTGTTTCTGGACTTCGCGCGCTACTGGGGCTTCCAGCCGCGGCTATGCCGGCCTTACCGGGCGCAGACCAAAGGCAAGATCGAGTCGGGCGTGAAGTACCTACGCCGGAATTTTCTGTGCGGGTTGCTGGGGCGGGAGCCGGGCAGTAAGGAGGAACTGAATGCGGAACTGCGTCGCTGGACCTCGGAAGTGGCCAATCGGCGCGTGCACGGCACGACCCAGGAACAGGTGCTGATTCGCTGGGGCGAAGATCAAGTCCGCTTGCAGCCGGTCAACGGTCGCCCGACCTATCCGTACCGCGACGACGAGCAGCGTAAGGTGGCGCGGGATGCTTACGTATCGTGGCAAGGCAGCCGCTACTCGGTGCCCTGGCAATATGCCGGCAAGGAAGTCTGGGTGCGCGAGCACGGCGGCGACGTGGAAGTCCGCTATGGCGCCGAGCGCATCGCCATGCACCAGCAGGCTGCCGATCGCCATCAGGTGGTGACGCAAAACGAACATCACCAAGGCATTCCGCTTGGTGGTCCGCGAACGGGCAAGACGCTCATCCACATTCAACAAGGTGCGCCGGTTGTCGAGCAGCGGCCGCTGGAAGCCTATGAGAGCCTGGCGATGGGAGGCTCGCGATGAGCACCCTCGAACGCTTGCGCACTACTCTGGCGGCGCTCAAGCTGGCTGCCATCGATGCGCGTCTGGAAACCCTGCTGGAGAGCGCTGCGAAGCAGGAGCCGGCTTACGCCGACTTCCTATTAGAGACTGTGAGCACGGAAGCCGATGCGCGCCGCCAGCGGTATCTCAAGACGCGATTGCAGTTGGCCCACCTACCGTATGTAAAGACTTTCGAACAGTTCGACTTCGCGTTTCAGCCGTCGATTGACGAACGGCAGGTTCGGGAGCTTCGGACGTTACGATTTGTGCACGACGCTTCCAACGTGATTTTATTGGGACCGCCCGGTGTCGGGAAGACTCATCTGGCGGTGGCGCTGGCGGAGACCGCGATTCAATCCGTCCAGGCGGCCTACTTCATGACCGCCCACGATCTGGTGACCGATCTGGGGCAAGCGTATCGCGAGGGGCGTCTCGATCGGCGGCTCCGCATCTATCTCGCACCGAAAGTACTCATCATCGATGAGATGGGATATCTGCCGCTGGATGAACTCGGCGCCACCATCTTCTTTCAACTGGTCAGCGCACGTTACGAAAGGGGAAGCATTATCCTGACTTCCAACAAAAGCTACGGCGAATGGGGCACGATCTTCGGCGACCCGATCATCGCCACGGCGATCCTCGACCGCCTGTTGCACCACTCCACCACCGTCAACATCCGCGGCGAGAGTTACCGCCTCAAGGAGCGTCGCAAGGCAGGCTTGATTCCACTGCCGGAACAACAGCCGGACGAGACGCGGGCTAGCGCCCCGAGCGGACGCGGTAGGCGGAACGTTTGAGTTTTTAAGGCATGGGCAAATCTATCAATCCGATGTGGTGTTTTTCTTTTCTCCAGGACGAAGCCATCGCGGGCTTCGCCCCGGAGCCCATCGTCTTGATGAGTTTGCAGTCGGCTATTCCTTGGCGGGTTGCTCTCCAGCATTGCCCGCCTCCGCTTCACCGGCTGGTTTCTATGTACCATTCACCAGCCGAAACTGTAAACCACCACCTGGCGAGGGCTGGGGAATTTTCGACCGGAACTTTGGGGAATTTTCAATCGGTATTGACACAATGGGCTGGGTCGCGGTGGCCGCCTACAGATTTTCAGTGAACAAAACTGGGGTTTGAGGAATTAATTAATGAGTACACTTGCATGGAAGGGGTAGTAGATGCCACGCTCGAAGGCCTTGCTGAAGGTTGGTTTCCTGGCTTGCAGCGCCATTTTAGCGGCATGGATCGCCAAGGCGCAGCCGCCCAGGCAGGTTGGCGATGGTCTGCTCAAGACAGGAAGCAAAAGCGAAGATGAGTGGATCACCTATAGCGTGAATGCGGCTGCCCAACGATACAGCCCGCTGAAACAGATCGATGCTACGAATGTGAGCCGGTTAGGCTTGGCGTGGTCCTATGACATCCCGTTCGCGCCCGGTAACTTCCAGGCGCACCAGGAAGGGACTCCGCTGGTCTTCAATAATGTGCTTTTTAGCATCGCTCCCTGGAGCGTGGTGTATGCCGTCGATCTCAAAACTCATGAGGAACTGTGGCGGTCGGACCCGCAGGTCAACCAACAGGTTTGGCAGTCGCGAATCTGTTGTGGCGTCGTGAACCGGGGAATTGCGCTGTATGAAGGGATGGTGATCGCCCCGGTGATTGATGGACGGCTTCGCGCTTTGGATGTCAAGACCGGGAAACTGATGTGGGAGACTCGCGTATCGTCAGAGACCCAGGCGATTACGATCACGATGGCTCCCCGCGTGATCAAAGGCGGAAAAGTGATTATCGGTGTGAGCGGAGGCGAGTACGCGATCCGCGGCTTCTTCGCTGCCTACGACGCCAAGACCGGAAAACTCGCGTGGCGCTTTTACACCGTTCCGGGCGACCCTTCGAAGCCGTTTGAACAACCGGAATTGGCGATGGCAGCGAAGACCTGGAGCGGCGAATGGTGGAAGATCGGCGGCGGGGGTGCGGTTTGGAACGGGATGGCCTATGATGATGACACCGATACCGTATACATCGGCACCGGTCAGCCCGGCCCCTGGACCGACTTCTCACGCGGCCCGGGGGACAATCTGTTCGCCAACTGCATTCTGGCCGTGCGGGGCGCTACTGGGAAACTTGTCTGGTATTACCAGACGGTCCCCGGAGACGATTGGGACTATGACAACATCGCGGATCTCATGCTGCTAGACCTGAAGATCGGCGGGCGCATGCGCAAAGTGATAATCCAAGCGCCTAAAGACGGCTTCTTTTACGTCATTGACCGGACGACCGGAGAACTGCTCTCGGCAGACGCGATCACGAAAGTGAATTGGACCACCGGCATCGATATGAAGACCGGGCGTCCGGCTATTAATCCAATTGCCCGCTATGAGACGATGGCGGTTCGCGTACTTCCAGGTCCATCCGGCGGCCATGTTTGGGCCCCTTGGACGTACAGTCCGATCACCGGACTGGTTTACATCCCGGGAACGGCAGGCGGCAGCTACACCTATCAAGCCGATCCCAATTTCGTTCCACAGTCGACAGAAATTGGTCCGACGGGGCGAGGCGTGATGAACATGGGTACTGGCCGCGGAGGCGGT
This sequence comes from Bryobacteraceae bacterium, assembly GCA_030041985.1. Lineage (GTDB taxonomy): Bacteria > Acidobacteriota > Terriglobia > Bryobacterales > Bryobacteraceae > PSRJ01. The sequence continues at coordinate 9,628 of JASIAM010000197.1, read as the reverse complement.
GGAGGCAGAGGTGGCCGCGGTCGTGGAGCCGGCGGTAACGATACCGTGCCCGCCGCCGTGGCGGATGCTACTCCGAACACGCCGGGTGCGCGCGGGGGAGAACCCTCAACTGGTACGGCGCGGACGCTGCCGACCGACATTCCCACTTGGGGGCCTGACGGTCCCACCGGAAACGTGCTCTACGCGTGGGACCCGATCGCGAAGAAAGAGCGTTGGCGTGCCGCCGGAGCAGGCGCGGGCCCGTTCGCGGGCGGTAGCCTCGCGACTGCCGGAAACATCGTGCTCTCGTCCGTCAATGATCGTCTGATGGCCTTCAAGTCCGATACGGGAGAGAAACTGCTCGATCTGAACCTCTATACGAGTCAGATGGGGCCGCCAATCTCCTTCACAATAGACGGGAAGCAGTACATTTCTGTCGCGGGTAGCCCTGTTGGAGCGGGCGGGCGGGGCGGAGCGGGTGGCGCCGGTGCAGCAAGCCCTTCCAATGGGACGCGCTCCGGTCATCTGCTCCTCCTCACCCTGGATGGTAAAGCGCCAATTCCGGGTGCACTCGTGCAGTAGGTCCCACTGCGCGACATAAAAGGCGTTTGACGCCCAGGAGACCAGTAGCGATGGCATGTCTCTGTTAACCAATTGGACAAGGCTCATATATTATGAGTGATCGCAGGAGTACCTTGCCATGAGATTCGCCGGATCATTCACAACCCGACTATCGGTCGTTGCGGTCTTGGGTTTTCAGACCCATTTGACGGCCCAGCAGCGCTACCTTCCAATAGACGTCGAGAACGGCTCGCGGCTCTATCGTAGTAACTGCTTCGCCTGTCATGGCCCCGAAGGCAATTCTATCCCCGGCGTGGATTTCCGCCGTGGGTTGTTTAAGCGTGTCTCCGATGACGACGACTTGCTTCGCGTGATCGCGAATGGTGTTCCTGGCACGGCAATGCCACCTACCGCCATCAACGATTCGGGACGCTTTGCGCTAGTGGCGTATATCCGATCCATGTCCGAATCGGCTAAGGGGTCGGGCGATGTGGTACGAGGACGGGCACTGTTCGAGGGCAAGGGTGGATGCCTTGCTTGTCATCGCGTCAACGGCAAAGGATCGCGGCTTGGACCGGATTTGAGCGAAGTGGGAGCCGTTCGCAACGCCCCTTACCTGGAGCGTTCCGTTGTGGCGCCGGCGGAATCGATCCTCCCGGAACATCGCTTCGTCCGCGCTGTCACTCGTGAAGGAAGCGTCATCGTGGGCCGACGCCTCAACGAAGACACTCATAGTATCCAACTAATTGATCAGGACGAACAGCTTCGGTCTCTTTTAAAGTCCGAACTAAGGGAGTACACTCTGCTCACCACTACGACGATGCCGTCTTATCAGGACAAGTTCAGCCCGGCCGAGCTGGCGGACCTCGTCACCTATTTGCTTAGCTTGAGAGGCTTGGAATCGCAATGACTTCACGTTTGCTAGCCCTTGGCTTTCTGCTTGCCGGAAGCATACCGGGGCAAGTCTCCTGGGATCGCCTGTTGCATCCCGAGCGCGAGCCGCAGAACTGGCTCACCTATTCCGGCAGTGCATTCTCACAGAGGTACAGCACGCTCGATCAAATCACGCGCGACAACGCGAAGAATCTAGAGATGCAGTGGGTGTATCAAGCGCGATCGCTCGAAAAATTCGAGGCAACGCCGCTGGTTGTTGACGGCATCATGTACCTCACAGAGCCGCCCAACAATGTGGTGGCGCTTGATGCGAAAACCGGAGCTGTCTTCTGGGTCTATGAATATCGACCTTCTGCCGACGCGCGGCCTTGTTGCGGCGAGGTCAACCGGGGCCTGGCTATTCTCGGTGACACACTCTTCATGGGAACCATCGATGCCCACTTAATTGCTATCGATGCGAGAGCAGGCCGGCCAATCTGGAACATTCGCATCGGTGATCCGAAATTGGGCTACACGATCACCCATGCGCCTCTTGTTGTTAAAGACAAGGTTCTGGTAGGAGTGGCTGGCGCCGAATATGGTATCCGCGGGTTTATTGGCGCTTACGACGCAACAACAGGGAAGGAGGTTTGGCGATTCAATACTGTGCCAGGACCGGGTGAACCGGGTCATGAGACGTGGGCTGGCGATTCCTGGCAACATGGCGGCGGCTCGGTGTGGATCACGGGATCCTATGATCCGTCACTGAATCTCACGTATTGGGGCGTCGGTAATCCGGGCGCCGATTGGAACGCGGATAATCGCTCGGGTGATAACCTTTACAGCGATTGCGCCGTCGCGCTCGACGCGGATACAGGCAAGCTGAAGTGGTATTTCCAATTTACTCCGCACGACGAGTATGACTACGACGCTGTTCAGATCCCGGTTCTTGTGGATGCAAACTGGAAGGGCAGCCCGCGCAAGATGATGCTGTGGGCCAACCGCAACGGCTTCTTTTACGTGCTGGATCGCACGAATGGCGCGTTCCTCTATGGAAATTCCTTTACCAAGCAGACGTGGGCCGTAGGCCTGAACGAAAAGGGCCGACCGATTCGCGCGGCTGACGCCAGTCCGACCGCAGCGGGTACGCTTATCTATCCAGGCGTGCAGGGCGGCACGAACTGGTATTCTCCGTCCTATAGCCCGCGAACCGGCCTCTTTTATATTTCCACCTGGCAAGATTACTACATGAACCTGGCGAAGATGCCCGCGGAATACACTCCCGGCCAACGGTATACCGGTGGAGCGCCACGATCACCGACACCGACACTCCAGCGCGGGCCGATCAACACGTGGGGCGCCGAGAACGGCTGGGGAGCCGTGGTTGCCATGGATCCCAACACCGGTGAGAAGAAGTGGCAGTTCAAAATGACCGACGTAACAGGTAGTGGAGTCCTTACAACCGCTTCCGACGTGGTCTTCACCGGCGGACGTGAGGGCTTCTTCTACGCTCTCGACGCTCGTAGCGGAACCATCTTGTGGAAGGCGACTTTGGGCGGGCAGGTTGCAATGGGGCCTATTACTTACCGGGTCGGCGCCCGGCAATATGTCGCTGTTGCCGGGGGCCACGCCTTATTCACATTTGCTCTTCGCCAGTAAATCCGACCGCCTAAGGAGCCGGCTCGATCCGCAGCATGGCGGCTTGATTCTCGTCCGTAATCAGGTATAACAAGCCATCGGGTCCCTGGCGGATATCCCGAATCCGTTGTTTCAGATCGGTCAGGAGAGATTCGCGACGTTGTTCTCCGTTCTCATTAAATACGATTCTCTCGATGTGTCCGGTTCGCGGTATTCGGCCCACGGTCATCGACCCCACCAAGAGATTGCCCTTCCATGCTGGGATTTTGTCTGCGGTATAGAACGTCATGCCGGAAGTTGTGATGGAGGGTACCCAAAACAACTCAGGCGCCTCCATGTCCTCTCTCCACGGCGTTGGCGAAACTTTCTTCCCGTCATAATCGCGGCCGTACGTGACTAGCGGCCAGCCATAATTCCGGCCCGCCCGAATGATATTGACTTCATCACCACCTTGAGGCCCATTTTCCGTTTCCCATAGCTGCCCGGTGACCGGATGGATCGTGAGGCCCAAGATGGTGCGATGCCCAAGGGAAAAGACCTCCGGTTTATGTCCGGGTTGGCCAACAAACGGATTATCCTTGGGAATACTGCCATCGTCATTGAGACGCAGAATCTTTCCAACATCCGAGTTCGGGTCTTGCGGGAGCTTCTCGTTTCGGCGATGAGAGGAAGCAAAGAACAACTTCCCGTCTGGGCTAAAGACGACCCGCGATCCATCGCCGCCCTGCAACGGCTGCCACGCATCGGCCACGAAGATGTCGGCAACATCGGTGAGCGCCCGCCCATCGAAACGCCCGCGCGCCAGGGCGGTAGTTGCCCAATAACCCTTGCTGCCGTCCGGCCGTGATCCCTTCTTAATGTATGTGAGGTAGACAAAGTGATTTTTGCCGAAGTCCGGATGCAGAGCAATATCGAAGAGTTGGTCAATGGCCAGTCCCTGCAATCCTTGGATCGGCTCCGGGACCAGTTTGCCATCGTGCAGCAATCGCAGTCGCCCCGGCCGCTCCGTAATGAGCACGTCACCCCCAGGAAGAAAAGCCATGCTCCAGGGATGCGACAAGCCCTTGGTCACAACTGAGACGCGAATACGCGTTCCGCGTTCGAAGGTCTCGTAAGTCCAGGGTCCAACGCCCAAAGTATCTGTGGACGATTGGCCGTACGCTGCCGTCACCCAAGCGATCAGCCAGACGATGTCACCGACGACCGATCGCTTTGTTCTATAGGCTAAACTCAAAATCGGAACCTCCTACCATGATTCGTGGCAAGTTTATCACACCGGGAATCTACAGCACTTGTGTCGCCTGATGAGAGGATCGTGTTTGTGGAGACCGGCCAACTGCCAAGGTGAAGCCGAGCAAAGAGTGCCTTGATGGCTTCCAGCGCCGTTTCCGAATTCGAGAAATTCTTAAAGAAACTATCATTGGCATTCGCTCTCCGCATTTGGCCAAAGTTCAAAGAATATTAGCTCAGGCCTCTGGCCGCCTATACTCATCGATGTACTGAAATAGTCAGGGAATCGATCGGGCCGCCGGACAGGGCGCCTGCCGCCGCAGAGCAGCCCATAAACGACTACGCCCGCCGTTGACGTGGCCACGTACACTTTGCCATTCACCACGGTAGGATTGACAAACTTCACGAATCCGCCCAAGCTGTCTTGGTCCGGGTTCATATCGCTGTTCCACAGCTCATTCGCGAGGTTCAAAGCATCAAACGCATGGAGCGTACCTGGAGTGGACGGGTCGTTGAAATCCCCGGTGGTCTCCCAGAGGACTCCGTTCCGTGACCCATCGGCAGAAATCGTCATGCCTACTTGGGCAACATCAACAGAAAGTGCGCCCACTGAAACCGGCGTGGTGTCAAAAACGCCCCCTACGATCTGGTAGGACTTGACGACATCTTGTTCGCCCTGAGCATAAACATACGGGGCATCGGGACGATTCCACATGGCAAAATTGAACATTCCTCCCAGCACGGCGCCGGTAAAAATCTGAGTTCCCACAGAAGACGCCGAGCCGAGTTCTCCCATGGAATCACCGTTTATCACATACAGTTGGCCGTACTTATCACCGCCCACTATGGTATGCGTTCCCGGTATCAAAGCCGGTCCGGCCGATAAATCGGAATCGTTATCGGAGAGCATCTGCCAATTTTCAGGCGTAAACCAGTCGAGCAGCGCGACGCCCGATCCCGATAACTTGATCAGACTCTCCCCGAAGTTCTCAGAACCATCGTAGTCTCCATTGCCAGATATACAATAAACGTTCCCGGCGTCATCCGCGGCTAAACCATGACCGGACTGCCATACTGCACCACCCTCGCCATCCGGCGTCGTCATGAAGACACCCAATTGGACTCTTAAATCCGAGGCATCGTAACTCATTACCCAGCCATGCCAGGGACTCTCATCTGCGTGTGAGCCAAAGGCCACATATACGACTTGATTTGCCAACAACAGCCCGGGTCTCTGAATATGCTGGCTCGGATCGAACGCAACCGTTTGTCCCCCTAAAGATTCCGCACCATACCCAGTTACGGTGGCGGTTATCACAACCGGACCGTCCATCCTCTCTACGCCAGTTCTGAGATCCAACGCATGAAGATAAAAGATCGGCTTGCTATCCTGCAAAGACTCACTGACGATGTATAAGACGCCAGCCTGAAGGTCAATTGTGCCTGTGCCGAGGATGCCAACCTCTGGCGATATATCGCTGTAACCGTTATACAACATGGTGGAGGGTACTGACGGCCCCAAGTTGATTTGCCACAGTAAGGCATCTGTCGAATTCAAATCGGCATCATACGCGTACACAGTATTATGCATGGTTGAAGTAAACAAAACGTTGTGGATAGTACCGTCCGGGAATGATAAGCCACTGACGTACAACGGCTGCGAATAAATCTGGCCATCGGCGGGAAAGGCCCCGAGTTTTCCAAAAGTACCGGGCTGGATGATAGCTGGACGGAGAAGGCGTTCGTTTAAGTTGGCATTTGTGCGGTTATTGTCACCATTCGCCGTTAAGATATTAACTTGCCCAAGCAAATCACCCACGTTAAGAACGAACAACCCCACTGCCGAAACAAAAACGCCGCCGAAAAGACGAATACACCATTGACCCTTGCCAGAGTGGCCTAAGTTCATGATTAGTTGTGAAAGCTACTAAGTAATTCCGTATACTGAGGCAAAAGGTTTCTCAAACTAGGCGGATACCGCATTCGCCACAAAAGTTGCGCTCATAGTGGTCAGCAAATAGCTCAATATAGTTTTCATCATGTGAATTACTGCTTTGGCGCTGCGGGCGGGGGTGGGGCCCCACGCCCGCGGCCAGCCGGCGCTGATGGGGGCACCGGAATCGGTTCCTTGCCGCCCAAGGCAAATGTGAACATCCTGCCACCACAGGGAAGCCGAATCTACAGATTTCAAAGACACCATTTCATAGGAGTATCCCGCGATTTGTCAGTCCCATCGCGTCGCAAAGCCCATTGCCAGCGAAGCCTTATACGATATATTCATCGCCAAAGTGTTTTGTTCAGCGTTTTTTTGATTAAAACGTCAGTCGGACGGCAAGTCACCTATTTTTATGAACGTGCAATTTCCGATGAACAAAACTGGCCATCGCGGAATATATGTGTGGCTATGGGTGCTATAACGGGAAATCTTTTAAGGCGTAAAATAGGCGCGATCCCCGAAGGATTGGGGTTCCCCGAACACAACTTACACTTTTGCAAAAGGAAACGCGATATGAAAGTAGTTCTCACCACGCTGTTACTGGCTGCTTCAAACATAGCGCTGCTCGCCCAACAGCGAATCAAATCCATCGATGACAGCGTGCTACGGGCCGCAGGCAAAACCGAAGCTACGGCGCGAGAATGGGTCACATACAGCGGCAATTACGCCGAAAACCGCTTCAGTCCACTGAAACAAATAGACGCCACCAACGTGCAGCGCCTCGGCCTTGCTTGGTCCATGGAGACGGAATCTCCTTCGGGCGGACGCGTCGAGTCTACGCCGCTCATGCACAATGGCATTCTCTACACGTCACTTGCCTGGGATGTCATCATCGCAGTGGATGCCCACACCGGAAAGATGAAATGGCGATGGGACCCCGAGATTCCGCGCCAGCACATCTCTGAGCTTTGTTGCGGCCCCGTGAACCGCGGCGTGGCACTCTACAAGGGGAGAGTCTACGCTGGCCTGCTCGATGGTACCCTGGTTGCACTCAATGAAGATACCGGCAAAGTAGTCTGGCGGGTGAAGGACACGTTCAACGACGACACCACCCTTACCGCCGCAATCCGCGTCGTTAAAGGCAAACTCATTGTCGGATCTTCCGGAGCCGACCACGGAGTCCGCGGCTACTTCAGCGCCTATGATGCCAGCACCGGCAAACGTCTGTGGCGCTTCTACACCGTTCCCGGAGATCCCTCCAAGCCTTTCGAACAGCCCGAACTCGCCATGGCCGCTAAGACCTGGACCGGTGAATGGTGGAAGATGGGCGGCGGCGGAACCGTTTGGGATTCGATGGCGTACGATCCTGAAGCAGACTTGCTCTATATCGGCACCGGCAACGGCGGTCCCTGGAATCAGAATCTCCGGAGTCCGCAAGGCGGCGACAACTTGTTCTTGTCATCTATCCTGGCTGTGAAGCCGGATACGGGCAAGTTGGTCTGGTATTTCCAGGAGACGCCGGGCGACACATGGGACTACACCGCGGTGCAGCCGATGATTTTGGCGGATCTCATGATCGATGGCAAGGCACGCAAGGTGCTGCTCCATGCCCCGAAGAATGGTTTCTTTTATGTACTGGACCGACTGACCGGCGAATTCATTCACGGCGACAAATTCATCAAGCACATGACTTGGGCAACAGGTCTCGACGCCAAGGGCCGCCCGATTGAGGCCAAAGGCGCGCGCTACAAGGACGGGCCCGTCATCGTCTCGCCATCACCTGCCGGCGCCGCCAATTGGCAGACGATGTCCTTCAGCCCGATTACCAAGCTGGCCTATCTGCCTGGACAGGAAGGCTCGTTCACGTTTAACCCGGTGGATGCGACTACTTGGGAGTACAAGCCAGGCGGTCTCAATACTGGGATCGTCGGCTTCAACGGCCCGTTCGGCCGGTTCCGACGCGGAGATCGCGGCGTCGGAACGCTGAGCCCGCATGAACCAGAGGGTGCGGAGAATCAACCGAAGGCCAGCGGAGGCTTCCTGGTAGCGTGGGATCCGGTGGCTAACAAAGAGCGCTGGCGCGTGGCCAACGCGGGGGGACTGGGCGGCGGCGGGACCATCGTCACCGCCGGCAACGTAGTGTTTCATGGTTCCACGGCCTATCATGCCGAGACCGGGCAGAAATTGTGGGAGGCCAACCTGGGTGGGACCTACTGCAACCCGATTAGCTACGAACTCGACGGCAAACAATACATTGCGATTCTCGCAGGGGCTAATGCGAAGAACCGGCTCTTTGTCTTCGCGCTCGAAGCCAAGCAGTCAATCCCTCAGTAACAAAGTATCGACCCAATCCTGCAGGAAGGAGACGCCGAACCTGTAGTATCTGGGTCAGTCCGTCCCCCTGCAAAGGCCGGAATGTATGAGGGGACATTACTAGCCATGGATGCATGGAAACCATCTTGCACGGGCACCGATTGGAACAAAATCGGTGTCCGTTGATCCCGCGAGAGTTGATTACGTCAGCAGCCAAAAACACGCGACAGCACCTCAATCGCCGGGTGGGCAGAGTATTTCCCTCGGCTTCCGATTTCAGTGTGTGGGAATCGTGCTCAGCGAGCAAGTTTCCCAACCCATCGACTTTTTTCCATAGATACTGGTCGTCCGCCGCATTGGATCTGTGTGCCAATTCCCAGTAAAGAATCCTGGTCCGTGGAGCACCACGTTTAAAAAAAACTGAACAGACGAGCGCCCAGCGGAATACACATATAGTGCCCAATGACTGGGCCGTTCGCCCATTTGTGGGAGGTAATGACCCATGAAGATACGAATATTTACGATCCTCGCGTTCAGCGTGCTGTTGCACGCCCAGAATTCTCCTGCTCCAGCGGCTAAGGAACCAGCCGTCACAGCCGTTCCCTTTGACAGGATTCTCACCGCCAGCCAGAAGGAGCCGCAAAACTGGTTAACCTATTCGGGAAGCTACTCCAGCCAGCGCTACAGCAACCTGACGCAGATTACTACCGAGAACGCTAAAGACTTGGCGCTCAAATGGGTGTTTCAGGCGCGTTCGCTCGAAAAGCATGAAGTGACGCCGCTGGTGGTTGATGGCGTAATGTACACCGTCCAAGGCATTAACGATGTCGTGGCTTTAGATGCAGTCACAGGCAAACGGATCTGGATGTATTCCTACAAGCCCAGCCCGGACGCCCATGCGTGCTGCGGCCAGTTGACGCGAGGCGTGGCGATCCTGGGAGATAAAATCTTTCTGGCGGCTCTTGATACGCACCTGATTGCCCTGGATGCCAAAACCGGGAAAGAAGTATGGAATGTCCAGGTAGCTGATCCGAAGGAGAAATATTCGTTCACCCACGCGCCCCTGGTGATCAAGGACAAGGTCATTGAGGGCACTTC
>JASIAM010000196.1 GCA_030041985.1 Bryobacteraceae bacterium | reverse complement strand
ACGCGTTCGGTGGCGCGGGATGAGGCGAGTGGATTAAGTATGAATCGTGCCGCAGCCCCGAGCTTTATTAGCGTTTCTTGCGCGGAGCGGTTTCCGGTGCGCCCGTTTGATTCGTAGCCGAGGCGGCCGCCAGGAGCGGAGTCCGCTTGGCGAGATCCTCCGGCAACGCGAACACTTGGATTGTATTCACGCGGCGTTCTGACTTCAAAGCCTTGTTGTAAGCGGCGACGCTGGCAGTCAACTGTCCGTCCCCGGTGTACACCGCCAGGTACTGACGGCCGTTGACGGCGTAGGTGATGGTTGAATTGGCAATCGGGCCTGGAAGCATTTCGTCCCACAATACTTTCCCGGTCTCCTGATCGAGTGCGCGGAGATGGTGTGTGAGGTCGCCGAAAAAGAGCACATCGCCGGCGGTGAGCAGAATGGCCCCGTTGATCGGCCCGGGTCCCTTGAAGATATGCTCGATCTTCCCGGTTGAGGCGTTGATCTTCGAAACCCCGGAGAGCTCGTCGAGCTTCGACGGGTCGCGCACGACGCCCCTGTGGGTGGAGGACGTGCCCGGATCGCCTATCTTCTCTTCATTGCAGGCGTCCACGAAGGGTACGTACAACGAATTGGTAATCGGGCTGTAGCCCTGCGCCCAGAAACTACGGGTATTAAAGAAGCACACCGTGTTGGTCATGTTGGGGTGGGTCAGCATGGCGCTCTCGTTCAGATACGTGACGCCGTTCTCGTCAATGTTCTTCAGGAAAAAGTTCGGGACATCGTAAGGCCAAGGGTTGGCCCACAGAAATTCCCCCGTGTGCCGGTCCAGTGCGAAGACGCCGCCCGATTCCCCGGTGGCAAGAACAATGTCGCGGCGCTCGCCTGGCTTGATTTTGGCGTTGAACCACTTGGCGGTGGCATGCGTGGGGTTGAGAGTAGTGGTGACCAGAATGCGATCGTTGGTCCAGTCCTCATCCCAGTCGTCGCCGGGCAGATGTTGGTAGTACCAATTCAGTTTGCCGGTGTCGGCATTGATTGAGAGAGTTGAATTGCTGAATAGATCGGCGGGGGCGTGCGTTGGAATCGCGTTGAAATTGCCATTGTGGCGCTCGAGACGGGTATTCGGCATTGGGTTCGCCACACCCCAAATGAGGGAGTTGGTGCTGGGATCAAAGGTGCCGGGAAGACCCCAGGCACCGGTCATGCGCTTGTCATCGGGAAGGCCGCCCCAGGTATCGCCGCCCGGCTGGCCGGTCTCGGCCGCGGTCATGAACTTCCACAGAAGCTTGCCGGTTTTGGCATCGTGCGCGTCGATGAAGCAGTTTTCGTGTTTCCCGCTGCAGGCGCCGCCGGAGATGACTTTGTCGCCGGCCATGACCGCGCCCTGGGTAGCTCCCCGGGTTTCCGTCTTGTCTGACCAACGCTCCTCGCCCGTGCGCGCATCGATGGCTTCGAGATAGCTGTCGGGCGAGGTCCAATAGACCATGTCGTACCCGATGGCGATCGTCTTGGCGCGCGCCCCCCTTTTGATGTTATCGGGTACGGTGCGTTTGTGCTCCCAGATGAGCTGGCCGGTAGCCGCATCGAGAGCGTCAATCACGGCTCCGGGCGCCTGCAGGTACATAACGCCGTCGTGCACTAGCGGGATTCCCTCCTGCGAGCCGGGACCCTCGGTGATCGACCAGGCCAGTTTGAGCTGACTCACGTTGGACTTATTGATCTGCGCGAGCGGCGAGAAGCGCTGCGAATCGTAGGTGCGGTCGAACATCAGCCAGTCGTTGGGGCTGGGACTCTTCAGGTCATTCTCAGTGAGCGGCGCCAGGTTGCGGCCGGGCTGCTGCGCAATACCGTGAACGGCCAGCACCAGGAGGAGCCCGAAAGCTGCAGAAGCAAAAAAGATGATTTGGGGTTTCATTCCTGGGGAAATTATATCGGCTCAGCGGGCGATTGTGGAAATGTTGATGAAAACGGCCGCGGGGCTGTCCTGCCGCTGGCTGGCAGGCTTGACCGGCATTACAAGCCCGCTGTCTTGACTTTTTCTATATTTCTATTATTATCGAATTATATCCGGGAGCACGGCATGGCCAAGAAAGAAGACGCTGCACTGATCGCCCGCTACGCAGATATGCTCTCGGCTATGGGGACGGAACCGCGCCTGCGCATTGTACGCCTTCTCTTGGCCGCCCATCCCGGCGGGATGATTGTTGGAGAGGTCGGCGACGAGCTGGGGATACCGTCCAGCACCCTGTCGCATCACCTCGAAAAACTGAAAAACGAGGACTTGGTGCGCGTAAGGCGTGAGGGCACCTATCTTTGGTATTCGGCCAACACGGAAGCCTTGCGGGAGCTACTCGGTTTTCTCTACGCCGAATGCTGCACCCGAAACAAGGCGATAGAGCCGCAGAAGATTGTCTGCTGCAAGTGAGGCTTCCATGATTAAACCGAGAGTGCTATTTCTCTGCACCGGCAATTCGCGCCGGACGCAGATGAACCAAGGGGAGACGTGGCAATGAGCACAATTAAGGAAGTCGTTAAAGAAAAGTATGGTGAAGCGGCGCTCCGCGTCGTCAAAGGGCAAGCAAACGGCTGCTGCGGCGCATCGGCGCTCGATGGCTGCGACCCGATTACCTCGGACCTTTACAACGCTACCGAGGCAGGCGAGCTGCCCGAAAAAGCGGTCGCGGCCTCGCTTGGTTGCGGTAATCCTACCGCCCTTGCGGAGCTGAAGGCCGGTGAAACGGTTCTGGATCTGGGATCCGGCGGCGGCATCGACGTGTTGCTCTCGGCAAAGCGCGTCGGGCCAACAGGAAAAGCCTACGGCCTCGATATGACCGATGAAATGCTCGCGCTCGCCGAAGAGAACAAGCGCAAGAGCGGCTTGACCAATGTCGAGTTCCTTAAGGGCGAGATCGAGAATATCCCACTGCCCGGCAACTTAGTCGATGTCATCATCTCGAACTGCGTTATCAATCTGTCGGGCGACAAGGACCGCGTGATGCAAGAGGCTTTCCGTGTTTTGAAACCTGGCGGCCGTTTTGCGGTCTCTGATGTCGTCGTGCGCGGGGAAATTCCGGCCGAGGTCAGGAAAAGCATGGAGCTGTGGGTTGGCTGTATTTCGGGCGCGCTTGAAGAAATGGATTACGTAAAGCGGTTGGCGAAGGCCGGGTTCGATGCGATCGGCATTGAACCCACGCGCATTTACAACATCGAAGATGCGCGACAGTTTTTGGCCGGACAAGGCCTCGACGTAGATGCGATTGCGCCGCTGGTAGAGAACAAGTTTATGAGCGCCTTTGTGCGCGCGAAAAAACCGGCGGGCTGCTGCGCGCCCGGCTGTTGCTCATGACACCAGCGCGTCGCCTCATGGGAGAGCTGCTCGGAACGGCCCTGCTGCTGGCGGCCGTGGTCGGTTCCGGCATCATGGGCGACCGCCTCAGCGGCGGTAAAGCAGCAATTGCCCTGCTCGCGTTCCTTTTCCGATGGCTCGTGCCGTCACTGCCAAAGCAGGCGCGGGACATTGTGATGCCGCGCGCAGAGAAGGAACTTTCGCATGCCAGATAAGAAACAAGTGCTCATCCTGTGCACAGGGAATTCCGCGCGTTCGCAGATGGCCGAGGGCCTGTTGCGGAGTGATGCCGGAGACCGCTTCACGGTGGAGAGTGCGGGCACTAAGCCGAGCACCGTTCGCCCCGAGGCGATAGCGGTCATGAAAGAGGTCGGCATTGACATTACATCGCACCGCTCGAAGCATGTGGACGAGTTCGCTGGACAGGATTTCGATTACGTCCTAACGGTCTGCGACAACGCGAAGGAGAGTTGCCCGGTGTTTTTCGGCAAGGCCACGCGGCTGCATCACAGCTTTAACGATCCGGCTGCCGTCGAGGGATCTGAGGAAAAGCGGCTCAGCGCCTTTCGGACGGTGCGGGATGAGCTTCGTGGGTACCTAAAAACGTTCCCTCGAAGCAATTGACAGTGATCAGCCGACAAGCGGAAAACAATTTTACCGATTTCCGGTACCTGAAGCAGGCTACTGGTGCACTCCAGGCCGCGGCCGAAGCGCTGGTCTAACGAATCGTCGGCCGAAGCAAACCAATTCGTGGCGCAATTGAGCGCAAGATTTGCAGTCGAAAATCGCCTTATCTGATAGTTCCGCCGTACTCGGTTTCAGCTCCTGTCCGACGGGTCGGAAATCTGGAAGCACCCGCCTGGTGCGTAACACGTTTTGAAATTAGTGCTACTATTTTAGGCCAGTAGCACGTTTTACAATTTCGTAGCACGGATAAAAGGAGCCTATGCCCCGACGCCCGGTCGTCATCACCACCATCCTATTCGCAACAATGTGGTGTGCTTGGGCCGCGGCTGCGCCGATATCGGGGACTGTCGCCGATTCTTCTGGCGCCGCGATCGCCGGGGCCTCCGTGCAGATTCAAAGCGCGAACCATGCCGTACTCAGAATGACCGAGTCGGACACGAATGGCTTCTTCACGATTTCCGGGCTCCCGGCCGGCAATTATCGGCTCGTGGTATCTCACACCGATTTTGAAACCAAGGAAATTCCTGTCACGATAGGCGCCGAGGCGCCCGCCCCGTTCCGCATCTCTTTGGCTTTGGGGCCTGTGAGCAGCATCGTCACCGTGCAAGGCCGAGCGGATGACCTTACCGGAATCGCTGAATCCGCCACCCAGGGAACGGTGGGCGCGGACGAAATCCAGGATCGCCCCATACTTCGCTCGGGAGAAGTTTTGGAGACCGTTCCCGGTGTCATCATCACGCAACACGCCGGCGGCGGAAAGGCCAACCAGTATTTTCTTCGGGGCTTCAATCTCGATCACGGCACAGATTTCGCGGTTTTTCTCGAAGATATGCCCCTGAACCTGCCGTCGCATGCACACGGCGAAGGGTACGCGGACATGAACATCGTGATCCCGGAGCTTGTGGAGAGGGTGAATTACGAGAAAGGCCCCTATTACGCCGATGTCGGCGACTATGGATCAGCCGGATCGGCCCATCTGGAATTTTACAAGACGCTGCCCGAGAATTTCTTTCAGGTGGAAGGCGGTATGTGTATGTATGGATATGAGCGGGCTGTCTTCGGCGTGTCGGAGAAGGCCGGTTCGGGCAATCTGCTTTTCGGCGGAG
>JASIAM010000195.1 GCA_030041985.1 Bryobacteraceae bacterium | reverse complement strand
GCGCCAGGTTCCATCATTGGGATCGGGCGCAAAAGTTAAGGCGAAATCGTACTTAGCGGTGAGGCCAGTATTGTCGATCACGGGGCGGTCCAACAGGTTGGAAAGGCGCGTGGAGAAATCTTGCATGGTTTGCGCTGTGGCCGTGAGGCGCACGCCGCGGCCGAGCGTCATCAGCATGGAGATACCGGGGCGACTGGTTAGCGCGGCGGGCAAAACAAGGAGGCCGTCTGGTCCCATCTTCGGCGGTGGCGGTGGGAGCGGTGAGGGATTGTCGGGGTGCTCAGGCGCGCTGTTGGCGGTGGACTCTTTCAGTTTTCCGGGTTTCGTCACTACCAGCGAATACATCGGCAACTCGCTCTTCTCGCGGCGAACGGACATCTTAAAGCGGTCGATCAACAGGTTCTGCAGCATGATTTGCAATTGCTCTTTGGTGGTGTCCGGAGGCATGGTGGCGGTGATATTAAACCATTCACTATCGAGCCAACTGGGGCCGCTGATCTGGTAGTTCTTCACGTCATAGGCCGTCATGAGGATATTTTTCAGCGTCATGGCCGGATAGCTGATGCGGCCGGGGTCTTTGCTGCCCGGCCCTCCGCTGGGGCCGCGCAGGAAGATGCCCCCCAGGGGAACATCGAACCTGGGTAGTGGCACGGGCTTAATGGATGCGACTTCGAATGTGATCGATTTATCAGGGCCCGGCGTCTGCGCGAATGTGGTGAAGGCAAGCATCGGCGCCGCTAGGAAGCCTGTGCGCATACGGACTCCTGAATGGGGAACCATGGGGCCTGCTCCCTCCCTCTTTTATGGTAGGGGCGGGGCGATTCGAACGCCCGACCACCGGCTTAGAAGGCCGGTGCTCTATCCAACTGAGCTACGCCCCCACACCGATCCATTGTGCCACGAGGGCGGCCCCACTCCGCGCTCAGGTGGCGTAGACTGTTCCAAGGGTACACCATGAAAAGTACACATTTTTCTTTTCCCGCGAAGGCGCTCGTTTCGATGGCTGTAGCCATTGCAGCTACCGTCATTGTGACGCCCGGGAGCAAGGCGGCTTCCGCGCCGGCCGCCGAGAACAAGGGCACCGTGGAAAAAATCAAAGTGCACGGCAAGTCGCTCGAGGGCAATCTGGAAGGCGACTCTCCGGATCGGGACGTGCTGATTTATTTGCCTCCAAGCTACGCCAAAGAAAAGAACCGGCGCTATCCCGTGGTGTACTTCCTGCACGGCTACGGTGTGAACGCCGAGCGTTACTGGAGCATGATGACGGTTCCCGAGACCGCCGATAAACTGATGACGTCCGGAAGCGCGCGCGAGATGATCCTGGTCCATCCGGACGCCTTTACACTTTATGACGGCAGCATGTACTCCAGCTCCCCCACCACCGGCGACTGGGAGGATTACATCGCCCAGGACCTGGTAGCTTACGTGGACAGCCATTATCGCACCATACCGGATCGCGCCAGCCGCGGGCTTGCGGGACACTCCATGGGCGGGTACGGAACGATGCGTATTGGCATGAAACATCCGGAAGTGTTTTCGTCGCTCTACGCGATGAGTTCCTGCTGCCTCCTGAACAATCCGCGGCCGGGACAGGGCCGCGGCCCCGCGCAGCGGCCCGCATCCGCATCGGGCAACGCTACGTCTGAAAATAACGGGCAAACCAAGCAGCCCGCGGGGCGCGGCGGTGCATTTGCGAAAGTCGGCTCGGCCGAAGCGGCTGCGTGGTCGCCCGATCCCCAGAACCCGCCGCTGTTTTTCGATCCTCTCGAAAAAGACGGTGAGTTTCAGCCGCTGGTGGCGGCCCGCTATCTTGCCAATTCACCCCTGGTGATGGTGGATCAGTACGTGCCCAATCTGAAGAAATACCGCGCCATCGCCTTGGAAGTGGGTCTCCAGGACACGCTGCTCCATTCCAACGAGGATTTGGACAAAGCGCTTACCAAGCTAGGCGTGACCCACACCTTCGAAACTTACGAAGGCAACCACACAAACCACGTGAAGGAGCGGTTTGAGGAAAAAGTTCTGCCGTTCTTCTCGGAGAATCTCACGTTCCCGGCTTCGCGCAAGGGCAAGTGAACGCCTCCTTCGCACAGTCGCCGGCAAACAAACCTGATACACTGGGAAAGGACTAAACCACGGTGACCGATGCACAAGTGTTCACACTCGCTATTGCTGTCATCGTCCCGCTCAGCCTGCTGATCTATAGCAACAGCCGCATCAGCGAGGCTAAAGAAACCCTCCGCGCGGAAATCAAAGCCGAAACCAATGCGTTGCGCGCTGAAATGGCAGAACTCCACGCCGAAATCGCGGAACTCCGGGCCCACCTGGACAGCGCTTTTGAGCGCATCGAACACGCGCTCAAACTCCACGAGCTCGAACACCACAAGTAAGGTCTGCCGCTGTGGTGAAATTACGCCGTCGCCGGCATCTGGAACGGCTCGTCCGCGCTGCCTCCGTAGATGCTCGGCACATGGGCGTTCATGGCACGCAGATAGGCGCTCAGTTGGCCGCGATGGTGCACGCTGTGGTTGGTCAGAAAACCCAGGTACAGCACGGCCGGCAGGTTCATCACGCCAAACATGCTCAATTCCTTGCCCAACTGTTCGCCGGATAGGGACTTGATCCGCGCAATATGGACAGGCATTTCCTTTTCGTAGAACGCCACAATATCGGTCACACTGGCGTTCGGCAGCGCCGCGGCTTCCGGCTTCGAAAAGTCGCGGTTTGCGATCCCCTCGGCAAACCACACTTCGGAAGCGGCCAGATGCCACGCCAATTCGCGCGCGGTGCGGCCTTTCTCGCCCAATTTGAAATCCAGTTGGCTTTCGGGCACGGCCGCAAGCAGTTTCCGTGTGATCGGGTACTCTCGTTCCACCCCGTCCAGTAACAAATCCGTAACCCGTTTGGCTTCTGCAGGGTTCATCTCGCTACCTCCCGCGCCATAGTACAACCGCGCGCCCACCCTGCGCAATCGCGCATCATAATAGATGTCACAAGCGTGCATTATATAGTTATGAAGGCTCAAACACTTAACCTTACGGTTCACGGCATGACCTGCGGCAATTGCGCCCGCAGCATCGAACGCAAACTGGCTTCTACTCCCGGAGTCACGAAGGCCACGGTGGATCTCGACGCTACTCGAGCAATAGTAGAATACGATTCGGAGCTGGTGAAACCCGAAGTGCTGGCGAACGCTGTACGCGAACTGGGCTACGAAGTAGCGGCATGAAGAGTGCGGCCCTGGCGCATGAACGCGTGGACCTGCCGCTCTCGGGAATGACCTGCGCCGCGTGCGCGCGTGCCATCGAACGCACCCTGTCGGGCACCGCGGGCGTCGAGCGGGCGCACGTAAACTTCGCCACCGCAACCGCTACCGTCGAGTTTGACGCCCAACGCGCGCGCGTCGGTGACCTCATCGGCGCGATCGAGGACTTGGGCTATGGCGTACCGGAAGCTGCGCCCGCCGCCGATAGCGAAGTGCTCGCTTACCGGCGCCGGCTTATCGTGGCTCTCCTGTTCGCCATTCCCGTAATGGCCCTCGGCATGATGCACCATGCCGCCGGGCTGCAATTGGCGCTTACCCTGCCCGTAATTTTCTACTCCGGCGCTCCCTTTTATCTGGCCGCCTGGAGCGCGCTGCGCCACCGTTCGGCCAACATGAACACGCTGATCGCCTTGGGCACCGGGGCGGCGTTTCTCTATTCACTATGGGAAACTTTACGCGGCGGCCATGAAGTTTACTACGAAGCCGCCGCGGTCATCATCGCGCTGATCCTGCTGGGCCGCACGCTCGAAGCGCGGGCGCGCGGCAAGGCTTCCGAAGCCATTCGCCGGCTGATGGATTTGCAATCGCCCGCGGCTCGCATCATCCGCAACGGCGTGGAAATCGAAGTCCCGCTGGCCGAAGTGCGCGTGGAGGATGTTGTGCTCGTGCGGCCGGGCGAGCGCATACCCGTGGATGGCGCGGTCCTCGAAGGCGCCTCCGCCGTAGATGAATCCATGCTTACCGGCGAGAGCCTGCCGGTAGACAAAAATCCCGGATCGCAGGTGTTCGCGGGCACCATGAACCAGTCCGGCGCTTTCCGCTTGCGCGCCAGCAAAGTGGGGCGGACAACGGTGCTGCGGCGGATGATTGAAATGGTGAAGGAGGCCCAGGGCTCGCGCGCACCCGTTGCGCGCCTGGCAGACGTGGTCAGCGGATGGTTTACGCTGGGCGTGCTGATCGCTGCTGCCGCCACGTTCACCGCCTGGCTCTTTGCCGCGCCTTTCTCCGCCGCCCTGGTCAATGCGGTGGCGGTGCTGATCATCGCGTGTCCCTGTGCCCTGGGTCTCGCCACACCCACAGCTATCCTGGTCGGCACGGGGCGAGGCGCCGGACACGGCATTCTCATCAAGGGTGGCGAGGCGCTCGAAACGGCGGAAAAGATCGACACCATCATATTAGATAAGACAGGCACTTTGACCATCGGGCGCCCCAAGGTCACCGCCATTCATCCCGCCGCGGGCTATACCGAAGCCGAGCTGCTGCTGCTGGCGGCATCAGCCGAGATCTACTCGGAGCATCCCCTCGCGAAGGCAATTGTGGAGGGGGGGCGCGCGCGCGGCATCGAACCGCAGAACCCCACCAATTTCTCCGCCGAGACCGGCATCGGAGTGCGTGCCCGCGTCGGCGCCCGCGAGGTAGCAGTGGGCCGGCCGGGCATTACCGTTACAGTTGATGGCAGCCCCGCGGGGTCCATCGAGGTTGCCGATGTCAATAAACCGGAAGCGAAGAACGCCGTCGCGCGCCTCCGCAAAATGGGCCTCGACGTCTGGCTCATCACCGGCGACCGCCGCACCGCCGCGGAAAGCGCCGCGCGCGCGGCCACCATCGAGCACGTCCTGGCGGAGGTGCTGCCCGACCGCAAAGTGGCTCACATCCGGGAACTGCAGGCGAAGCGCAAGCGGGTTGCTATGGTGGGCGATGGCATCAATGACGCGCCCGCGCTCGCGCAGGCGGACCTGGGCATCGCCATGGGCAGCGGCTCCGATATCGCGCTCGAAGCCGGCCAGATCACGCTGATGCGTGGCGATCTGAACGGCGTGGCCGATGCGATTGCGTTATCGCGGCGCACCATGCGGGTGATCCGGCAGAATCTCTTCTGGGCCTTCGCCTACAACACCATCGGGATTCCGGTGGCGGCGCTGGGTCTGCTCTCGCCCATGGTAGCTTCGGCTGCCATGGCGCTCTCGAGCGTCACCGTGGTAACCAACAGTTTGCGGCTGAAGTAACGCGGCTGTAATCGGCATAGCTATAATCAACCTTGATTAGCAAAATCGCCTTTCTGTTTCCCGGCCAGGGATCGCAGTTCGCGGGCATGGGCAAAGGTCTGGCCGCGGCATTCCCATCAGCGCGGCGGGTATTCGAAGAGGCCGACGACGCTCTCGGCTTCGCCCTCTCCCGCTTGTGTTTCGAAGGCCCCGAAGAGCAGCTCCGGCTGACCGAGAACCAGCAACCGGCATTGGTTGCCGTTTCTACGGCAGCGTTCGTGGCCCTGCGGGATGCAGGCTGGCGGCCGGATTACGTTGCGGGCCACAGCTTGGGGGAATACTCAGCGTTGGTAGCAGCGGGGAGCCTGCGTTTCGCCGATGCGCTCCAGTTGGTCCGCAAGCGCGGCCAATATATGCAGAGCGCGGTTCCCGAGGGCGTCGGCGCAATGGCTGCGTTGGTGCGTCTGCCTCCCGAGAAACTGCAGACCGTGCTGGAGCAAGCCGCGCAAGGAGAGATCGTGACAGCCGCCAATCTCAACTCCCCCGACCAGGTAGCGATTGCGGGCCACGCCGCGGCGGTCCGGCGCGCCATCGACTTCGCAAAAGCCGCGGGCGCCCGCCGCGCTATACTGCTGCCCGTAAGCGCCCCGTTTCATTGCCCGCTCATGCAACCGGCACAGGAGCGCCTGCGGCCGGAACTGGATGCCACCGAGTTCCGTGATCTCGACTTCCCCCTCATCAACAATTGGGCGGCGCGGGAGGTCCGGAGCGGCGCTGAAGCGCGCGAAGGTCTCTATCAGCAGGTGCCCAACCCAGTGCGCTGGGTGGATTCCATGCGCTACCTCGCCAGCCAGGGTGTTAGCCGGGCCATCGAAGTGGGTCCAGGCGCCGTCCTCACGGGCCTGCTGCGCGGCCTTGCGCCCCCGATCGAGGGCTTACGATGCGGCGATCCCGCTGATGTGGAGAAGCTCGCCAGGTGGGCCACCGTATAGTCGTTCTGGGCCAGTACGGACCGGCTTTGCTTCGATGGCGCGTTCTGTTAGTCTTTACCGCATGAAGAGTTTGGGTGTAGTCGGGATGGTTTTAGCCGTGGCTCCGCTGTGGGCCGGCGTGCGTGTGCAAGTCGAAGTGACAGACAAGGCGGGAAAGGTCACTGAGCGAGACGAAATCCTGCTGGATTCCGACCGGTTGCGGTTCAATACTACGACCGCTGAGGGCACGCGACGATCCTTGTTGTTTCTCACCGATGGCGGGCGCGACCGGATGGTGATTCTTGAACCGGCGCGCAATGAATACAGAGAGATCGATCAGCAGGCGATGAATCAAGCCGTCCAGCAGATGCAGGGGCTGATGGCTCAGTTGCAAGCGCAGCTTGCCAACCTGCCGCCCGAGCAGCGCGCGCGGATGGAACAGATGATGAAAGGGCGAATGGGCCAAGCTGCATCCGCCCCCGCCCCCATCACGTACACCGCCAAGGAAAGCTCGTCGGTAAACGGGTTTGTCTGTATGCGCTATGAAGGAACGCGGGGCGCCGAAAAAGTAGCGGATGTCTGTGCGGCCAAGCCCGCCGACGTACACTTTAGCGCGTCTGATTTTCAGGCTTTGGACAAAATGCGTAAGTTCGGTGCAAACCTTGCCAGCAACAATCCGCTGCTTTCTGGGATGAAGACGGACTACCTGCTCCAGGCGGGCTTCGAAGGCTATCCCGTCGAAACGATCAATTACTCAGGCGGGCAGGCTACCACCAAATGGGACGTGAAGAGCATAGAACGGGCCAGTTTCTCGGACGCCGATTTTTCGCTGGGCAATGCCAGGAAAGCGGAGCTGATTCCCCAGCGGCCCGCTAAACAATAGCAATCCAGTTCCCGCGCCCCGCCGCCCATAGCCTGATATACTTCTTAGTGCGTCCACCCGGCAGTGGACCACGACCCGGAAGTATTCGCACACGCCAACCCGGAGAGTAATAATGCATACCAATCTTCTAGCTGCGATTACTGCGATTGCCCTTTCAACAGCGCTCACTGCCGCTCCTGCGCGTACGATCAGTAGTAACGAAAAGCCTCTACCGCGTACCGCAGACGGCAAGCCGGACTTGCAGGGCATCTGGCAGGCGTCCGGCAGCGCGTCAGCCGATCTCGAGGATCACGCCGCCAGTCTCAACATGCTGGCCGGCCTATCGGTTGTGGCCGGCGGCACAATTCCCTATCAGCCGTGGGCCGCCAAACAGAAGGTGGAGAACTTTCAGAACCGGCAGAAGACCGATCCGCTGGGGAAGTGCTACATACCCGGTGTGCCTCGAGTGATGTACCTCGACTTTCCGTTCCAGATTTTCCAAAACGCCAAAGCCATCACCATGGCGTTCGAATGGGAGCTGGATTACCGGTTGATCTACATGGACGGCTCTCCTCACCCGGCTGACGAGAAGTTCTGGATGGGCGATTCACGCGGCCATTGGGAAGGCGACACACTGGTTGTGGACGTCAGCGACATTAATGACAAAACCTGGCTCGACATGGCGGGCGATTTTCATAGTGACGTGCTCCATGTGGTTGAGCGATACCGCATGACCGATCGCGACACTATTCAATACGAAGCGACCCTCGAAGATCCCAAGGTTTTCAGCAAACCGTGGACCATGAATATTGCTTTGCACCGGCGAACCGACCGGAACAGGCTTTTTGAGTACGCCTGCCAGGACGAAGTTGAAGAGGCGAATGGGCTATTCACACGCGAGGACCGGACCTGGTATCCAGGCAACGGCGCCCCGCCTGCGAAGTTCACGGACACCGCTGCCCCGCATGTGCCCGCATCAGGAATCGGCAACGCCGCGGCGAAAACCGTGGCCAATATTCGCCGCACGGCGGATGGCAAACCGGACCTGCAGGGTTTTTACGAATCCAACTCCCCCGGCGCCAACCAGGGGTTGGAAAGACGCCGAGGAAAACGCTTCATCATCGATCCGCCCGATGGAAAACTGCCGATGCAGCCTTGGGCCGTTCAGGAGCGGGCGAGCCGCAATCTCACGGAACGTGGCTATGACGATCCGACCGCTCACTGTTTCCCCGCTGGCGTCCCCAGGTCGCTGTGGATTCCGGAAGGCTTCGAAATCATTCAGACACCTGAGTACATCGTGTTTCTGCATGAGCGCGTGGCTTGGCGCATTGTGCCGCTCGATGGGCGTCCGCACCTTCCCGACACGGTCCGCTTATGGCAGGGCGATTCCGTCGGACACTGGGAAGGCGACACACTGGTGATCGATACCACCAACTTCAACGGCAAAACCTGGCTGAACGAGGCCGGCGAAATCGTAAGCTATGCCGAGCACGTGGTGGAACGGTACACTCCAGCGGGTCCCGACACGCTCAACTACGAAGCCACCGTCAACGATCCGGTTGTGTACACCCGTCCCTGGACGGCCGCGTTTCCCATCCGGCGCGAAAAGTTCGAGCTTCGCGAAGCCGCCTGTCACGAGGAAGACCGCGACCTGCCGCATCTGAAAGCCCTCAAAGACGCGGCCGCGGCGAAGAAGAAATAAGGATCGTAGTCTGATACCGCTCGAAGAGTATTTGAACACCAGTTACGATCCGGACGTAGAGTATGTCGATGGCGACCGCATGAGCCAGATGCTGGAGAGACTGGAAGAATTCGATCAGAAAGGCGTTCCCCATATCTGGCTGATCGATCCCCGGCTCGAACTCACGCGGGCGGAAATTTTTCAGCAGTAACGCCGGAGCGGCTTCTCTTCCGCAGCGCGTAATTGAAATTCAGGCGCGCAGCAACTACCAGGGCGGCGCACCCGCAGACCAGCTTGGTTTCATACCAAAAAGAAGCGCCTTCCGGCGGGATGAAAGCCAATCCGATGGCGAGAACAGTGACCGCCAGCCCGCAGACTGCGCTCACGGGAAACCCGCATTTCCAGCCACCGCCGAAGATGTAAAGAAAGGGAAAGAGGCTGGTCACCGTGGTGAGATCCACCAGAATCTGGTACCCCGCCCGCAGGCTCTCACCCAGAGTCATAACCACGACGAACAAACTGCAGATTGCGCCCTCGCCAAGCAATGCCCAATACGGTGTTCCCCATAACGGATGGGGGCGCGCGAACGCCGGCGGCAGAAATTTATCGATTCCGATCACGAAGGGTAATCGTGCGCAACCGCTCAACCACGAACTGAATCCGCCAGCCGTGCCCACCAGCATGAGAATGGCGATCGCGGCCGGAAAGCCGATCCAGCCGAGGCGCGCACCGGCCGCTTGTCCGGCTTGGACTACGCCCGCCATGATATCGATGTGCTCGGCTGAGACCAGGGCGAGCATCGCCACCGTCCCTCCGACGTAGAAGGCCGAGGTGGCGGCTCCGGATATCCAGGCGGCGAGCGGGATGGTGCGCCGCGGATCGCGGATTTCTCCGGCCATGATCGGAGCCAATTCCAGCCCGGTGAATGCCAGGGCGATCTGCGACCAGAAATTCAGCTTCTGCCAATCGAGGTGCGGCATAAGCCCGGTCCCCATATCTTGCGTGGCAAATCCACCGTGGAACAAGGCGAACACGCAGGCCAGCATCAGAAGGGCGCCTACGAGAAAGGTCGTAATACCGCCCAGATTGATCGCCCATTTCCCGACGTTCACTCCCACCAGGTTTGTCCCCAGCATCACCCAAATGATAGTCAGCGAAAGACCGACCATCACCCACTTGTCCTGGCCGAAGCCGAAGGCCACCGCAGCCATCGACAGCCCGGAGAGCAGAAGCGTGGGGAGGTAGAACAGATTTGCCAGAAAATAGCACGCGCCGCAAAAGAACCCATGCCAGGGACCGAAGAGCTCACGCGTCCAGACGTAGAGGCCGCCTTCTTCCGGATAGCGGCGGGAGAGACCGGCAATCACCAGCGCTGAAGGAACAAAGAAAAGCAGCCCCGCAGAGATCCACAGAAGGATTGACCCCGGGCCGGTGTGTGCCGCGACCGCCACCCAGCGGAACCCCACTACCGTGACGATGTTCCATAGCACCAGGTCGCCGAGGCCAAGGGCGCGAGTCATGTCCAGAATGTAACATGCGGGAATAAATAGGAAGGTGGCTCCGCACCGCGGGGCCCGACAAACCGCTTCTGGTGACGGAGCCACCGACAGGGGAGAAGGAAACTTCTGGTCCTGTCATCTTATTGGATGCGGCCAGCGGGGATTTGGTTATAGCCAGTATTGCCACTGGCCCGCGGCTAACACATAGGCGGCCAGCGCACCATTGGTCACCGCGTGCACAAGGATGCAATCGGCCAGATTCTTGGTCCGCACAATCCACCAGTTGTAAATAACTCCCGTGATGAGGCCGACGTCCCAGTAAGGGCCATGTTCGGAAGCAAACAGGACGGCAACCAGCCAAAAAGCGCCCACTTGATAGGCGCCCAGAGGCACTTTCAAGAAGTCCTGATTGATGAGCCAGCGCATCAGCCATCCGCGCCAGAAGAGTTCTTCGAACACCGGCACGAGGGCAACACTCGAGAGCACGCGGACAACCAGGAAAAACGAATTATTTTCGCTAGCCGGCGAGAGAGAACTGCTTGGGCCGCCAAAAAAGAGCCAGGAATGGCGGTATCCGGGACCGAATAGAAGGTCCGGGCCGATCCAAATCACAAAAACGGCGATTCCGGCACCAATGCTGGCCAGGGTTTGCGAAGGCTTGAAAGAGAGATAGGGCCGGGAAAACACCAGGATCGCCGCGAGGACAAGCACGAAACGGACGGGGAAAAGGACCTGGGGTGGCAAGGGTAGAGCGATCATTGCCACATAAATCAGGAACGGAACGATGTACCCGGCAGTGGCTCTGCTGACGGGCGCTGTCATCTGGGGTTCCGGCGGTTGCCGGAGGCAGGCGGCCGGGCGTTAATCACCGGAATGAGCCAGTTGTGCTGGACAGGTTCGGGGGGGTGCACATGGGCGGCCAACTCGCGGTTCAAAGTAGCGACGAACTCTTGGATCTGGGACTGCATTTCGCGCATTTTCTGGCGCATATTCAAAATGATCTCGACACCAGCGAGGTTGACCCCCAGATCGCGGGTGAGGTGGAGGATCACCTCCAGCCGCTCCAGGTCCTCCTCTGTATAGAGGCGCGTGTTGCCTTCACTTCTCGAAGGTTTTAGCAGACCTTCCCGTTCGTAGAGGCGGAGGGTTTGCGGATGAATCTGATACTGTTCGGCCACAGCGGAAATCATGTAGGCGGCGGCTTTTGGCTTGTGTCCGGGCGATTTTTGTTTGGCCATATGGATCACACCTGAGACCAGATCGCGGCGCGAGGATCTTCGGGATGCAACTGCGACATTTCGCGCAGCAGTTCGCGGGTGCGTTCATCGCGGGGATCCGGGGCTTCGACTGCGACTTCGACGATTTGATCGCCGCGCACGCCGGTGCGCGAGTTCGCCACTCCTTTTTCGCGCAGGCGAAACCGCTGGCCATTCTTAGTGCCCTGAGGGATCTTAAGTTGGGCGCGGCCGTCGATAGTGGGCACCTCGATTTTGGCGCCGAGGGCCGCTTCCCAAACCGAGAGCGGCACCTTGATTTCGACATTGTCGCCCTCGCGATGGAAGAAAGGATGCTCTTCGACGCGAGTAGTAATATACAGGTCGCCCGGGGGGGCCCCCATGGTGCCGGCGTTGCCCTTACCAGGGACGCGGAGGCGGGAACCGTTACGGGCGCCAGCCGGAATTCGTACCTCGACCGATTCCGTACGCGCCACACGGCCTTCGCCGCCGCAGGTGGGACAGGTATTGCCGAGCTTGCCCGACCCGCCGCAGCGAGGGCAGGTCAATTCGAAACGCATGGCGCCGGCCATCTGGGTAACTTTTCCGGTGCCTTTGCACTCGGGACAGGTAATTTCGCCGGAACCGGATGCTTTGCCGGACCCGTGACAGGTGGCGCAAACGTCGTAGCGGGTGATATCGAGGCGCGCCTGCGTGCCGCGAATGGCCTGCCAGAAATCAATATCCATTACATATTCGAGATCGCTGCCCTTTTCCGGTGATTCTTCCTTGGAGGCACGGCCCCCGAAAAATTGAGAGAAGATATCGCGGAAGCCGCTGCCCTCGGGTCGCTTGCCAGCGCCGCTGCTGGTTCCAGCGCTACTGGCGGTTCCTGGGCCACCGGTAAAAAGGTCCGAAAAATCGAACCCGCCGAAGTCCATGTTGGGCGCACGCTGGCCACCCCCGGCGTTGCCGGGTCCTGCAAAGCCGCTTTCGGAGTAGAACCCGAACTGATCGTACATCTGCCGTTTTTTGGAATCGCTCAGTACATCGTAAGCTTCCTGCACATTTTTAAACCGCTCTTCAGAGGATTTGTCACCCGGGTTCAAGTCGGGGTGGTATTTGCGGGCGAGCTTCCGGTAGGCTTTGCGGATTTCGTCCGCATCGGCGCTTCGGCTTACGCCGAGGGTTTCGTAATAATCGTGCTTGGAAGCAGTGGGCATAAAAGCTGTCAGCGATCAGCGGTCAGCTAGCTGATGGCTGAAAGCTGACCGCTGAGAGCTTCTTTTACTTTTTGTCGTCTACATCGACGAATTCGGCGTCGACTACGTCATCTTTCTTGCCCCCGTCATGGCCTTCGCCGGGAGGCGGGGCTTGGCCACCGGGCTGGCTGCCGCCGGGCTGGCTGCCGCCGGGCTGCTGCGCGGTCGCCTTGTACATGGCTTCCGCCAGTTTGTGGCTGGCGCTGGTCAGGCGGTCCATGGTCGAATTGATGCGATCGGGATCGTTGTCGGCGATGGCCTTCTTGGTTTCTTCGATAGCCGCTTCGATCTCCTTGGCTTCCGCTTCACTGATCTTGGAGCGGTGCTCCTTCAGGGTTTTTTCGACGTTGAAGACCATGGCGTCGGCGCGGTTTTTGGCTTCCACGGTGTCGCGCATCTTGCGGTCTTCGGCGGCATGCGATTCCGCATCCCGAGCCATCTTCTCGACTTCGTCTTTGGAAAGGCCGGAAGAGGAGGTGATGGTGATCTTCTGCTCGTTGTTGCTTGCGCGATCCTTGGCGGTAACGTTGAGGATACCGTTAGCATCGATATCGAAAGTCACTTCGATTTGCGGGATGCCGCGCGGGGCTGGCGGGATGTTACCGAGCTGGAATACGCCCAGCAGACGGTTGTCGCGCGCCATGGCACGCTCGCCCTGGAAGACCTTGATTTCGACCGACGGCTGATTGTCCGCAGCCGTGGAGAAAGTCTCGCTCTTCCGCGTGGGGATGGTGGTGTTGCGCTCGATGAGTTTGGTAAAGACGCCGCCCAGGGTCTCGATGCCCAGCGACAGCGGGGTTACGTCGAGGAGCAGAACGTCTTTGACTTCTCCGCCCAGAACGCCGCCCTGTACCGCCGCGCCGACCGCCACAACCTCATCCGGGTTGACGCCCTTATGAGGCTCCCTGCCGAACAATTCGCGGACGAGTTGCTGGATGCGCGGCATACGAGTCTGGCCGCCCACCAGAACGACCTCATCGATTTGCGACGGCGTTACACTGGCATCCGCCATCGCTTGCTTGCAGGGGCCGACCGAGCGCTGAATGATATCTTCGACCATCTGTTCAAAGCGCGACCGGGTGAGCTTCATTTGCAGGTGCTTGGGGCCAGAAGCATCGGCCGTGATGAAAGGAAGGTTGATTTCGGCCTCGAGCAGAGTGGAAAGCTCCATTTTGGCCTTTTCGGCAGCCTCTTTGAGGCGCTGCAGGGCCATCTGGTCGCGCGACAGATCGATGCCGTTTTCCTTTTTAAACTCGGAGACGATCCAGTCGATGATGCGCTGGTCGATATTATCGCCGCCCAGGTGGGTATCGCCGTTGGTGGACTTCACTTCCACCACGCCTTCGCCAACTTCCAGAATGGAGATATCGAAGGTACCCCCGCCGAAATCGTAGACAGCGATGGTTTCGTTCTTCTTCTTGTCGAGGCCGTAAGCGAGTGCCGCGGCAGTGGGTTCGTTGATGATGCGCTTGACATCGAGACCGGCGATTTTGCCGGCGTCCTTGGTGGCCTGGCGCTGCGCGTCATTAAAGTAGGCGGGTACGGTAATGACGGCTTCGGTCACTTTGCCGCCCAGGTAGGACTCCGCCGCTTCCTTGAGCTTGGTGAGGATCATGGCGGAAATCTCCGGTGGCGAATACTTCTTGCCCGAAATCTCCACGCGCGCGTCGTTCGAATCGCCGCGAGTCACCTTGTAGGGCACCATCTTCATCTCTTC
>JASIAM010000194.1 GCA_030041985.1 Bryobacteraceae bacterium | reverse complement strand
CCCGCAAGCCTCGTTCTTCAAGCTGCACCATAACCTCGCCCAAAGCCTCCGTGCCGCTGGTCACCGCGTGAATCTCGTAAGTCACCAAGCGGGCGGTCGTCTGAGTCACTGATGAAAGCGCCTTACAAACGGCGTCCACCGGACCATCGCCAATCGCTGCGCCTTCGCGCGTCGCGCCATCGCCACCCTCGGCATCTCCTGCCGCGAACTGGCACCGCACTCTCACGGTTGCCGTGGGAATGGCCGACGTACCGCTGTAAATGTGCAGATACTCGAGCTGGTAAGTTGCGCCCACGGGATGAATCTCATCGCGCACGATTGCCAGCAGATCTTCGTCGAAAACCTCCTGCTTTTTGTCGGCAATCGTCAGGAACCGCTGGTAAGCCTGATCCAGATCTTCCTGCGAAAGTGAGTATCCCAGCTTGTGCAGCCGGTCTCGCAGCCCATGGCGGCCCGTGCGCGCGGTCAGCACAACACGGCTTTCCTCGATCCCCACATCTTCGGGCCGCATGATCTCATAAGTTTGCCGCTCTTTTAGAAACCCATCCACGTGAATACCGGAGCTGTGGGCAAACGCATTGCCCCCTACGACCGCCTTGTTGGGAGGCACTTTGATACCGAGCATATCGGCCACCAGGCGGCTGGTGCGCTGCAATTCCCGAGTTTTTATATTGGTATCGAAACCGAAATAGTCGCCGCGCGTGCGGAGCGCCATGATGATCTCTTCCAAAGCGGCATTGCCGGCTCTTTCGCCGATGCCGTTAATGGTGCCTTCCACCTGCCGTGCGCCGTTCCGAACGCCATACAAAGTGTTCGCCACCGCCATGCCCAGATCGTTATGGCAATGCACGCTGATGGTAGCCCGCCCGATATTGGACACATTCTCGCGGATACTGCGGATCAGCCCGCCGTATTGCTCCGGCACCGTATAGCCCGTGGTATCGGGGATGTTGACCACCGTGGCGCCCGCATCAATCACCGCTTCGAGCATCTCGAACAAGTAGGCAGGGTCGGCGCGGCCGGCATCTTCGGCATAAAATTCCACGTCACCGGTATACTCGCGCGCGCGCTTCACGGCATCCGCGGCCATCTGCAGAATGGTGATCTTCTTTTCCGCCAGCGTGCGGCCGTAGCGCTCGTCCTGAAACTTGCCGCTGATGTGAATATCGGACGCGCCGATACCGGTGTGAATGCGCGGCCGGCGCGCTTTAGAGAAGACCTTTCCGCAAGCCTCGATATCCGCCGCGACGGCCCGCGAAAGCCCGCAAATCGCCGGGCCCTCAACCTCTTCAGCTATCAGCCGGACCGCTTCCGCATCCTCAGGAGAAGAGGCAGGGTAGCCAGCCTCGATCACATCCACCCCCAGCAGCGCCAGTTGCCGGGCAATCATAAGCTTCTCGTGGCTGCCCAACCGCGTGCCGGCAGCCTGTTCTCCATCCCGCAAAGTAGTATCGAAAACCGCAATCTTCTCGGACATCTTGCCTCTATCGTGTCATAACGCGCGTGCCCGAGCGGGCCCTCTGTACCGTCATTTTGCTTTGGGGCGATGTGATCGCACTGTCAACAACCCATCAGTAGTGATTATGCTGGCATGTCCTCGCCACTCTTGTTCCATGCGCAGAGTGCGGAGCACCAATGGCGTTACGTTCTGTGGAGTCGCTGGATGGACACGAAAGAGGATTACGCCACACCGTTCAAGCGGTCTGTTCCGTTGGATCGC
This sequence comes from Bryobacteraceae bacterium, assembly GCA_030041985.1. Lineage (GTDB taxonomy): Bacteria > Acidobacteriota > Terriglobia > Bryobacterales > Bryobacteraceae > PSRJ01. The sequence goes on along the minus strand of JASIAM010000194.1, from coordinate 4,318 downwards.
AAGCTGCCAGAAATCTTTGTCGAGCGTCAGCAGGACCATGCCTTCGGCCTCTGCTAGTTCCAAAAGCCAGGTCTTTCGCCCCGGCGTAATCAGTCCGCACCCACGTCACATCGTGACCTGCCTGTCTCAGCGCTATCACAGAAGACAGCGGGAAGTTTTCATCGGCGAGAAGTCGCATTCAGACGGGGAGCGGATAAGCCTTGTACTCGTGAGCGAGATAACTCGCATAGGCCAGGCATGCCCGGATGTCTTCGCGAGTGAGCCCCGGATAATTAGCTAGGATGTCACCCTCCTGCTCTCCGGCGGCGAGCAGATCCAAAATGAACTCAACGGCTAGTCGAGTGCCGCGAACCACCGGTTTGCCCACCAGGATTTCGGGATCAATCACAATCCGATCCGGCCAAGCCATATATCTGATGATACTCGACGAGGCCTGTTCTTCAGGCCGACGCCCCGCAGTAGAATCAGACATGCCGCGTCTCTCCCCCTGCGCCGCCCTCGCGCTTCTCGCAACCAGTCAAACGCTATTCGCCAAAGTACTCGACAAAAGCGCCACCATCGCCGGAATGTCCCTGTACTACAAAGTCGTCTTACCCAAAGACTACGACACGGAGAAAGCTTATCCCGCGGTGCTGGCCTTCCCTCCCGGAGCGCAGACCAACGATATGGTGATGGTTACGTTGATGCAGAATTGGGCCGCCGAAGCGCAGCGGCGCGGCTATATCGTCATCATTCCCGCCGCCCCCGGCGGGCGCCTGTTCTTTGAAGAGGGCGCGCGCGTTTTTCCCGCCTTCCTCGACCAGCTTCTGCGCGAATACAAGATCCGCGATAACAAATTCCACATCGCGGGAATGTCCAATGGCGGGCTGAGCGCGTTTCATATTGCGGCATTGTATCCGCAATATTTCCTCTCAGTAACCGGGTTCCCCGGATACCTGCCGGATGCCACGCCGCAGCGTGTGGCCACGCTCGCAAACATGTGCATCTACATGCACGCGGGCGAACTCGATACCGGCTGGCGCGATGAGATGCAGCAGCAGGCCGCGACCTTTCGTGCCCAAGGCATGACGGTGAGCATGACAGTGGAAAAGGGGCAGAGCCACGTAATCCGCACGCTCACCGGCGAAGGAGCGGCACGCCTGTTCGAAGAGATCGCACAGGCCTCCCACGGCTGCCACGCCGGGAAATAGCGCCACTCCTGAACCCTACCCCTGCGGCGCGCGGCTTCACTCTCACGCTCGCCGCTTGGCCTTCAACTCCTCCAGCAGCCGGTCCACCTCGCTCTCTTTTTCCATCTTGGAAAAGCGATCTTCCAGGTCGTCGTCCAACAATACGGAAGCCGCTTCGACCACCGCCTCGTGCTGCTGCACCTTGTCTTTCATGCGATCGAAGGCCGCTGCGTGGGAGTCCCCTCCCATCGTGCGGCCGGCCTCGCCTGCTTTGTGCATTGCCCGAGTGCGCCGATGCTGCGCGATTAGCAGATCGCTTTTCGCGCGGGCTTCGTCCAGCTTCTGCTGCAGTTTTAGCAAAGCACTTTTCAAGTTCTCCACCTGCGTTTTTTGATCCTCCACCTGCTGCCGGAAACTCTCCGCCAATTGCTTGTAGCTCATCGAGCGCTCCAGCGCCGAACGGGCCAGCGGATCGTCATTCTGATCCACCGCCTTTTCCGCGCGGCGCCGCCACTGCCGTTCGTTCTCCTCGTTCTCGTGCGATTTCTTTTCCAGCACGTGCTGATCGGCAATCGCCACCGCTACCTGCGTTTTCACCTGCAGCAACTGGTTCTCCATATCGAGAATCACCTGCTTGATCATAATCTCCGGATTTTCCGCTTTGTCGATCAGTTCATTGAGATTGGCCCGAATCAGGGTCGAAACTCTCTCTAAAAGTGCCATGATATTTACTCCTTTTCTACGCTTGCGCGCTCTTTGATTTTTCGGACCCGTTGCCATTTGGCTTGGCCGCTGGATCGCCAATCAGCCGCACCTTAGCGAACAATTCCTGGAGCGGCATCCCCGAAAGCGTTTCAAACAGCGCCGGGATTTGCGCCGCCATCTTGGTCATATCCCCAGTGATCTTACTCATCCCCGCCGAATCGCCATTGCCGGTAGAGACCACCGTAATGCGATCCACGTTGGCCAGAGGCGCTGCCAGCGCTTTCACCACTTCCGGCATACTACTGATCAACTTGTCCACAATGGCCGCCTGGTTGAATTGCTGGTAAGCCTCGGCCTTCACATTCATAGCCCGGGCTTCCGCCTCTCCCTTCTTGAAGATGATCTCGGCTTCAGCATCGCCCTGCGCGCGGATCGCCGCCGCTTTGCCTTCGGCCTCCGCCACCAGCCGCTGCCGTTCCGCTTCCGCCAGGGTTTCGATGCGCCTGCGTTCGAATTCGGCCTGCTTGAGCACCGTCGCCGTCAATTCCCGATCGCGGCGCGCGATCTCCGCTTCCTGCACTTTCACCTCGTGTTCTTTTTCCACCTGGTGAATGGTCACTTCCTCCGCGCGCACCTGCTGCTGCATAACGTTCGTCTGGATCTCGTAGGCTTTGTCTGCCTGTGCCCGCTGCTTTTTCACGGTCTCGTCGTATTCCGCCTTCTTGATATCGAGGTCCCGCTGCGCTTCCGCCTGCTTGGTGAGCGAAAGCGTTTCCGCGAGCACGCGCTCCTGGTCGGCTCTGGCCTTGGCGATGGCGGCTTCGCGCGCGGCTTCGGCGCGTTTGATCGCGGTGTCGCGCTCCGCTTCCGCCGCCGCTACATCGGCATCGCGCTTGATCCGCGCCACGTCCGGCCGGCCCATCGCGCTGATGTATTCGTTTTTGTCGCGGACTTCTTTAATCGTGAAAGAAATGACCTCGAGGCCCATTTTGTTCATGTCATCCGCACAGGTCGATCGCATCCGCTCGCCCACCATCTCCGGCTGTTTGACAATCTCCTCCACCGTGAGTTGCCCAATGATGCCGCGCAGGTGGCCTTCCATCACCAGGCGAATAAGACCCTCCCGCTCGTCGGGAGCCTTAGTGAGAAACTGCTCCGCCGCGGTGAGGATCGATTCCGGATCCGACTTCACCTTGATCTGCGCCACCGCCTCCACCGTTACCGCCACTCCCTGGCGCGTATACAAATCCTGCTGCGGCGCCACATCGAACGACATCAGCTCCAGTGACAACCCGCGGCTGCTCTCCACCATCGGGAAGATCACCGTGCCGCGCCCCTTCACTACCCGCGTGCCGCGAAAACCGTACACAATCAGCGCCTCATGCGGGCCGGCCCTGCGAAACAGCTTGGCAAAGACGGCCATCAGGAACAGAATTGCCAACAACATCAGGCCGGCAATTACTACTGTTGTCTCGTTCATACGCTGCGACTCCTAGTCCTCTAACGGATCGGCCCACGGGCGCACGTAGGCGATCCCTCTTTCATAGCGCGTTACCATCACCTCTGCGCCCTTGGGAATGGCAATGCCATCCTCGCTGCGCGCGCCCGCGACCCGCCGTGTGCCTTCCTGCGAATAGATCAGTTCTCCGGTTCCCCCCTGGCGTATCGGTATGCTCAAACGGCCCAGGACACCGGTCATGTCATAATCGGCCGGATCGAGCGGGGCCTCATGCGCCACCAGCACCTTCGCCAGAAACCAGAACACTACCGACGCGGCTGCCAGGCCGCTTAGCGTGGAAAAAGCCAGTGCCGCCACGAACCACACGCTGTAATACCGCTCCAGCAGATAGCCTGTGCCACCGAACCACGCCAGAAACGCGGCAATCGTGCCAAAGTTGAACCATGGCATCTGTCCGCCCTTAAAACCCTGCGCCCCGTGCGGCACGTGCGCGCCGTGCGGCAGATGCACGTGCGGCCAATGCAAATGAACACTGCCGGCCAAAAGCGCCAATGCGCTCAGGCCGAAACCCACCAGGAAGCAGACGAGATAGAAATCCACCCAGTTCATAAGTGCCTCCTCGCGTTCCTTCTTTCCGCCAAAGCCTTTTCTGCCGAAGCCCCCGCGGGCTCCGGCTTCAATACTTCCATCAACCGCTCGGCCAGACCCGGATTCTCCAGAATCTCGCCCAGCAGGATCACGCACAGCCGCGAATCTGCATGCCGCGCCACCGCCAATAATGCATGGTGCAGCTCCGGATCGCGCCGGAACCGTTCTGCCCCGCTCACCAGCCACAAATCGAGCTTGTCCTCAAGCGCGCCCACATCTGAAATCAGCTCATTCTGAAACCCTTCCGGATCATCCACCAGGTACCCCGGATGCACTTTGAAAAACCGCGCCAGCAGCATTCGTGAAGAATTCGTCAAATGCGGCCGCACGCCATTTT
>JASIAM010000193.1 GCA_030041985.1 Bryobacteraceae bacterium | reverse complement strand
CCACCACGGGTACAGCACTTCATAAGGAGCCAATGGCACCCAGCCGATATTGCCGAATCCGAATCCAACTCCCGCGCCGCCAAACCCGAAAAAGGCCACTAGCGCCGGAGACCAATAGTGTGGAACACCAATCGCCCCCGGATACCAGCACCATCCAAAGGCTGGCGAAAAGAACCAGCGGCCGTAGTGGTAAGGCGCCCAACCCCACGGATCATAGCTCACCCACGTCCAGCCATACCAATCGAGCCACACCCATCGCCCCGATTGGTACGGTGCCCAACCGACAGGCACTGTGGGCTGCCAAACCGTGCCATAAGGCGGCACATTCACCCAGTTCCCGTATGGATCCAAGTCCTCCGCCCCATAAACGCCCGGAGGGACATACCGCTGGCTGGGCGAGTTGGCAATCGGGCGATCACGGCTGTCATTCCACCGGTCCCAATCGTCCGGTCCACTGGCTTGCACAATTTGAAACTCCGGGTCGGACGGCGTTCCTCGCGTTACCATCGTTTGCCCGGCATTGAGCCACTGCGAACCTTTGGGCGTGAACACCTCGACATCGCCAAAGCGGGCGGTGATCTGGGCCTCTCCCGCATCACTCACCGAAATCCTATAACTCCCCATTTTAGAAGGACGTATGGATGCAACTGGAGTATCCACTTCAATATCGGCATTGGAAGCCCGCAAGAGGCGAAAGGTCACCATTCCCCGGCCTACCGCGATTAGGTACCGATTGACCTCAATGTCAGTTAAGGTGATGTCTGCGCCGCCCCCAATTCGTAGAATGTCCCCGGAATCAAATTGGATTTCCGTACGGGCGTTCATTCCCGTGGAGATACGGTCGTTTGTCTCAAGCGGAGCATTCACAATTCCGGCTACCCACTCGCCGGAGTCGCCGCGTTGAATGGAAACATCGCCGTTCAGATAACTGATCCGCGCGATGCCGCGTCTAAGATCATCGGGGCCATTCGGCGGACCCTGGGCAAGCACGGCGCGAGCGGCCAATGCCGCAGCAACCATCGTGACTATCCAGGGATGCAGCCTCATTACTAAGATCCCACCCGCCATAAGCACGGCTGATGCCAGAATACAACTCCTGATTTATTAATGAGATGCGCTCAGACGGCCAGAAGCGGATTGGCTGAAAACCACCAGTCTGGCTGCCTTCGAGCAAGCCTTAATTTAAATTGATCAAATACAAAGAGGCGTGCTCGCCGCGGTGCAGTTCCGTAACACCCCAATAGGACTCATAACGGCGCAGGTCAGCGGCGAAGAAGTCCGAATCGTGTACCAGCAGATAGCCGATCCCTCGTGTTCGCAACGCCAAGCTGGCGGCCCGCCGCAGCCCCGCAGGCGTATCGAGCGGCGACGTATCGTTACTATCGGTTAGCGGCACCCAGCGGGAGCGGTCGTCCATAACTTCCACTTGAACTTTAGCACTGGCTACCGGCGCATGATCCAGTATTACCTCGTCAATTACTTGAGTTTGCCCGAAATCAATGGACAGAGACATACCAAAACACATGCTTTGCCAGCTCGACCAGCGGGTGGCATAGGAGTTATCAAAGGCGAGCTGGGCATCCCAGCCGTTAGGCCATGCGCTCACCCGCCACGAACCCGACCGTGGCAATTCCCTACCCTGACGATAGACGCGTATCTCGTTGACGGCCCAAAACGCAGGTTCGTCCGCAGTCTCTACAACCCGCACTCCGCGTGTCGCTACCGGCAAAAAGCGGAATCTCTGGCGCTCGCTGGGGCGAAGGTTGCGGTCGAGAGGCGTCGCCAGTAGATCCATACCGAAGTTTCCGAGGGCCGACTCATACCCGATCAGGAACGTCCGGTTGATATATGCCTGCGGAACTGAATCCAAGGAAAAGATCTTCGCATTCGGCGGCGTTAGGGTTTCTATGGCTGCCTTCATCGAGTAATCCTTGAGGTGCTCGGTGAGATATTTCGATTCCGGCTCGAATCGCAGCGCCGCGGCAATCGGGAAAGAGGCAACACGCCAGGCATTGCGATCCGCATAGAGCGCGCTCACCGGGGGTAAGCCGGCAATGGCGTGAACCAGCGCGATCACCACTAGGGCCGAACCGGCAGTTTCCAGTGCCAGTCCCAGGGCCAGTGACACGAAGGGAAGTGCCGGAATCAGAAACCGGGCACCCGTGTTGAACCACGCTGGAATGGCAAACAATGCTGCCGCTACCAGCAATTGCCTCCCTTGGCGATGTCTGAGAGCCAACAACGCGACCGGTGCCAGCACGAAGAGCGGCCCGAGCAGGCCGGAAGTAACGCGACCGCGAACCAGCAATTGCCACGGGATCTCCCACCAGTGCCGAACGCCTGGATATTGGCTTAGATCTGAGAGATACATGGCTTCCATGCCCGGGTGGAAGTAAGGGTTTGGAAACCAGCGGTTGGCGAACGGAGCCAAAGGGTTTCCGAGCCAAATCCAGTTACGCAATACCCAAGGGAGAATCGCTACCGCCGCCGCCGAAATAAAGATCGTTAGATTGCGCCGACGGTTATGGACCGGCGAGTGAACCCACAAGAATCCTGCTGCATACAACAAGGCCAGCGCTGCTGTATACTTCACGCTATATGCAAATCCACTTAGTAACCCAATTAAATATAGTAAGTTACGTTCTCTGTTCTCATTCCAAGCCTGAAGCAAGTAGAAAACTGCGAAAATGAGCGCAGCTTCAGCCAAATCATTATATGCCGAACTTCCCGCCTTCCCTGCTACAGGCGATGCGAAAACCAGAACAGCCGCAAAAAGAGCCCCGCGCGAACATCCAAATCGCCTTCCGTAGCAAATGATTAACAACGCCAATGTAATCTCGAAGGTGAAGTGTATTAAAGTAGCACTCGAATGCCGGCCAAACGCGAATGCCACTAGAAATAGCATCTCCAGTCCCTGGGTGAGATACGCGTACATGCTGTGGTAATTCCACGCGAACCCATGGCTGTGCCACATGTGCGCCACGTTGCCCAGATGATAGCTACTACCATCCGGGCTAGCTTCGGGAGCCAAAGCGTTGATGAAATAGATTACAAAATATACAGTAAATATCAGATAATAAAGCGCATATTTATGTTTGAGACCCGCTATTGGATTTCCCGGTCGAGGCCACCCACGCCACAAGGCTGCCCCGATCGCCACCGCCCCGGCAAACAGAAAAATGCTCCAGCGCGCCTGCCCGATCAAGCACAACAAAAAAGTCAGCAAGCTGGTGCAGGCAGCGCCGGCCAGGAATCCGAACAATGCGGCTTCTCCCTGCAGAAGCGAGACACGCAAACGGCGCAACAGCAGGCTACCGAGAGCTGCCGACATACTAATAGTGAAAACCGCGCCGAACAGGATCGAGAGCACCTGTCGCATTACGGCTCGAATCCCACGCGCGAAACCAGAAAAGAAAGCTCCGCTCCATCATCCGGCGAAATCCAACGCCGGTCGGCATCAAAGCTGACGTGGATATACGGTCCGGCAATAAGCCAGCCGTTTGGCACCGGCTTGTCGATCGCGTACTGCCCGGCATGATCGCACCGGATCATCCCCAATCGCCGCCCATCGACGAAGTAGCTGATGCCAGCCGCGCCCGTGACGCGAAACGTCACCTCGGGTATCGCGATGTCCGCGACCAGGCGCCAGCCATCCCCGCGCGGCACGCGAAACCGTAATTCGGGATGCCGGAACGCCCATCGCCACGTTCCTGGGGAGTAGCCAATATCGCGAACGATGTAATCATCGGCATCCGCATCGCTCATCTTTACAGCAGGGCCGACGCCGTCCGGATCGCCGCCCAGATCGAGCGACTGCTGAGCGGGGACAGGATACCAACCCGTTTCGCGTCCGCAGCCGCCCAACATTAGAGAGGGGATTACGGCAAGGAAGAGACGGGAGAGCACGCTACGCCAAGCCAGCAATCGAGCGACTCCGCGATGCGAATATCCATCCTGGTACCTTCATCCCGTCCTTCGACAGCATAGCGCCTCGAGGGGCGGCACGGGAAGCGCGGTCGCGATCGCCCTATTCTGCCCGCAGGATCTCGATAGGGTCGATGCGGGATGCCTGCCGCGCGGGCAGAAACGCGGCAAATAACGAAACACCCCCCAGCAACAGTGCAGCCGTAACCATGCTCATGCCATCCGCGGCGCTTACTCCGAACAACAGAGAGCGCAGCACTCCCCGCGCGGCGAACACAAGAACCGTGCCCACCGCAATTCCGCCAGCGATCAAGCCACCCGCACCAATCACCAGCGAGCGAACAATGCGCGCCGGGTCCGCGCCGATTGCCATGCGAATGCCGATCTCCTGGCGGCGCGCCGTGACCATTTGGGTCACCAGACCGTACAGGCCCACCGCTGCCAGCAGCATAGCCGCCAGCGCGAACAGCCCCAGGAGGCGGGTATCGGAGCGCGGCTGGTTGAGGTCCTCGGCGAGCGCATCTTCCATGGTGCGGACCCCGAAAATCGCGCGGCCGGGCGCGATCTGACGGACAAGCTGACGCACGGCCGCCATGACGCCCCGCAGATCGGCCCCGGCCCGCACCACGTATTCGGGGTCGGGCCACCACCCGCCCATCGCGCAATTATAAACGTAAGGATTAGCGGGCGCGCTTACGGCATCTTCCTTCACATCGCCAAGCACGCCCACAATTTCCGAGGAGAACAAACCGGTGACCGAGACTTGGCGGCCCACTACGTTCGCTCCCCGCCCGTACACTTCTACAAAGCGGCGATTCACCATGGCTTTGGGTGCCGCTTGATTATCCAGACGTAATTCCGGGCACCACGCGCCCGCGAGCAGCGGCACCTGCAGCGCTTTAAGATAACCAGGACTGACCGTGCGCCCACCCACCGGCGAATTGCCTTGATCTTCCGTAACAGCCGCGCCTTCAAGCTTCGCCTGGTAGCGCAGAGTAGCGCCCGAAGCCGGCAGAAAGTTGGTGATGCCCGCGGCTTCCACGCCCGGCAGCCGCTGTATTTCCGCAAGCAGCCGCTCTTGCATGCGGCCGATGCGCGCGCGGTCCTCATCCCACCCCGCGCCTACGTGAAACAGGAAAGCGTTCGCAGGGTTAAAGCCGAGATCCACACGGCTGAGATTGTAGAAACTCCGCACCAGTAATCCCGCCCCAACCACCAGCGCCATGGTTACCGCGATCTGCCCGGCGACCAGCGAGCGCTCGAGGCGGTGCCGTCTGCCGGCAACGCCGCGGCCCGCGCGCAGAAATGTGGCGGCGCACTGAGCATTGGTGGCCCGCCAGGCTGGCGCGAGCCCGAACGCGATCGAGCCGGCGAAACCGGCGGCAATGGCAAATCCCAGCGCGCGCCAGTCAATGGCCAGTTCGTTGATGCGGGGCAAATCGGCAAACAGCGCAGCCACAAGGCGTAAGCACCCGGCAGCCACCGCCCAGCCGCCCACCGCTCCTGCCGCGGCGAGCAGGCCGATTTCCCGCATCACCGACGCGATCACCTGCCGGCGAGTAGCGCCAATCGAGGCGCGGATCGCCAGTTCCCGTTCGCGCTGGTCCAGTTGCGCCACCACCAGGCCCGCCACGTTGATCACAGTAATCAGCAGCAGCATGCCTACTGCGCCGAAGAGTAGAGTCAAGGGCTGCGCCGCGTCTCCCACGCGCGCCACTTTCATGTCGCGAACAATGGCCGACCATCCTTTGTCCGTTGCCGGAAACTGCTCCCCCAGCGCGTTCTGCATGCTGGCGAGGTCCGCGCGCGCCTGCTCCAAAGTCACTCCCTGCCTGGTCCGGCCCACCCCGGAAAGGAACTGCGCCCGGACGCCACGCTGCTGCAACAGAAACGGGGATATCTGTGCCGGAAGCCATATATCAATGGATGCGGCCGCGAAATCTTGCGGCATTACGCCGACAACCGTGTAGCCTTGCCCAGCCAGCACGAGGCGGCGGCCAGTGACAACCGGATCCAGGCCGTATCGCCGCTCCCACAGCCCATAGCTGATCACCGCTACCTGTGGCCCGCCGGAGCGCTCCTCATCCGCCGTGAACGTGCGCCCTACCAGCGGACGCGTGCCGTAGACCTGAAAAAAGCGTGGGGCCACGCGGCGCGCAGCCAGGCGCTCCGGTTCACGGCCGCTGGTATCGGTGACGGTGTCGCTGTACGAGCCGGAAATAGCGATGAAGGTGCGGTTCAGGCGGTTCCAATCCTCCAGCACAGCGGGCGCAATCAGGCTTTCTTTCTGAGTCCTCGCCGGACTGGCTTCCAGAATCGTCACCAGGTGCGCGGAGTCCGGATACGGAAGCGGCTTCCATAGCACCGTGTCGACCACCGAAAATAGAGCCGTGTTTGCTCCGATTCCCAAAGTGAGCAGTCCGGCAACGGCCAGGCTGAAGTAGGGACGCCGAAAGAGCGCGCGCAACGCCTGTAACCATGTCCGCATAGTGTCCATTGGACGCGGCCGCAGAACGGCGGTTAGCATAAAGCTGGAGTGAAACCCGCTCCGCCGCACTGTCCCGGACCTGTTATGATTCGAAAACGGCTGATCCTATCAAGCCGGAGAGAGGAGTGTTTCCGATGAACAGGACGCCAATTCAACGTTCGCCGGTGATTCTCGCGGGTGCTGCGGCGCTGGCCGTAAGCCTTCTGGGAGCAACCGCCGCACATGCTCAGGGGCAGCAGGATTTCAGTAAGGTGGAAATCAAAACCACTAAGCTGGCAAACAACTTTTATACGCTCGAAGGCCAGGGCGGCACCATCGGCGTTCTAGCCGGAGCGGATGGAGTGTTCATGGTCGACGACGAATTCGCGCCGCTTACCGGCAAGATTGTCGCTGCCATTAAGCAGATCTCGAATGAGCCCATCAAATTTGTTGTCAATACCCACGTCCATGGCGACCACACCGGCGGCAACGAAAACCTGGGCAAAATGGGTGTCACGATCGTTGCACGCGAAAACCTGCGATACCGGCTCATCCATCCCAACGCCGGGGCCAACGGACAGCCAGGCGTGCCCGCCCCGAGCTTGGCCCTACCGGTCATCACTTACGATAGCCCCATCACCTTCCACATGAATGGCGAAGAAGTTCAGTTGATTCCCATTCCCAGGGCTCATACCGATGGCGACACCATGGTTCGCTTCGTCAACGACGACATCATCATGAGCGGAGACTTTTACCGCTCCATTCAATATCCGAATATCGACCGCGCAAATGGTGGCAGCCTCAATGGCATGCTCGATGGACTGGGACAAATCCTCGCGCGGTCCGGTCCTAACACCAGGATCGTCCCGGGCCATGGCCCGATGGTCAATCGCAACGAGGTGATGGCCCATCGCGACATGATCCTCGCCATCCGCGGCCGCGTAGCGAAACTGATCGAGGAGGGCAAGACCCAGGAGGAAGTGCTGGCCGCCAAGCCGACTGCAGACTATGACGCCAAAGTGCCCAATTCGGCCGAAACCACGCAGCGATTCGTCACCCAGTTGTACGCCGAACTGAAACCCGCGAAGTAGCCTTCAGCGCTCAGCGTTTAACCGCAAGCTTGCTAAGCTGAAAGCTGACCGCTGATAGCTGACCGCTTATGATACAGACCCTTTTCGGCTCTGTCGAGCAAGAGCCGTCCCTGCTGGAGAAACTGAAGAGCGGTGTCCAGAAGACCCGCGCCGGCCTCGTTTCCGCGCTCGAAGATGCGCTGCAGGGTAAGAAACAGATTGATGCCGATCTGCTGGATGAGCTGGAGTACACGCTCATCTCGTCGGATATGGGCGTGCGCACTACCAACGAAATTCTCGAAACCATAAGGGGCCGCGTGGAGCGCCACCAGTTGAATGATGCAGGCCAGTTACAGGGTTTAATTCGCGAGCAGTTGCTCGAAATCCTCCAGTCCAGCGAACACGCGCCCGCCCGGGTCGCCGAGCCGCCCGCTGTCATTCTCGTCGTGGGCGTCAACGGCTCCGGCAAAACTACTACCATCGGCAAGCTGGCCAACCGTTTCAAGAAGGAAGATCACTCGGTGTTATTGTGCGCCTCCGATACATTTCGCGCCGCCGCCATTGAACAACTGGAAATCTGGGGCCAGCGCACGGGCGCCCCTGTGAGCCGCCAAAGCGCGGGCAGCGACCCCAGCGCGGTGTTATTCGATGCCCTGCAATCGGCGCGCGCCCGCAAGTACGACTACGTAATTGTCGATACCGCCGGCCGTCTGCAAACCAAGGAAAATCTGATGACGGAGTTGCAGAAAATGGGACGCACCGCCAAAAAGATCATTCCCGGCGCGCCCCACGAAGTGCTCCTGGTGCTCGACGCAACTACCGGACAGAACGGCCTCGAACAGGCGCGTAGGTTTACCGAGACTTCCGGGGTAACCGGAGTCGTGCTGACCAAGCTCGATGGCACAGCCAAGGGTGGCATCGTCATCGCTATCGCGCGCGAGCTCAATTTGCCGATCCGCTACATAGGCGTGGGCGAAAAGGCAGACGATCTGCTGCCCTTCGATCCCGATGCCTTCATAAGCTCGATTTTCGAGAAGTAGTTCTCATGACGGCCCCGACACAGGCACAGGATTTCATGCGCGAGGCGCTCGATCTGGCGCGCCAGGGGCGCGGCCTGACAAGCCCGAATCCCATGGTGGGCGCGGTCGTGGTGCGCCAAGGCGAGGTGGTGGGCCGCGGCTATCACACTTATGCCGGTGTGGAGCACGCTGAAATCGCAGCACTCGCTCAAGCCGGCGACTCCGCTCGCGGGGCCACCCTATATGTCAGTCTCGAACCGTGCTCTCACTACGGCCGCACGCCGCCCTGCACAGACGCCATCATCCAGGCAGGCATCGCACGCGTGGTCGCGCCCATTGCCGATCCCAATCCGTTAGTGGCAGGCGAGGGGTTTGCAAAATTGCGCCAGGCCGGTGTTAGCGTGGAACTGCCCTCCGAGTATGCAGGCGAGGCCAGAAAACTCAATCTGCCGTTTTTCCATTTCATGGGCACCGGCCGGCCCCTGGTCACTCTCAAAACCGCCATCACCCTTGACGGCAAAATCTCCGCCCCGGACGACAATCGCGGCTGGATCACCAGCGAACGCGCCCGCGCCCACGTGCAGCAACTCCGCCATGACCACGATGCCATACTCACCGGCATCGGCACGGTTCTAGCCGATGATTGCCTGCTCACTGACCGCACCGGTCTGGCGCGCTGCCGGCCGCTTCTGCGCATCGTGCTCGATTCGCAACTACGCCTGCCGCTCGATTCGCAAATGGTCACACGGACGCAAGGCGACGTGATGGCGGTAACCACATCGGCATCCTCTCCGGAGCGGCGCAAAACGCTCGAAAGCCGCGGTGTTCGCGTTCTGGTGCTGGATGGGCCGGGCGGCCGCACCGATTTGCGCGGCCTCGTCGCATGGCTCGCTCAAGAGCGCTATCTCTCGTTGATGATTGAAGCGGGAAGCAAAGTAAATTGGACGGCGCTCGAATCGGGCTCAGTGGATCGCATCTTTTTCTACTACGGCCCCAAAATCTTGGGCGGGCTGGAGGCGCTGCCTCTCGCGGGCGGCATCGGGCGGCGCCGCCGCGCGGATGCTATTCCCGTGCACAACATTACCGTGCACCCCATTCCCCCCGATGAATTCGCCGTGGAAGGCTTCGTAAATGTTTACGGGGATTGTTGAGGAACTGGGCACTGTGGGCGCGCTCGAAAGCCGCGCCGCCGCCGCCCGCGTAACCATTCGTTGCGACAAGGTACGCGAGGATTTGCAAGAGGGCGCCAGCATCGCGGTCAATGGTGTCTGTCTCACCGCAACGGACCTGCGTCCCGATTCCTTTTCCGCGGATTTAGCCCCAGAAACGCTGCGCCGCTCGAACCTCGGCGGCTTGCGCCCGGGATCGCATGTCAATCTCGAGCGCCCGCTCTCTCCGTCCAGCCGCTTGAGCGGTCACATCGTGCAGGGGCATGTGGATGGCACTGGTGAGTTCCTCTCACTCAATCGCCTGAGTGAAGAGAACTGGTGGCTGCAGATACGAATTCCAGCAGAATTAGACCCGTATCTAGTTTATAAAGGTTCCATCGCTATCGACGGCATCAGCCTTACTATTGCCTCACTCGAAGCCTGCGTGCTCTCCGTAGCGATCATTCCGCATACCTACCGGAACACCACTCTGGGAGAGTACCGCCCCGGCGCCCGCGTCAATCTGGAATGCGATATCCTCGCGAAGCATGTAGAAAAGCTGCTGCGCAAACTGGACCTGAAACCGGGACTGACAGTGGATCGGTTGCGCGAGCAGGGCTACTAATCCAACCAACCTCACTGAGAACAACAAAGGATACTTGAGACGGAAGCCGTCAGCTTTCAGCGATCAGCGTTCAGCTTCTTAAGTTTCAGGAGCGCCTTCAGCATGCCCTCCAACTCAGTGGGCCCGACAGTTCTGTATGATCTGGAAGCTGCCCCCACCTGGAAATCTCTTCCAGCTCCAAAGCTGCCCGCTAAGAGCTGATAGCTGACTGCTGATCGCTGACAGCTTGCTCGCTGGCGGATGCATGCAATTTCACTCTGAAAAAAACTGCAGTATACCGCTTGACCTTCACGTGTGAGTTATATATACTGCGCCCCAAACCTGGGAAATTACCAGGCGGGGATACACTCAAGCTGTCGAACGGGGAGACTGCATGAGACTACGCACGATCTTTCTGTCCTTTCTGGTCGTTTCGGCGATGTTTGCCCAATCCGACCGAGGCACCATTACAGGAACTGTCATTGACCCGGCTGGCGCTGTCATTGCGAACGCCGCCGTGGAGGCTACCAATACCGCTACCAGCGCTGTTTATCAGGCGGGATCATCCGATACCGGCAATTACACGCTCGCTCAATTGCCTGCCGGCAGTTACGATTTATCGGTCACTTCACCGGGATTCAAGAAATTCTTGCGGCCAGGCGTCACCGTAGAAGTCGCAGCCATCGTGCGCATTGACGCGACTCTGGAGGTCGGCGCGGCCACCGAATCGGTTACGGTGGAAGCCGCCGCTCCTTTGCTGGAGAGTGAAACGGCGGCAGTGGCCAGCAACGTAGCCACCCAGACGTTGGACGACCTTCCTATCCTCACTTTGGTCGGCGCCGCGGCCGGCATAGGTAGTGCCAATGCCTTGGGTAATATCCGGAACCCTCTGGCATCGGTAGAGCTATTGCCCGGCGCGCGGATTACAACGGACACCGTCCTTCGTATTAACGGAATGCCTTCTAGCTCCCAATCCATCAACATCGAGGGCCAGGACTCCACCAACGGCTTTTTCAAGCAACAGAACCAAATCAACCAGGCAGGTGTGGAAGCCATCCAGGAAGTGACCGTCCAAACTAGTAATTTCGCCGCTGAGTATGGTCAGGCGGCGGGTGGGTATTTCAACTACACCATGAAATCCGGCACCAACCAGATTCACGGAAGCGCGTACGACTATTTCGTGAACGAAGCCCTGAATGCCGGCTTGCCATTTACAACCGCAGGCCCGATCGGCTCTCCGAAGAACGATCAACTCCTCCGCAACCCGCTCCGGCAGAATGACTATGGGTTCACGCTAGGAGGGCCGATCGATATTCCCAAGGTCTACAACGGCCACGACAAGACTTTCTTCTTCTTCAGCTTTGAGCAGTTTCGGCAAAGTGCGGTCACCAGTAACACTTATGGCATCGTCCCCACGGCGGCGCAGCGGCAGGGGAATTTCAGCGCCGCGCTGACTGGCACCTGTAACGGCCCCGATCCCCTTGGCCAGCAGGTTTGTCAGAATGAGATATTCGATCCCGGCACGCAAGCGACCGTGAACGGCGCACAGGTGCGGCAGCCATTTCCCAATAACACAATTCCCATGAGCCGGATGGATCCCACGGCGGCGATCATCCAGAATATGATTCCGGCGCCCAACACGACCGGGCTGTTCAACTATACTGCGCCGGCCTATTCGAATTTCCGTCACACCACCATCCCATCCCTCAAGATCGATCAAAACCTCAGCGCGAAGATGAAGCTGGCAATATACTATTCCGCCAACGAGACGAACTCGCCTGAGAACAACGGCTTCCCGGAGCCATACACCGCCCTGCAGCCACAGGCTTCCCTGGCGAATACCGCGCGCGTCAATTACGACGTCACGCTCACTCCCACTCTCCTCTTGCACATCGGCGCGGGTTATCTGGAAACTGCCAATCCTCAGAGCGCCCCTGCCTACAACCAGAGCCAACTATTTCCCGATGGGATTCCTTTCGCAGTCAGTAACTACTTCCCCTATATGGCGGGCATGTACAGCCTGATTGGGGGCGGATGGACCGGCGGCGGTGGATTCCCCGCTGCGGCGAATACTGGAGTGGCCTTTACTCTTACACCGGAGCAGCATGATTATAAGCCGACGTTTAACACCGCCATGACCTGGGTCAAGGGCAACCACACGTATAAGGTAGGGGCAACCGCGCTGTTCGAGGGTATCCAAAGCTTGAATGAAAGTCGCGCCGATGGACAATTTGAGTTTTCCGCCCAGCAGACCAGCGACCCCTGGCAAAACGGTCAACCTTTTGCGAATACCGCGAGCAGCGGATTCGGGTATGCCAGCTTCTTTCTCGGTGTGACGAGCAGCGTGGCGACGGCGGCGCCCGCCGATGTTCGCCTAGGTATGCATTCCTATGGCCTCTACGTCCAGGACAATTGGAAGGTTACTCGTAAATTGACTCTCGAATATGGTCTGCGGTGGGATTACGCGAACCTTTGGACCGAGCAGTACGGCCGCATGCAGAATGCCGACTTCGATGCTCCCAACTCCTTAATCGGCGGGCGAATTGGCACCGTCGAATATGGGGCTACCTGCCATTGCAATTTCGCCAATGCCTACCCCTTTTCCATCGGTCCACACCTTGGAGTGGCCTACCAGATCACACCAAAGACCGTATTCCGCGCCGGAGGCGCCATATCTTACGCGGGTGCGGTCGATCAAGCTGGCCTGAACAGCAGTGCCGGGGACTTCTATTCGATTCCCGCCGCGGCTTATGGCGCCTCGGCGGGGCAATTGTCCTACGGGGACCCCTATGGGCCCGGTAACAAGTTTGGCAACCCGGTGGTCCACTGGCCGAACTTTAATCCGGAATTTCCGACTCCGGCCGCGCCCGGCGTGATTCCACCCTCCTCGCCATTTGTTTCGATTGCGCCCGATACCGGCCGGCTCCCTCGCATTTTTCAATGGAGCATCGGCTTCCAGCGCGAGCTTGCGCCCAACCTGGTAGTGGATGCCGCCTATGTGGGGAACCGCGGCGCTTGGTTTGCGGGGCCCCTGCTGGCTGGGCTGAATTACAATGCACTTACTCCGCAAGGCTTGCTATCGCAGTACGGGCTCAACACGCAGAGTCAGGCGGACATGCAACTGATTAACGACCAGATTAACAACCCGGCGGTTATCGCCCGCTTCCCGTATCTGGCTAATCCGAATAACGTCTACCCGGGATTTCCCAACACCCAAACCCTGGGTCAGGCCTTGCGGCCATATCCGCAATGGGACGGCATCCCGCCCTTCCTCGGGCCTCCGGATGGGGACACCTGGTACGACTCGCTCCAGGTGAAATTGAACAAGCGGCTTTCCCACGGACTTAGCACACAAGTGGCCTACACTTGGGAGAAGGAGTTGACTAACGGCACTAACGCCAATACGTCCTACGTCACCCCGTCCCCACCGCTCATTAACGACGTGTTCAACATACCGCAGAATAAGCAGATTTCCGGCTTCAGCATTCCCCAGGAGCTGGTGATTTCGTATCTGTATTCGACGCCTCGCGTGGCAACCGCGAACAAGTTCCTGTCGTATGTGCTGCGAGATTGGAATTTCGGAGGTGTTCTGCGCTATCAGAGCGGTGCCATCATGCAATCGCCGCCCTCGGCCAACAATCTGCTCCTGAACCTACAACGGGGACCGACCAATAACCCGGCCATCTGGGGCGGCGGCTATACCTTCATGGACCGGGTACCCGGCCAGCCTCTGTTCATCGTGAATCCCAACTCGCATTTTGATCCCACCACTAAACTGGTGCTCAATCCCAATGCGTGGGTGGAACCACCTTTTGGCACATTCGGGACTTCCGCTGCGTACTACAACGATTTCCGTTGGCAGCGCCAACCCGCCGAATCCATGTCTTTCGGGCGAACCTTCCGCATCAAGGAGAGAATGTCCATCATGGTCCGAGCGGAATTCCAGAACATCTTCAACCGCCTCTTTTACTCCACCCCAGCCGATGGCGGCGGGTTTGGGGTAGCTGAGACGTTTGTCAGTTCGCCTACCGTCCACGGCAACAGCTTGAACGGCGTCGGCAGCCTTTTGTCTTCTGGTTATGGGTATGTTAACTGGGTAGGCGGCGCCGGAGCACTGCCACGCAGCGGCCAGATCGTGGCCCGCTTCATATTCTGATCGGCTGGGGCAGGTTGTAACGGCCTGCCCCGTTTTTGAAAAGCAGCCACCTAACCGGAAACTCGCGCGAGCGTCTTAGCCGTTGCATGGTGGCGATGACTCCGCGATTCCTGATGTGGCTACTCCTCCTCGACATCCCATGTCTGGCGGTAGAGGACTCTGGTAAGACGGCTGACTGGCAGACTCACCTCAAAGCGGCACAGCAACTCCAACTCGCCGGCAATGTGACTCGCGCCGAGCGCGAGTTTCAAGCGGCACTCCAAGCAGCAAAGCAAGTCGCGCCGGATGGCAAATCAGTCGCGTATGTACTCGGCGCCATCGGCACTTACTATGAGCAGATCGGTAACTTTCGGGAAGCGGAGCGATGTTTCCTGCAGTCGCTGGCCATCTGGCAGCGGATTCTGGGCCCGGATCATTTTGCCTTGGCGCGCGTGATCTCTCAACTGGCGTCTGTGTATCTCGAAACCGGGCAACTGGCGAAGGCACAGTCTTTACGGCTTGAGAGTTGGGTCCGCCGCGCGGAAGCCCAACCGCCCAGCTCCGAGCTGGAGAAATTGCTGGAAAATGTTGCGGCCTTGGACGCATTACGAGGCCACTTTGCGGAAGCCGAAAAGGTCCTTGCGCACGATCTGGATGTCACCGCTCAGCGCAATGACTTGGTCGAAAGCGCAGTGATCCTCAATAACCTGGGATTGGTATGTTTCGACTCCGGCCGCTACAGCGACGCCATCCGTTATCTTTCACGTTCTCTGGTCCGCTGGGAAGGTCTCCGCAGCGCCAATGACCCAAATTCCGCACTGATCAGTCATTCGCTTGCTTTGGCTTACGAAGCGGAGGGGCGCTATGCGTCCGCGGTGGACTCATCCGGGTCGAGGGCGCCATCTGATAAAGAGGAGAGGCCAGTTTCCGGCCTTGCGATTGTACGAGCACGAACTTCGAGCTCACTCCGTACCGCAGGGCCGAGACCGTTACGGTGGTCAATTCGCTCGAAGGCGGCGGAACACTTCCGCCAAGGAAAGCTCCGCGTCCGGTTTGCTCAGAAATTGGTACGTCTGCGAAAAGTGAACCAGGCCGTCCGTGCCTGCGTCCCAATGCCACGCCCGGAGAGCGATCGGGTCGAACGCCAGAATATCTTTGACGCCCCACTTTGCATAGCGGCGGCACTTCTCATCGAGCTGCGTGAAGCGATCGGTGGGGGACAAGATTTCGATCACGGCGGCAGGCGGCTCGCTCTGATAGACCTCGTCACTTTCCGGGCCAAGAAGACCGGCTACGTCCGGGACCGGCTCCCAGGTTTCACTGATAGCCAGCGTCAGTTCGGTAGCAGCCCGGAATCCCAGGTCATCCAACATCCGGCCGAGAATCACCTGCAGGCGCGCATGACGTTTGCTTCCCAAGGCTTTCTGCTCCGGACGTCCATCGATCAATTCGAAGTTAGGCTTCTCGCCGGCATATAAGTCGCGGAACTGTTCCCGTGTGAGTTTTTCGCTCAGAACGCTCATACCGGATTCTCACTAGCTACGGCGAAGGCGGTGTTTTGTCAAGTTGCTGCTTGGTCCAGGTACGTTGGGGGTCGAGTTCCAGAGACTTGGTGAAAGCTTGCCGGGCGTCTGCGATTTTGTTTTCCTTTCGCAAAGCCATTCCCAACCATAGCCACGCATCGGCATTTTTGGAATCGAGATCGATTGCCTTGCGGAAATCGGCGATGGCCAGTTCAAAGCCTCCGCCCAGCCCCGACGGCACATAATAATTGCCGACGCCGCGGGCAACATACGCTTCCGAGGATTTCGGGTCGAGCGCAATAGCCTTCTCGATAGCATCGCGGGCCTGCTTGGCGTAACCGAGACCTGCCAGAACGTTGGCCGGGACTACTTGTCCGCAGAGCGTTCCCAGGATGCGGTAATACTCCGCATTCTGAGGCTTCAGAGTGACCGCCTGTTGCGCGGCCTTGACGCCTCGCTCGGCCGCCGCCTGCGCGGTCTTCTTATCGCCCTGCTCCAGCGCCACTTCGGCCAGGTAGGAGGAAGCCAACGCGAGGTTGTATTGGGCCTCCGCATCGTTCGGAGCCTTGGCGGCCGCGGCAGCGGACTGTTCGACGATTCTCTCTAAGCCTGCGCGATCTTGTTTATCCCGCGCCGTTTGGAAAAGCGGCGGCGTTGCCAAAAACGCCACCAGAAGCCAGGACCACATTGCAAATCCTCACAGTGTTGCGACTTTACGCTGCACCAACAGGAAATATAACGCCAGCAATACCAGCAGGAATCCGTTCGCCGCTAGCACAAACGGCGCTGTGAACATTGGGACGAGCCAGCCCGTCGCCAGGTTTCCCAGAGGCATCCCTCCACGAAATGCCGAATTGTAAACACTCATCACGCGCCCGCGCATCTCGTTCGGTGTAATCAACTGCACCAGCGAATTGACATTGGCGAACACTGTCATCAAACCGATCCCGGTAAGAAACAAGACGATGCAACTCAAGCCCAGATTAGTCGAGAACGAGAATATCACAATACCTACACCCAGCCAGACGAGGGACGCCAAGGCGATCCGCCCCTTGTGCTGCACGTTGCCCATCCACGCCACGAGCAGCGATCCCACTACTGCGCCGATGCCTGAGGAACACAGGAACAAAGTGAATGTCCACGGCCCTCCCCGAAATATGTCCTTAGCGAATACGGGGAGGAACGTCATCATCGGGAACCCCAAAGCAGTCATCACGAAGGCCAGGAAAATTAAAGCTTCCATTGCGCCTTGATCGCGGATGAACCGGAAGCCCTGCTTCATGCTCTGGATTACGGACTCTCCAGTTTTCTGGGGCAGATAGCGGGTAGTGAGGATAGTTAGGGAGATTACCGGCGCTAGAAACGAAAGCCCGTTCAATCCGAAACACCACACCGCGCCAAGACGGTCCAGCGCCACACCGCCGAAAGCTGGTCCCAGCACGCGCGCCAGGTTGAACTGGATGGAGTTCAACGCAATGGCGTTGGGCATATCCTCTTTCTTAACCAGGGTCGGAATGAGCGCCGAATATGCCGGCCCGCCGAATGACTGCGCCGTTCCGCAAAGGAAAGAAAGGCTGAGAATCTCCCAGATGCGGACCACGTGGAAGAAGATGAGCCCGGTCAGGATGAAGGCCGATGCCATCTGTATATATTGCGAAACCAATAGCACCCGCCGCCGCTCCACACGGTCGGCGACGACACCGCCAATGATGGAAAACAAAAACACCGGAATCCCGGCGAGAAAAGCATCGAGGCCCAGGTAAAACGCTGATTTTGAAATATCGAAGACAATCCACGCCTGCGCCAGATTCTGCATCCAGGTGCCGATGCTGGAAATGCATGCGCCTACGAACATCAGCCGGAAATCGCGATAATGAAAAGCTTTAAATACCCGCTCAAAAAAGGTGGGTGCAACCGTGGTGGATGGCGACATTGATTGCCGGCCTGAAAGCAACTAACAGGATTGTAGCAAGTTGCGTCGGCTTACATCTCCTTCAGTATCGGCTCGGCAGTCAGTTCACCAGTAGCGGGTTGGCCCACCTCCACCGGAATGCGCACCGTAAATCGGGTTCCCCGTCCGAGAGTGCTGTCCACCTCGATGGTGCCATGGTGGGCCTTTACGATCCAGGCCACAAAGCTTAGTCCTAGCCCGAGGCCTTGATCGGGACCGGGCGCACTTCCCTGCCCCGGCACCCGATAGAATCGATCGAAGATGTGCGGCAGATACTCCTTGGCGATGCCGCTCCCTGTATCTTCCACGATGATTTCGGCAAGGTCCGGGTAGGACCGCAAGATCACCCGCACTTCGCCGCCCTCGGGCGTGAATTTGATTGCGTTCGAAAGCAGGTTGGTGATCATGCGCTCGATCTGCACGCGGTCCACATCGGCGGGACATTCGCCATTGACAACGGCCTTCAGCCGCACCTTTTCCGCTTCGGCTGGAATCTGGAATTGCTCGACCAGGTCGCGAACCACGTCTCCTAAATCCAGCCGGCTCTTTTGCAGAGTCAATTGGCCGGATTCGGCTTGCGACAACAGCAGCAGCGCCCGCACAATCTGGGAGAGGCGGTCAATATCCTGCAGCGCATCCACTATGGCATCGCGATATTGCTCGTCGCTTTTAGCGGTGAACAGAGCCACTTCGAGCTGGCCGCGAATGGCGGTGATGGGCGTTCGCAACTCATGAGAGACATCCGCGGAAAACTGCTTCATCTGCTGGAAGGAGGCTTCCAGGCGCTCGATCATGCGGTTAAACGTAAGGATGAGGTAATCGAGTTCATCTCCAGCCTGCCGCGTGGGGATACGCAGGCTCAGATTAGAACCCGAGATGCGCTGCGCCGCCTGAGCCACTTCGAGCACGGGCTCGAGCGCGCGCCCGGCCATAAACCAGCCGAGTAATCCTCCCAGCAGCAAAGCCAAGGGAACCACGCCGGCGTAAATCAGAGCAAACTCGCGCGAGATATTCTCGTACTGCGACAGCGGCGTGCCCACCGCGACGTAATAGGGGTTGTGATGTTGCTCGTCGAAGACAATGCCCGACCGAATCAGGAACTGCGCGCCCTGCTTGTTCCGCCGGATCGTATAAAGAGGCTGCGGCGGGCTGGTGGCCATCGCCGTTTGCACCTCTTTGCGAATCAGGGCCGGAGGGTCAACCCCGAGGTCTTCGTATTCCGTGGAGATGGCATCGTCACCTGTTTTGCCTTCGTGAATCAATTTTCCGTTGCTGCCGGCGACGAAATAGATTCTCTGAATGTTCAGGACGATGCGGCTCTCGTCAGGATCTTCGTCGTCGTAATACCAAAATGCCTCGGTATTCTGGGTCTGCGGATTTTTCTCGATGCGCAGGTAGCCTTTCATGGCGGCCCATTGCTGGTTCACGGAATTGTCTGCCTGATCGTCGAGGATCTTAGTGAGCCGGGCCTGGAACAGAGCCGCAACCCCACCCAGTAGAACGATAAAAAACAGGAAATAACCGGCCGTCAGGCGGAAGCGCAAGCCGCGCAGGATCCGGCGGAGATTGCGTTTGCGCCACACATCAGGCCTGCCGTTCGGCAACCGGCTCGGCGGACCGCTCGGCCGGCTTGTCGGGCGCTTCGATCATATAACCGATGCCGCGCACGGTTTGAATGAGCTTTTGCGGGAACCGGTCGTCGATCTTGCTGCGCAAATGGCGGATATAGACATCCACGATGTTGGTGAGGCCATCGTAATCCATATCCCAGACATGCTCCACAATCATGGTGCGGCTCAAAGGGCGGCCTTTGTTCCGCATCATATATTCGAGGATGCCAAATTCTTTGGGCGCGAGGTCAATGGCTTCGCCGTTGCGTGTGACTTTCCGGCGAATGCAGTCGAGCGCCAGATCGGCGACCTGCAGCCGTTCCGGAGCGGGCTGGCCACGGCGCAACAAGGCTCGCACGCGGGCCAGCAATTCCACGAATGCGAAAGGCTTGACCAGATAGTCGTCCGCGCCCAACTCCAGACCCTTGACACGGTCGTCGAGCGCGCCGCGGGCGCTGAGGATGAGTACCGGCGGGCCGAGCTTGCGGTTGCGAATTTTCTCCATCACCTGCAGCCCGTCCATATCGGGAAGCATCAGATCGAGAACCACCAGGTCGTAATCGGCCGAGTGCACACAGTCGAGCGCGGCGCCGCCGGAAGGGGCAGTATCCACCGCGTAGCCAGCGCCTTGCAAACCGCGGGACAGAAAGTCGGCGATCCGTTTCTCGTCTTCGACGACCAGGATTCTCATTGTATTCAGCTTAACGCAGGAGGTGGCGCCGGGTTCCTCAACCTCGATTTTTATTTGAATCGCAACCTGATGCGAGTCTCGCGGGGGCCGTAATCCAACTCCAGGTCCTTGCGTTTCTGCTTCTCCATCGGGAAGTAGAGCAAGCCGGTAACGGCGTCGGCGGTTTTCTTTTCGGGCAGGATTTTGTCCTCGAGCAGTTTCTTGAGCGGGTCTTCCTGCTTGGGGGAATTCTCCCCGGCCTGCGGCGCTTTTGCGGTAACGCCAGGGTCGGCCGGAGGTCCGCCACCCCTTACAATCAGCGGTCCCTCGAGCACCATGCCGGGGGAAGCGGCATTGGGGCCTTTGCCGTGGGAAACCAGCACGGCATCCTGGGCTAGGATCTGGCTGGGGGCGAACGGAGTGGTGTGTTCGCCGTCCTTCTCGGTGCGCAGCACGAAATCGTCGCGGTCAATTACGATTTGCTTGCCGAATTTCGGGTCGATTTTGACGTCGGCCACCATGTAGTGGCCGCCCAGGTCGGTTCCGAGGAGGTCTTTGACCAACATGGGGTCGTCATAGAGGGTGACTTCCAGAACGACATCCTCGTTTTCTCCTCTGGTTGCGGACGGTGTCTTTTTGTCGGCGGCCGCCAGAATGCCGATTAATCCCAGCCCCACTCCGATGAAGAGGCCCGCAGTGCTGATGGGTGTTGCCAATCGAGGACCCTCTTCTCCGATTATACGCTCGGGCGGGGCACTACTCGCGCTACAATGGACCTTCAAACCGCTAGCCGCGGGGCAGGTCCGCGGATCCAAAATATTCCTCTGATTGCGGGGCTTTCTACCGCCCGGGAAAGCAACTGGAAGGAACAGGAGCTACGCCTCGAATGGATGAAAAAGAGCGCGCGCGCGTCTTAGATAATACGCTCAGCCAGATTGAGAAGCAGTTTGGCAAGGGCTCGATACTCCGCCTGGGATCGAAAGATGCGATCGTACCGGTTTCCGTGATTTCCACGGGATCGATTTCCCTGGATGCCGCCCTGGGTGTGGGAGGTTTTCCGCGCGGCCGGATCAATGAGATCTTCGGCCCCGAGTCTTCCGGCAAAACCACCATCGCCCTGCAGGTAATTGGCGAAGCGCAGAAGAAAGGCGGTATGGCTGCCTTCATTGATGTGGAGCATGCGCTCGATCCGGTGTATGCGAAGAAGCTCGGCGTGGATGTGGACAACCTGCTGGTTTCGCAGCCGGATTACGGTGAGCAGGCGCTCGAAATCACGGGAGCGCTGATCGCATCGGGACAGATTGACGTTCTGGTGGTGGATTCGGTGGCGGCGCTGGTCCCCAAAGCCGAATTGGATGGAGAGATGGGCGACAGCCACATGGGTGTTCAGGCGAGGCTGATGTCGCAAGCCTTGCGGAAATTGACCGGCGTGGTTTCGAAATCCCGAACCTGCCTCATTTTCATTAACCAGATCCGCGAAAAGATCGGGGTAATGTTCGGCAGTCCCGAGACCACAACCGGTGGGCGCGCGCTGAAATTCTACGCTTCGGTGCGGCTGGATATCCGGCGGATCGCGGCCATCAAGGATGGGGAAACCGTGATTGGGAGCCGCACGAAAGTAAAGGTGGTCAAAAACAAAGTCGCCGCGCCATTCCGGGAAGCGGAGTTCGACATCATTTATGGAGAAGGCATTTCCCGGGAAGGTGATCTGATCGACCTGGGATCGGCGCAGAGCGTGATCGAGAAGAGCGGCTCGTGGTTCAGCTACAAAGGCGAGCGCATCGGGCAAGGCCGCGAAAATGCGCGCCAGTTCCTCAGAGAAAACGCGGATATTCGCCAATCGATCGACCAGGAATTGCGCCAGGCGCTGGGATTGGTGAAAGCTCCCGAACAGACCCCGGTTGCTGACGCCGTGCCGCCGCCGGTGAATGCGTCACCACGTCCGGCTCCTGCGCGGCGGTAATTCTTGCTTCAGGCTGTGCCGCTCTCCACGGGCTTTGTCTCGCTGGATGCTGCTCTGGGTACCGGCGGGCTTCCGCGCGGCAGAATCGTGGAAATCTTCGGTCCGGCAAGCTGCGGCAAAACCGCTCTCGCCTTGCAGATGGTTGCGTGTCTGCAACACAATGGCGGTGCCGCGGCTTGGATTGACGCCGAACATGCATTCGACGGCATGTTTGCCGCGGCTCTGGGCGTAGACGTGACGCGCCTTCCGGTGGCCGCGCCGAAAACCACTGAGCAGGCGTGCGCCATGGCGTGCTGCCTGGCGGCTTCGGGAGTCCTCGATTTAGTGGTGATTGATTCCGCGGCTGCGTTGATTCCGCAACTCGAACTGGAGACCGGTATCGGAATGGGCGGCGACGGGCTGCACAGCCGCGCGCTAAGTTCTGCTCTGCGGAGGCTGGCGCCGGCTGCGGTGAGAAGCGGCGCGGCCGTAGTGTTCCTCAACCAGACTCGCATCCGGCCGGACCCCGGTGTGGCGCAACCGGAAACCAGCTCCGGCGGACCTTCCTTGAAACTTTACGCCGCCGTTCGCATTGCGCTATCGGCGAATGGACGAACAGTGCGGTTCCGCGTTGTCAAGAACAGCCTGGCCACTCCGTTCGGGACTTGCGAACTGGAGTGGCGCAGACCTGGATTTGCGGAGCGGCAATAACGTCTCAGCGAAGCCCGAGCGGTTTGGGAGTCTTGGCGGGTTCGGCTTGGGCGAGCGCCGGCACAAAAACGACGCGCGCGTTGCTTTCCGGCTGATCGAGCAGCCAAAGGGGATCGGTACCAAGATCCGTCAACCGGAACACATTTCCCATGCGCGCGAGCAACGTGGGCGAGCAACTGCACGGAAGGCTGCTGCTGGTGTTGGCGGTGAGATCGAACCGCGTAATCGTTTGAGAAGAAGATGCCGCCACGTAAATGGCTTTCTCATCGGAAGAGAATGCCAAAGCGGAAGAAGCAGCGGCATTCTGCGCAGGAGGCGATATGACCTGGGAGGCTCCGGATCCCATCAGATTCTGAAAGAGAAGGAGGCCGGCAGCGCTGTCCGACACGGCTGCATCGTGGTTGCCCACCGCGAATGCCATCGCTGGAGTCCCTGCGGTGTTCATGAGCGTTCCCATATCCGCGAAGGATCCGAATAAACGAAGCGCGCTGTTAGCCGATACCAGCAAGGCAACGCCATCATCGCTCAGCGCCAGCGTGTTGGGGTTACCAATGCTGGTCAGATCCACACTCCCGGCCACTTTGGGCGTACCCGGCAAACCCGTGAGGATCTGTGCGGAGTTGGCCGTATAAAGCGCGAGGGCCGTACCGGAAGGGCTGAATGCGACTCGATACGACGGGCCGGCATTGGCCAGGCTGCTAATCGAGACCTCTTGCAGAGTGCCGCTCCCGAATTGGAAAAAGTGGGAGCTGCCATCGGAGGCAACGGCGAATACGCTATCCAGATGCGGGGAGACGAATGCCGCCGTGACCTTATAGCCAAAGCTTACAGGGGCGCCCAGCAACGACGAACCGGCGAGACCCAGAATGGGGCGCAAAGCCTGGGAGGCTTTATCGAATACATAGCCCGCAACAGGGCCGTTGATGCTGCTTTGGGTTTGCGCTTCCAGCACAACCGCCAGAGAGACAAAGGCAAATGTTCTTACGATTCTGAGAATCATGACAAGTTAATGTGGTGATCCGACAGTGCTGCCGCCCAGAGTGATCGTGGTGGGCGCCGAAGAAGAATTATTGTTATTACCCGATCCACCGCCGCGAGTAGCGGCAATTGCGCCGCCTGCCGCGGCCGCCCCCGCAACCGCAGCCACGATGATAATCAATTTGGTAGAAATGGCCGCGCCCGCAGCGGCGCCAGCGCCTGCCGCGCCCGCAGCGGCATTGGTTTGCGAGATCGAAACGACCCCGGTACGGTCGCCGAAGGAGGCGTTCACGCGAATGGACCAATTGCCAGCGATTTTGTTGACCCGCAGGCCCGTCGCAGCAGCGCGGCCTTCCGCGTTGGTCATCACGGTAAGTGTCTGCGCGCCATTGGCAAATGCGCCGCCCGCCCCCTGGGTGGGCAAGGTAAACGTAACCACTGCCCCGGCGACCGGCCTGTGATTTTCATCCTCTACTTGAACAATGGTTTCGCGGGCCGTGCGCTGGCGAATGTTGTTGATGGCCCCATCGCCTTCGACAACGATTATGTTCAATGGCATCTGCGCGTGAACGGGCAGGCTGCTCAGAGCCAGCAAAACCCCGACCGAAGCGGCAGCGAAGCGCATTAGTACCATTATCTCCTATTTGTTACCTGCCAAACAAATTCGGCGCGCGCATGCGCGCATGCAGGGTTACAAACCTGCCTTTTTCCAGAGGTCGTCCACACGGCGTTTGACGCCGGCGGTCATTTCGATTACACCGGGCCACGGGCGGGTGAAACCTTCACCGGGCCATTTGCGCGTGGCGTCAACGCCCATCTTGGAGCCGTAATTAGGCAGGCGGCTCGAGTGATCGAGAGAATCGACTGGACCGAGAACGAACTGGATATCCCGCTCGGGATCAATGTTATTGAGCGCTTTCCAGGCCACTTCGCGCACGTTCTGCACATCCACGTCTTCATCAACGACCACGATGCATTTAGAAAACATCGCCTGGCCCAGTCCCCAGATAGCGTGCATCACTTTGCGCGCGTGGCCCGGATACGATTTGCGCATGGACACCAGAATCAGGTTGTGAAAAATGCCTTCGGCGGGCATGGCGATATCGCGCACTTCGGGAAGCTGCAGGCGCATGAGCGGGAGGAAGATGCGCTCGACCGCCTTGCCCATGTAGTAATCCTCCATGGGCGGCGGGCCGACGATGGTGGTGGCGTAGATGGCGTCCTTGCGTTGAGTGATGCAGGTCACGTGGAAGACCGGGTAGTCGTCGGCAAGCGAATAGAAGCCGGTGTGATCGCCGAAAGGGCCTTCGGTGCGGAGTTCCCCCAACTCGACGTAGCCTTCGAGAACGATTTCGGCCTGAGCGGGGACCTCAAGATCGCTGGTCTGGCACTTTACCATCTCCACGGGACTGGAGCGGAGGAAGCCGGCAATCATCATTTCATCCAGCTCCGGCGGCAGGGGCAGAATGGCGGAGTACATGGTAGCGGGGTCGGCGCCGATGGCCACGGCGACGGGCATGCGCGCCTGGCCTTGCTGCGGCATAGTTTTGAGGGCCCGGCGGTAGTGTTCTGCGCCTTGCTTGTGAGTCTGCCAGTGCATCCCGGCGGTGCGCTCATCGAAGATCTGCATGCGGTACATGCCGCAGTTGCGTTTGCCGGTATCGGGGTTGCGTGAAAATACCAGCGGCAGAGTGATGAAGCGCCCGGCGTCCTCCGGCCAGCATTGGAGAACCGGATACTCAAATAAGGAAAAGCCCTCGGTGCGGACGACTTCCTGGCAGGGTCCCTTGCCGATGGTGCGCGGAAAGAATGCACCGACTTCGGCCAGTTTAGGGAGCATTTTGAGCTTGCCGATGAGGCCTTCGGGCATGCGCAGTTCAAGGAATTCCACAATACGGGCGGCAATTGTATCGATGGAGCTGACTTCAAGTGCCAGTTCCATTCTGCGTGGGGAAGCGAATGCATTGATAAGCACTGGCATGGAGGAGCCCTTGGGCTTTTCGAATAGCAGCGCGGGGCCTCCACCTTTGACGGCACGATCGGCGAATTCGGTGATTTCGAGGATGGGGTCAACTTCAAACGGAATGCGTTTGAGTTCGCGCTGCTTGTCCAGAGCGCGAATGAATTCCCGCAGGTCGCGATAGGCCATGGAAATGGTAGGTTACCAAACGCGTGGGACGAACTGGGCTTTTACAGGCCGGATCACAGACCTGTGGGCAGTTGAGTCTTCAGGTAATTAGCCAATCCTCCCAATTCAAGAATTTTGCGGACCGACTCCGGCATCTTGGGGAATGAATATTCTTTGCCATCGTGGTGAATCTTGCCGGCTTCGAGGTCGATGCGGATCTCGGAGCCCTCCTGCACCGCGGCGTAGAGTGCCGGCGATTCCACGATCGGAAGGCCGTCGTTAATGGCGTTGCGATAGAAAGTGCGGGCGAACGAAGCAGCCACCACAGCCTTGATTCCGAGGCCCTGGATCGCGGTCGCAGCCTGTTCGCGCGCGCTACCGCAGCCGAAGTTCCGGCCCGCAACCAGGATCTCAAAGCTCCGCAGTTTGTCCGGAAAGCCGTCGCCCAGCATTTCGAATGCGTGTTGTCCCAGCCGTTCGCGATCGATGTAGATCAGATACCGGCCGGGAATAATGATGTCGGAATTGATGTTATCCCCGAACTTGTAAACACGGCCCTGGATGATGGATTCCATTAGTTCAGGAACTCCCGCGGGTCCGCTATGACCCCTTTGATTGCCGAGGCCGCCAGCGTCGCCGGACTCGACAGATAGATCTGCGATTTGCTACTTCCCATGCGTCCGATGAAGTTGCGGTTTGCGGTGGAGAGACAGACTTCGCCATCGGCCAGCATTCCACCGTCGCCGGCACAAGCCCCACAACCCGGGTTCGTTACGAGGCCGCCGCTTTCCATCAAAGTCTGCAGGACTCCGGAATTCATGGCTTCCAGCATGATCTTCTTTGACCCCGGAGTAATAATCATGCGAACGCCCGGGTGAATGCGGTGTCCTTTGAGAATTTGCGCGGCCACTACCAGATCTTCGTACTTGGCGTTGGCGCAGGACCCGAGGAACAACTGATCGATATGCGTCCCGGCCACTTCGCCGACAGGCTTCGTATTTTCGACCTCGTGCGGACAGGCGACCATTGGCTCCAGTTGCGCGACATTGACGGGGAGTTCCTGTTCATATTCGGCGTCCGGATCGGCTAGTACCGGGTGGTAGCGGCTCTGGTCCTGGAGCCTGCCTTGCAGATATTCGACGGTCTTGTCGTCCGGCGGGAAGAAAGCGCATTTCACGCCCATCTCCATCGACAGGTTGGTCACCGTCATCCTTTCAGAAATGCTGAGGTCCCGAGCCGTGCCGCCGTAGAACTCGACCGATTTGTAATTGCATCCGTCGGCGCCCAGCTTACCGATCAGGTAAAGCATCAGATCCTTGGAATAGACGCCTGCCGGAAACCGGCCTTCGAGGACGATGCGAATGCTTTCCGGCACCTTTAACCACAGCTTTCCGGTGATCCACACGGATGCTACCTCGGTATAGCCGATCCCGGTTCCCAGCGCTCCGAGGCTACCGTAAATAGTGCAATGCGAATCCGTGCCTACGATCAGATCGCCAGGGAGGACGTGCCCCGCTTCCATCAAAACAAGATGCGCGATGCCCGCGTCGACGTCGTAGAATTTCGTCACTCCGTGATTACGCGCGAAGTTCCGCGATGTCTGCTGATCGGCAGCGTATTTTTCCGTCTTGGCGGGAGAAATGTGGTCCAGAACGATCGCCAGGCGGCCGGGATCGTAAAGTTTGGTGGCGCCGATTCGCTGCATTACGCTGACCGAGCGCCACGTGGCCGTATGGCTCATCACCAGATCGGGACAGGCTTCCACAATCTCGCCGGCCTTCGAACCGCTCCCGGATTTTGCCGAGAGAATCTTCTCGGCGATTGTCATCCCCAATTCTGCCTCCAGAACATGCTTTGCCAGTAGAACATGCTTTACCAGTCATTTTCCTGCTTACTAAGATATCGTAACATGACACTTTTCAAAAACTGATATGACACCGCGCGGCATTTCGCGTATGCTAATGCCTGCGCGATTTCCCGGCCGGCATTTTGTGCGTTTTCGGCGTTTCGGCTAGAATGAGGAGAAATATGGCTGTCAAAACTGGTCGCAAGCGCAAATTGCCGGACGGCGATTGTATGGCGGCGGAAGCCTATACGACCGTACGCGAGCGGATACTCCAAGGAAAACTTCCAATCGGCCAGATCATTTCGCGCCGTAAACTTGCCGCTGAACTGGGAATGAGCCTGCTGCCTGTGTCCGAGGCGCTGATCCGTCTCCAGCATGAAGGTCTGCTCGAAAGTCAGCCGCGCGTGGGCACGCGCGTGCGGGTGCCTACCCGTCCGGATGTGCACGGCCATTACGTTGTTCGCGAGGCGCTCGAATCGCAGGCAGCCATGCTTTTCGCAACGGAGGCTACACCAGAAGAGCGGGCGGAACTTATGGAACTGGCGGTTCGCGTGGATGAGTTATCTGTCCAGTCTCAGGGCGACCGGTTTCTTTATTCGCGACTGCACCAGAAACTGCATCAGCGCATCGCCGAATGCGCGCGCTGCCCCGCATTAGCCGAAGTAATCAGCCGGATTTCCGCGGTTGCCGCTACCTGGCTCTGCGCCACACGGGGATCGTCGCGCGCAAATCCGCCGACTCTTCATCAGGATCTGATGAAGATACTGGTCACGGAAAGCCCGGCAATCGCGGCCGAAGCAATGCGGTCGCACATCCGGTTCAGCAGGGAAAATGCGCTGCGGCGGCTCGAATTGTATTTCCGGCTGCAAAAGGAATATCCGCAGAAATATACGCGCATCGCGAAAAAATCGCTCTCACTCGAGTCGTTCTTACTGGCAGAATCGGCTGCGACTTACGAATCGCGTCCTCTCTGATCTGATTCCGCTAGCTTCCCTTTGCAGGGGCAGTTACCTACGAGTGTAGTGTCCACGAAATGGCTGGACAAATCTCAAGTTTGACGAAGTGCCTGGCGCCCTACCTGGTTAACTACTGATTTTAAAACGCCTTATTTACCCAACACGAGCTGTGACATGTCTGAATTTTATATTTGACATGTCTGTACTCCTGTGATAGTCTTCCACACATCACAGATATTGATCGCGCCGTTTGATGGCCCGGGGGCTGAATGACTCCGTGCAGAAAGACATCGCGTTGCTGGAACGCCGACATATCTTTCAATTCCCGCTGCGCCGCTTCACTGCTGTCCGCATGGTTCTCAGTCCGGCGGCTTGCCGGCTGGAGGGCGACACGTGGAGGAAGGAATGACTAACAGGTTTCTGAGAACCACGTTACGAGGGAACTTAGTGGCGCGGCGAGGCGGCGCTTTCCTGCCTGGGATGGCAGGGTTCGCGCTCGTGCTTGCCGCTCTCGCGTTTCTGCCGCGGGCATGGGCGCAACAGAGCCGGAGCGATGAGAAGATAACCATCAATTACGCGGCGCGCACCGGCACTACGTGGCCGTTTTACATAGCCAAAGAAGGCGGGTACTACCACAAGTACGGGCTCGACGTCACTCTGATTTTCGGCGTTCATCCCGCCGGCATTGCGATGGTCGAAAGCGGCGAAGCGGTCATGACCAATTACACGTTGGAGCAGGCCATGCAGGCCGCTTCCAAGGATGGCTCGCTGGTTATGGTCGCGAGTTCGTTCAAGAAGAGCCTTTTCTCCCTGATGGCCAAAGAAAGCATCGCCAGCGCGCGGGATCTGAGGGGGAAACGCATCGCGGTAAGCCAGATCGGCGACGCTCCGTACAACTACGCGCTAGGTCTTCTGAGCAGGTTCGGGCTGACGGCTAGAGACGTGGAGTGGATCCCGATCGGCACCGACGTCAACGGGCGCGCCGCGGCTCTTGTCAGTGGGCGCGTCGACGCCGCTATGCTGACTGCGCCGGTTTATTTCAGGCTTGAGACGAAGGGCTTCAAGAGTCTCGCCAACATCAGCGATTACCCCGACATTTACGCTCCCACCGTTTATCTATTTAAGAAGACTACCGTGACGTCGAACCCCAGGTTGGCGGAACTGATCATCGAAGCCCAAGCCGAGGCCATTAAACGTTTCTATGACGACAAAGCTTTCGCTCTTGCGGCTTACATGAAATACAGTGCCGGTTCCGGTGAAACGCCCGCCGACGTGGAAAGAGTTTACGACAGCTATGCAAAGTCAAACACTTTTGAACGGGTTCCCTACGTGTTGGCTCCAGCGGTCCAGTACCAGATCGATCACGCTCCAGATGCGCGAGTGGCCGCCCAACTGAAGTCGTTCGATTTTCGCCGGGTCATCGATAACAGCATCGTCCGGCGTCTGGTGCAGGAAGGTTTTTTCGAGAAACTGTTTGGTCCGGGCATCAAGGCGGAAGAGGAAACGAAAGCCCGAATTGCATTCGGACTTTAAACATGGGCCCAAGTGCAGAACCACAGGCCCAGAAAGGCGGATTAATGTGAAACAGCGCTTTGTCGTATCAGGTCTTGGAGTGATCGCGATCTCCGCCACTCTACTGTGCATTTTGGGCATTTATTCGCCAGCCGCAGGCCAGACTCCTCCGGCTTCCGATAAGCAGGGCACGCCCGCGAGAGGCACTGCGAGAAGACGCACTGTCCCGGCCGGACCAGTCCCGCGGACCGCCGACGGCAAGCCGGACCTTTCGGGCGTATGGGGGTCGGACCGCCCGCTGGTCGTCGACATAGGAGGCGCGCTTCCTAAAGGCGAATCGCTCCCGATGCAGCCGTGGGCCGCCAAATTGACCAGGGAAAGGCAATCGAAGGACGACCCCGAGGCAAATTGTTTGCCTACCGGCGTGCCGAGGCTAGCGCCCTATCCCATGAAGTACATCCAGATGCCAAACCTCTTTGTGATTCTATTTGAAGGAAATATCCACAGTTACCGCCAGATCTTTCTGAACCGGACGGAGCATCCGAAAGAACTGAATCCCACTTGGTATGGGGATTCCATCGGGAACTGGGACGGAGACACGCTGGTCGTGGACACGGTTGGTTTCAACGACAGGACATGGTTCGACTTTGCCGGACATCCGCATACCGAGCAACTGCACACGATTGAACGCTTCCGCCGTACGGACTTCGGCCATATCGAATACAAAGTCACGATCGACGATCCGGGCGCTTATACCAAACCCTTCACGCTGACAGCACACTTTCCCTTGCAGACAGGGGATCTCATGGAATACATCTGTAACGAGGACAATCGAGACGTAGGACATTTGACCGGCTTTAATCCGCCAACGCTCGACGACGGACGGGGACGAGGCAACGACCCGCAGTAGCCGGGAAACAGCGACATTCCCGGCGCTCCACGGATTTTGCGTAGAGGTTGAGTACCGAGCAGTTTAACTAATTGGTGCAGAGCCGCAAGGCCGGAGGTTTAGTGTGTCTAGCTTGCGATGTTGGATATATCGGTGAGGGGGACCATGGTGAAACGCGTTGTTCTTAAAGATTTTTCTCGGCTTTCTCTGAGTTTTTTCCTGATTGCGGCGGCCGCATTCGCGCAGGCCGGGGGCACGATCACGGGCACGGTCGTAGATCCAGCCGGGGCGGTAGTCGCCAATGCCTCGGTGGAAGCCAATAACACCGCAACCAACGCGAAGTATCCGGTAGCGACTTCGAATACCGGGAATTACACAATGACGGAGTTACCCCCGGGAATCTATCAATTGACGATTACTGCGTCCGGCTTCAAGATATTTGTCCGGACAGGCCTCCAGGTGCAGGCGGCGCAAACCATTCGCGTGGACGCTACGCTAGACGTTGGCACCACTACCGAGTCGGTCACTGTCCAGGAAGCCGCTCCCTTGCTCAAAACGGAAAGCGGAGAGTTAAGCCAGACTGTCTCCACGGAGGCCATGGACGCGTTGCCGCTGCTTGTGGTCGGCGCGGATAGTTCCGGCATTCGCAATCCCTACGCCGGCACGTTCATGCTGCCCGGAGCGCTGGTTGTGGGCCCGAATTTTAACGAGCCGGGACTCAACAACGGCGCAGGGATTCATATCAACGGCAACCCGGCGGCGTCGGAGACGGGGCTGCTCGATGGCATGGATAACACCAACGTCATGGTGCAAAGAGCCAACGAGCAAAACGCGCCTGGGCAGGACGCAATCGCGGAGTTCACCGTACAGACCAGCAACTACTCAGCGGAATACGGGCAAACCGGCGGCGCGGTGGTGAACATGGTCATGAGGTCGGGCACGAACCAATACCATGGCAGCCTCTACTATTATGGTCAGAACGAAGCTTTGAATGCGGGGAACCCGTTCACGAATAACGGCAGCAGCGGGTTGTTGCGTCCGGAGTTGCGGCGCAACGATTACGGCTTGACTCTCGGTGGTCCGATACGGATTCCCAAAGTCTACAACGGCAAGGACAAGACGTTTTTCTTCTTTGGCTGGGAGCAGTTCATTCAGGACACGAACAGCTTGCAAAGTGCGGAAACGGTTCCCACGGCGGCGTACCGGGCCGGCAATTTCAGTTCCGCCATCACCTCCGCGGGGAATCACGTTCTCGGAACCGATCCGACCGGCGCCACCATCTACGCCAATGAGATCTTCGATCCCACTACCGCGCGAACGGTGAATGGACAAGTGGTCACTAGTCCATTTCCGAACAACACCATTCCGCAATCGCGGTTTTCGTCGGTTTCTCAGGCGATGCAGGCCCTACTCCCCGCGCCCTTCTGCCTGGCTGGCGGCACATGCAATGTCAACAGCGCGATCAATAATTTTCAGAACACAGAAGTTGAAAACCGGACGACCTATATTCCCTCGCTCAAACTCGACCAGATCATTGGCCCCAAAGACAAGCTTTCCTTCTACTGGAGCCGAACGGGCAGCTACTGCCTGACCTGCTACGGCACGGACGGACTGCCGCAACCCGTTTCCGGCACCTTCGGCGCGAGCATTTACGGGCAAACCGAGCGTCTGAACTACGACCACACACTCACGCCGACGCTTCTATTGCATTTGGGCGTTGGCTACAACGCCGATGATGAGGGTCGCCCGTCGGTGACACCCAATTACAATTCCTGCACCAATCTGGGCCTCTGCAGTGCTGCCTTTACAACCCCCACCACGTTCCCTGAAGTCACTGGCCTCTACAATGCCCAAGCCGGCGGTATGACGGGGGCAGGGGCCACACCGCCCGCGGGCGAACTGGGTCCTGGCGGACGCGTAGACGACCTTTACTCGGAATTCAATAACATCGCCAACTTGACCTGGGTCAAGAACAATCACACCTTCAAGTTCGGGGGAAGTCTGAACTTCATAGGATATTACGAGTTGGACAGGGACGACCTCCAAGGCTTGTACGGCTTCTCCTCCGCGGAAACGGCCGAGCCCTACTTGTCGACCATTACGGGTGGGGTGGGCGCCTCTGCGGTCGGCGCCTACAGCCTGGGATTCCCCTATGCCAGCTTTCTGCTGGGCACGGTGGATAATGCCACCGTCGATGTTAACTCCCTCTCGCGCTATGGAAAACATGAATTGGGGCTGTATGCGCAGGATAGCTGGAAGATAACGCGAAAGTTCACGCTGGACTACGGCCTCCGCTACGACTACTCGACGTATTATACGGAGCAATACGGCCGTTCTCCGCAATTCGACCCGACGCTGGTCGACCCTACCGCCGGAAATATGCCCGGCGATGCGATTTACCAGGCCACCTGTCATTGCCAGTTCGCGCATAACTACCCTTATGGCTTCGGACCGCGGCTCGGCTTTGCCTATCAGGCCGCACCGAAAACCGTGCTACGCGGCGGCTTCGGCATCCTCTATTCCGGTACGGGCGCGGCCCAGATACAATCAAACGCCTCCGGTAACGCCCAATCCAGCAATCCCTTTGGCCCCACCGTTCCCGGCCAGCCGGTCATGACTTGGCCAAACGTGACGGTTCGTGGCGAGCCGTTAACAGCCGCTCAGATTGCATGGCCGAATTACAGCCCCAGCTATTATCCGATCGGTGGCGTTCTTCCCGGAACCGGGCCGCAATACCTCGATCCGAATGCCGGAAGACCGGCCCGGCAGTATCAATACAGTTTCACCGTGCAGCGCGAGATCTCCACCAATCTGGTGGTGGACGTGGCTTATGTCGGCAATCGCGGGATCTGGTGGCCGAGCTACGTAGACGAGGGCGGGGCCATGGTGAACTACAATTACCTGAGCCCGCAGCTACTGAGCAACTATGGACTGAGCCTGAGCAATCCGGCTGATTTGTCAATTCTGCTGGCGCCCCTCAATTCGCCTGCTGCCGGACCCTTTATGGACAAGGTTCCTTTCACCGGCTTCCCGCTGACCGCTACCGTAGCCCAGTCTTTGCGGCCGTACCCGCAGTTCAACGCTGGTGTCAATTCAGTCGCCGCGCCCCTCGGCGATACCTGGTACAACTCGCTGCAGGCGACGGCCAACAAGCGGATTTCTCACGGCCTCTCGGCCACGGCTGCGTTCGCCTGGTCCAAAAATTTAAACACCATGGGTGGGACCCCCAACCCCGAAAACTACGCCTTGGCGAAGGGCATTTCGGAGTTTAACCAACCTTTTCAGACCCGGGTGAGCATCCTCTACACTCTGCCGAAATGGGGGCGCAACAAGGTAATATCGTACATCGTTCGCGACTGGACTCTCGACGCATTTGGCACCTGGGCGAGTGGGCTGCCCCTGTTGGTGCCGACAACGAATGCCACCGGCTACCCCAGCACCCTCGCCACCGCCACTCTGTCCAACCTCACCTTCGGAAACACTCAGTATCAGATCCCCACAGGTCAGCCGTTCTACAACGTGAACATCAACTGCCACTGCTTCGACCCGACGAAAACGATTGCGTTGAATCCGGCGGCGTGGACTAATCCCGCTCCTGGCCAGTATGGGGGTGCAGCGTACTATGAGGGCTTCCGCCAGCAGCGCCGGCCCGTGGAAAACTTCGGAGTGGGGCGAACGTTCCCCATCAAGGAAAGAGCCAGCCTCAATGTCCGGGTGGAGTTCGTCAACATCTTCAACCGCACCGAAGTAAACACCCCGAGCACCACCAACCCGGAGACCGCGCCCACCTGCATCACCGCCTCCGGTGCCACGGGTCCCTGCTCTGCGGGCGAGACGGTGGTCTCCGGCTTCGGGTATATCAACACGTCGACAACGGCGTCGGTCCCGCGGCAAGGCCAAATTGTCGCAAAAATAACTTTCTAATCTTCCGGCGGCCCAGCGGAGGCTCGGGCCGCCGCCATCTTGTTTCTTGAAAGACTCGGCAACAGGGCCAAGCGTAACGCTTGGCGCCCTTGTTCTGAACAAACTGCTCCACAACGAATCCATGACCCCAAATAACCTCCGTATTTCACGACTGACCAACCTCATGGTGGACCGCGATTGGGATCTGTTGCTCCTGTACGGCCACACCTGGCGGAAGGATTTCTTCCGCTATCTGGTCAACGTAAACTTATCCGGCCCTCACATGATGGCGGTGCTAACGCGTTCGGGAGAGATTCGGATTCTCGTATCCGATCCATGGGACTTGGAAGTCCTCCCGGAGTCGCTAAAAAGCACGGCGACATGTGCGCGGGATTTCATGGAGGGCCTGAAGGATCTGACACGCGACGCGAAGCGCGGCGCGGTAGCTATTGCCGGCATGGAACTGATGCAGGCCCGGTATGTTCATTCCATCTGCGCAACCACCGGAAAGAGTCCCGTTTCCGCAACGGTCGTGGTGGAGGAATTTCGGCGGATCAAGGACCCCGATGAGATCGAAACTCTGATGCGGGCCGCCGCACTGTCCGACCGGGGTTATCAGTATTTCGCGGAGATAGTAGAGACCGGAATGGCGGAGTACGAACTCGCTGCAGAAGTAGAAGCGTTTTTGAAGTCGAATGGAGCCGAGGATAACTTTATGCTGATCGGCTCGGGTGGAGTAGAGGTTACCGGCATGAAGCCTCCGACCGGCCGCAGGTTTCAGCCGGGTGATTCCGTAATTACCGAACTGACTCCGCAAGTCGGCGGGTATTTCGCGCAGATCTGCCGGACCCTGGTGCTCGGCGAACCGGATGCGAAGCAGCAAGAATCGTTTGCGATTTTCTCGGAAGCCCGGCAAGCCGCGGAGGACAGGATCGCGCCCGGAGTCGATATCGCCGATGTGGCGCGGGCGCAGAACGATGTTTTCCGCCACTATGGATTCGGCGAGTATACCGGGCCGAGATACACGCGCGTGCGCGGACACAACTTGGGCCTTCACCCGGATGAGAATCCTTACATTCTCGAAGATGTGCACTGCGAACTGAAGGAGGGGATGGTGGTGATCGCGCATCCGAACACTTATCTTCCGCTGTCAGGATACATGGTTTTCGGAGATTCTCTGCTGGTGACAGCCAGTGGTTGTAAGTGCCTCAACACGACTGAGAGAAAGCTATTTCAGAAATGAAGCGGGGTCTGATTGCATGGGATAAGACAGAGATTCCGCAAGCCACATTCCAGTCGCGCATTGACTGGGCAAGGAAGACTCTGGCGGAACAGGAGTTGCCCGCGCTGGTAGTCTACTCGGATATCTGGAGATCGAACCAGGCCCGTTATTTCTCGAATTTCATGCCCTATTGGAACAGGGCGTTACTGGTCGCAGGGCGGGACGGGTCCCTGACCTTGCTCTGTGCGTTGTCACCGCGGGTTTACCCGTGGATACGTTCCTACACGGTTATCGAAGACATTCGCCCGGGCGGGAATCTCGCGCAACAATTGCTGCAGATGTGCCACGACGAAGGCTGGAGAAAGATCGGCATAGCGGATCTGGCCTTGCTTCCGTGGGATCTTTACGCGGCAATCGGCGCCGGGGATGTGGAAATCAGCGACGTGCCCTGGAGGACGCTCCACCCTGCTCCGGACGAGACCGAACTGTCCCTGTACCGGCGCGCCGCGAAGCTGGCTCGCAAAATCTTGGCTGAGGAGCTTCCCGGCGGAGTTGGGCTGCCCGATTTCGAGTTTGCCGCGCGCGTGGAACGGAAGCTCCGGCGGGCCGGCGCCGAAGATTTGGTGGTTCTCCTCAGTCGCGGACAGACGGCCCCGGTTCCCGCTGCGGGGGCGACTCTGGGGAGTGAGTTCTCAGTAACCCTCGCGATGGAGTACCGCGGGCACTGGATCAAGCTTTCGAGAGCGCTGGCTGCTCCGGATACTATCGCTTTCCTCGGCAGCCATTTTGAAGCCCGGCTGGCGGCGGACGCCAAGACCGATCCGAGCTCGCGCGTGTATGTCGAGAACCTGTCGGGCGCATACCCATACGAGCCGTGCGTCGAAGCGGACCTTACTCTAGGGTCTCTTTTTGCCATTCATGTCGAAATACTACGGAATGGCCACCGGCTGTTTTACGGCGATACGTGTGTGCAGGGTGAGCGGGGAGCGGAATTGTTATGAGGGGCAGACAGGCAAGGCGCTGAAGCGCGATGATCAGTCTGAAACTCGCGCAAGCTGGGCCTTTCAAAACCAGCGGCTAATGATCACCTTCTGCTCCGTGTAAAACGCGATGGCGTCTTTGCCATGCGCATGTAGGTCGCCGAAAAAGGAGTTCTTCCAGCCGGCGAATGGAAAAAACGCCATAGGAGCCGCTACCCCCACGTTTACTCCTACCATGCCCACCTCAATACGCGAGGAGTATTCGCGGGCCGCCTTGCCGCTGCTCGTGAAGATGGACGTAGCATTGCCAAAGGGCGAGCGGTTCACCAGTTCGATGGCTTCTTCGAGCGTATTCACCCGAAGCACCGAAAGCACCGGACCGAAAATTTCGTCCCGCGCGATCGCCATCTCCGGCGTCACGTGGTCGAAGATGGTAGGCCCCAGCAAGAACCCGCCGGCGTCCGGGAGGCGCTTCGATGTCCGCCATGCGCGCCCGTCGCAGAGCGCTTCGGCGCCTTCCGCCACACCTTTTTCGATATAACTTT
>JASIAM010000192.1 GCA_030041985.1 Bryobacteraceae bacterium | reverse complement strand
TCCATTTACATCGATGGATTCACGGGCGGCGAGATACCGCCCAAGGAGTCGATTCGCGAAATCCGCATTAACCAAAATCCATTTTCCGCCGAGTACGATAAGTTAGGCTTCGGGCGCATTGAAATTCTCACTAAGCCCGGCACTGACAAGTTGCGGGGCAATATACGGTTCAATGACAGCGATTCCGCGTTCAATTCCCGCAACCCGTTCGCCAGTAACAAACCGTATTTCTCCAACCGGTTGATCGGCGCCAACCTCAGTGGCCCGCTTAGTAAGAAGATGTCCTTCTTCATCGATTTCAACCGGCGCGACATCGTGAACAATGCGGTCACTTTCGCCGATTACCTTAACCCTACAACCTACGCGATCGGCCAAGTGAGTACGGCGGTCACAACGCCCCTCTCCAACACCACCATCGCGCCGCGCATCGACTACCAGTTGAGTACCAACAACACCTTGACCGTACGGTTCGAAGAGCGCTGGAACAATCAAAACAACGTCGGACTCGGTGGATACAACCTTCCTCCTGGTTTGGGCGGTTCGGAGTTGGCCTACAATGTGCCAAGCAATAACCAGAATCTGATGGCCACTGAGACCGCCGTTCTCGGCCCCACCCTTGTCAACGAAACCCGCTTCCAGTTCACCCGCACCCAAGTCTCGGAACCGGGCAATCTTATCCCCACGTTAGACGTCGCCAATGAGTTTGTAACGGGTGGCAATGGCTTGGGGAACACGTACGACCTTGGCCATCACTACGAGCTGCAAAATTACACCACTATTACCAAGGGTTCCCATACTATTCGGTTTGGAGGCAGGTTCCGCCGCAATAGCGATCTAAACAACAGTCCCACCGGCTTCAATGGCGAGTTCCTCTTCACGGGTGGCAGCGAGCCAGCCCTCTCCTCAAGCAATACCGTCATTCCGGGCCAAACTGTGACCTTGACCTCCATTGCGCAGTATCAGCGCAATCTCGAACTGCAGGCGGCCGGATTTTCGCCCTCGGAGATTCAAACATTAGGCGGAGGCCCCAGTCAGTACCTCCTGCAAGCGGGCCAATCTTATGTCAGCCTGACTCGGTGGGATGTGGGGCCGTTCATTCAGGACGACTGGCGCGCGAGACCGAATCTCACGATCAGCATGGGCCTGCGCTACGAGTGGCAGAATTTGATGAACGACTACCGCGATGTCGCTCCCCGTATCGGA
This sequence comes from Bryobacteraceae bacterium, assembly GCA_030041985.1. Classification (GTDB taxonomy): domain Bacteria; phylum Acidobacteriota; class Terriglobia; order Bryobacterales; family Bryobacteraceae; genus PSRJ01. Next base: position 24,369 of record JASIAM010000192.1, on the reverse strand, counting down.
ATCGCGTGGGCGCCCGGCGCTTCGGGCAAAGGCCCGCAGAAGACTGTAATTCGCGCGGGGTCTGGCATCTTCTACGATCGCGTCAATTTCCTTCCGTTCGAGAAAGAGATACTCAATAACGGCGTCAGCCAGTTTCAATATACGGTTTATAATCCGCAGTTCGAATACTCTCCCACCTTCAACTGTTATACCGTCTCTGTTTGCTCTGGCCAATTGACTACCGGCACTAACCAAACCTACTTCGTGGATCCCAGGCTGAAGGCGGAACAGGATATCCAATCCGCGATCGGTATCGAGCGCCAGTTGCCGCGAAGAACCGTGCTATCGGTAAATTACACTTATGATCGCAGCAACCACATACTCCAACTTGTACCCATTAATACGCCTCTACCCGGCACTTACAATTACCTGAATCCTAAGGGTCCGAACAACGGCGTTTATCCCTACGGCTACGCCGCCGGTGACCTGTTCGAGTATGAATCGGGCGCGTTTCTCAAGCAGAACATGATCATGGTGAACCTGAACACGCAGTTCAGCCGGCGAGTCTCCATGTTTGTAAACTACACTTACGATTACGCCAAGGACTTGCCTTCCACGCCCTCCGATCCCTATAACTTCATGCTGGACTATGGCGAATCAGTGTTGGACCGCCCCAACAATGTGCAGATCGTGGGATCGGTGCTCGCCCCCTTCGGGCTGCATTTCGCTCCGTTTATTACCATTCGCTCCGGGGCTCCTTACAGCATTCTGTTGGGGCAGGACGTCTTCGGCGATACCGATCTCAACGCCCGTGCCGCTTTCGCTCCTCCGGGGTCCACTTGTAATGTCAGTGGCGTAGTCTGCACGCAGTACGGCAATTTCACCAGCACAGTCAATCTCGCCAATTTAAGCAGCATCGTTCCGCGGGATTACCTGAGGATGCCGGAAATGGTATCGATCAACCTGCGCGTATATCGTGTGTTCGGGTTCGGCGCAGTCCGTAACGGCAACCGCCCCGCTCGCGGCGGTGGCGGTGGGTTTCAACCGCCTCCGGGCGGCGGTTTTGGCGCTGGCGGAGGCCCGCCGGGTGGGGGCGGCCCGGGTGGCTTCGGCGGTGGCGGTAGAGGTGGATTTGGCGGCGGTGGCCGTGGCGGCTTCGGGGGAACCGAAACCACCGATCATCGCTTCAATCTCAGCATAGGTGTGCAAGCCGTCAACATACTGAACCATTTCAACCCCGCCGGTTACCAGGGTGTTTTGACCACTACCCAATTCCTCCAGCCCACCACTATCAACACCGGCTTCGGTGGCGGCGGAATCAACACCGGTGTCAATGCCGGCGGCATTGGCGCGGGAGCCGTTACCGGCGGCCCTGCCGGATCGGTTGCCAACAACCGCCGCATTGAACTCGAAACGCGACTCACGTTCTGAAGCACAAATCGAACACATCGCCTGATTCGAGCGCTTGCGGTTATACTGGAATTCAAGCCCAAGAGGAGTTTCATGCACATTACCGCAACCCAGATGCGCCCTGGAATGGTAATCATTTTCAATAAAGAGCTGCATTCGGTCTTCAGTGTCAATCACCGTACCCCGGGCAATCTCCGCGGATTCGTCCAAGCCAAAATGCGCAACCTGCGCAGCGGCTCGATGTTCGAGCACCGGTTCTCTTCCGAAGACCGGGTGGAGAAAGCCAACCTCGAAGAGACGGAGATGGAGTACCTGTATGACGATGGCGAGTACTTCTATTTCATGAACACGGAGAACTTCGAGCAGATGCATCTGACCAAGGACATCCTGGGGGACGCCCCACAATATCTGATTCCACAGTTGAAAGTGGCGGTGGAATTCTTCGATGGCAAGCCGATCAGCGTAGAATTGCCCGCCACTGTGGATTTGAAAGTGATCGAAACCGAGCCGGGACTGAAGGGCGCGAGCGTATCGAACGTGACCAAGCCCGCCAAATTGGAAACAGGCCTGGTGGTGCAAGTGCCGCCGTTCATCACCGAAGGCGAGACCATTCGCGTCAACACGTCCGAAGGGACCTACCAGGAGCGGGCGTAGCCGTTACGCTCCGGAATTACGCCTCCAGCAGTGCTTCCACGTGCGCGGCGGCAGCCGACGCCAGGCCGCCCAGATTGTAGCCGCCTTCGAGCACCGAGACGATGCGCCCGCCGGCATATTGCGCCGCAATCTTCATCACCGCGCGTGTGAGATCGGCGAAATCCGCGTCCGTGAGAGTGAAATCCCCCAAGGGGTCATCGATGCGGGAATCGAACCCCGCGGAGATCATTACCAGCTCCGGGCGAAACGCCGCGGCAGCAGGCATCAGAGAATTCTCGATAGCACCCAGGATCTCCTTGCGGCCAGATCCGGCGGGAAAGGGGAAGTTCATGGTGAAGCCTTTACCCGCGCCCGCTCCGGTTTCATCGGCGCGTCCCGTACCCGGGTAGAGCGGCCACTGATGGGTGCTGAAAAAAAGCACGGTAGGATCACTGTAGAAAATGTCTTGCGTGCCGTTGCCGTGGTGCACATCCCAGTCCACAATCAATACATGTTCGAGGCCGTAGGTGCGCTGCGCGTAGCGGGCTGCAACGGAAAGGTTGTTCACCACGCAGAAACCCATGCCGTGTGCAGGGGTGGCGTGGTGTCCCGGCGGCCGCACCACGCAGAATGCGTTGGAGGCTTGCCCGGCCGCGACTGCGTCCACCGCGTTTAGTACGCCGCCCGCCGCCACGAGCGCAATTTCCCACGAATTTGGCGTTACGTCCGTATCGCCGGTAGTGAGATGGCCGTAGCCGGCGGCGATATCGTGTTGCGCGGTTTCCAGATATTCGCGGGTGTGGCAGAGTTGCAATTCCTCGAGAGTGGCTGAGCGGCTGCTCAAGGGAGTGAGCCGCTCCAGCAGGCCCGCTCGCCGCAATTCGTCCAGGATAGCGTCGAAACGCTCCGGGCGCTCGGGGTGATTATGTCCGTTCAGGTGCTCGCGGCAGCGCGGGTCGGCAAACAGGGCAGTATGCTTCATGGAAAAGCCATTCTACACACCACGGCGGTTGCCATACAGATCGATGTGCAAGCGCGGGCTGAAGCGAAAACCTTCGCGCTTCGAAAGCTCTGCCAGCCACACGGCACGCTCGCGCAAAGTGCTCGCGTCCGTGCCTTCCGGCATCAGGATCACGCGGCTCCTTTCGGCGCGCAATTCCGACACCAGCGGAAGGATTTCTTCCAGATCGCGCGGCGATTCCACGACGAATTTCAACTGGTAGTCGTAGCTTGCAATTAACTGAGAGAGAGTTCCCACATTCCTGCGGAGCCGGTCGTGCTGGGCGGCCCATCGCGGGTCGTGGACCGGCGTGGAATTGGAGAGCTTGGGGCTGATGCTCATCAAGTCGCAAGCCACGGGGTGAAATACAGTGCCCGCCGTTTCCACAGTGATGTGCAGGCCGAGCTGCCGCAGCCGCTCCGTCAGCGGCACGATCTCCGGCGCAATCATCGGCTCACCGCCAGTGACTACAGTATGCTTTGCGCGGTGTTTCTTCACTTCGGCCAGAATCTCATCGAGTGACCAGTCCGTTCCTTCGGGGTTCCAGGAGGTGTAGGGTGTGTCGCACCAGCGGCAGCGCAAATTGCAGCCGCTGGTTCGGATAAATACGGAAGGCACACCCACCAGCGAGCCTTCCCCCTGGAGGGAATAGAACAGCTCAGCGATCTTCAATGCCGGCCTCTTCGAAACCTTTGCGCCGCAACAGACAGGCATCGCACTGGCCGCATGGGCGGCCGCCGGGCAGCGGATCGTAGCAGCTATGTGTCAGTCCAAACGGAACACCGAGCTCGCGGCCCAGTTTCACGATCTGGCTCTTGGTGAGCTGAATCAAAGGTGTGTGAATGACAAGATGCGTGCGGCCTTCCACGCCAGCTTTGGTTGCCAGGTTGGCCATGCGTTGGTATGCTTCGATGAACCCGGGGCGGCAGTCGGGATAGCCGGAATAGTCGAGCGCGTTCACGCCGATGAAGATATCCGAGCTTTCCAGAACTTCGGCCCAGGCGAGCGCAAACGAAAGAAAAATGGTATTGCGCGCGGGAACGTAAGTGACTGGAATTCCCTCTCCCATTTCCGCGAAGCTGCGCGCTTTGGGCACTGCGATTTCCGAGGTGAGAGCAGAGCCGCCGAACGCGTCCAGAGAAATCTGCGCGATCACATGCCGGGCAGCTCCCAGGCGCCCGGCCACCTTTGCGGCGGCTTCGAGCTCGATGCGGTGGCGCTGGCCGTAGTCAAATGACAGCGCGTAACACTCGAAGCCTTCGCGCCGGGCAAACGCCAGGCAGGTAGCCGAATCGAGCCCGCCGCTTAACAGACACACTGCTTTTTTCACGCACTTTCATGGTAACTGCCGCGGCAAACTAACTGGCCCTGGCCGCTACCGAGGTCCGCGTAATCTGCTGTATCACCGGTGTGCCGCACTGGCGCATAATCAACGTCAGCTCCGCGTGCAGTATATCGAGCACGCGCTCTACGCCTTCCTGCCCAAAAGCGCTCAGCGCCCAAACGTATGGCCGGCCGATCCCCACAGCCCGCGCGCCCAGTGCCAAGGCCTTGAACACATCCGTGCCGCGGCGGAAGCCGCCATCCACAAACACCGGGATTCCAGCGCCCGCAGCGTCCACCACTTCACCCAGCTCTTCGATGGTGCTGCGCCCGGTCTCCATCGCGCGGCCGCCATGATTGGAGACAATAATTCCTTCCACTCCGTGTTCCCGCGCGAGGCGCGCATCCTCGCGTGTTTCAAGGCCTTTGAGCATCAGCTTCATTTTGGTCAGCTTGCGCAGCCGGTCCACGTACTCCCAGGTTGCCGCCGGAGGATTAAAACCTCCTTCGATGCCCTGGAACATCGGCAGTTCGCTAGTTTGCCGGCCGCCGCGCGCTGAACTGTGGCAGGCGAGGCAGTTGCGCGTATCCATGCGCCGGAAGCGCTCCGCAGTTTCCAGGTTGCGCCCGCCCAGCAAATCGATGGTCCACACCAGCACGGGGCAGCCGGCAGCCTCCACCCGCCGCACCAGTTTTTCCGTGCCTTCCCAGGTCACCGGCATGTAAAGCTGATACCAAGGCGCCGTACCCAGGGCCTTGCCAACCTCCTCCACTCCGATGGATGTCGCCGACGACAGGATTTGCACGGTCTTTTTCGCCTTGGCAGCCCGCGCCACAGCCACCTCGCCTTCCGGGTGGAACATTCTCTGGCCGCCAACCGGGCACAGAAAAATCGGCGTCTCCCAAACCTCACCGAAGATTTCCGTCTTCAGATCGATTTTGCTGACGTCCACCAGCTTCCGCGGCCGCAGTTGAAAATGCGTAAAGCCCTCGCGGTTGATCTTCACCATGGCGTCATCGTCCACGCCGGAAGCCATGTACCCCCAATGCGCTGGGGGCAGCTCCCGGCGCGCCGCCGCTTCGAAATCCATCAGGCTCAAAGCGTCCTTGGCGCTGGTCAGTTTCAGCGGGTCCTGCGCCCAAGCTCGCGCCAGCAGGGGGCTTCCTGCCAGGAAACGCAGAAAAGCGCGCCGGTAAGCCTTTCGGCCGGAGCCATCCATAGGGCGCTATTCTATCACTCTAAACTGGGCACCCCGATTGACGCCCAGTTGCGTATTCGTTAGTATTCGAGCGACATGGCTTGCCGGTCAATCGTTCGCACCCATCTCGCCGTTGGGTTGCTCGCAGGCATTCCGATCGTTTTGCGGGCCGCCGAACCAACCACAGCGGGGGCCGTCATCCAGCAATACTGCGCGGTATGTCACAACGCGAAGCTGAAAACCGCCGGCCTGGTATTGGATGTCACCGGCATCCAACATATAGAGGATCATCCGGCCGCTTGGGAAAAAGTCGTCCGTAAACTACGCACCGGCGAAATGCCACCCAAGGGCATGCCACGCCCCGACAAGGCCACCTATGCCAACGTCGCGGTGGAACTCGAAACCGCGCTGGATGCTGCGGCGGCGGCCAAGCCGAATCCGGGAAGAGTCCCGGTACACCGGCTGAACCGCGCCGAGTATGCGGCTGCTATCCGCGATTTGCTCGGCCTGCACATTGACCCGAAGGCGCTGCTTCCTGCCGACGAAAGCGATCAGGATGGCTTTGCTAATGTTTCGAGCATACTTTCGGTATCGCCCTTTCTGCTCGAAAACTACCTTTCCGCTGCACACACGATCAGCCGCCTTGCTATGGGTGATCCTACTCTCCCTCCCAGCATCGAAACTGTGAAATATTCCAAGCTGCTGCCGCAAGATGAGCAGATGGGTGAGGATCTGCCTTTCGGGTCGCAGGGTGGCGGGCTGATCCGCCATTACTTCCCGCTCGATGGTGAATATACGATCAAGGTTTTGCTGCGCCGCCAATACTACGATTACATCGTCGGCATGGGGGAACCGCACCAGATCGATATTCGTCTGGACGGAGTTCGCCTCCAGCGTTTCACGGTGGGCGGCGAAGCGAAAGGCATGACCATGCCCGAAAGTTTCGCCGGTAACACGCAAGGGTCTCCGGAGTTCGAAGTCTACATGCACACCGCCGATGCGGGTCTCGAATTGCGCGTCCCTGTGAAAGCTGGCGAACACGAGGTGGGAGTTTCCTTTGTGCGGAGATTCTGGGAGCCCGAGGGTGTTCTGCAACCACCGCAAATCGGCTTTGCACGCACTACTAACGAGTACTACCACGGGAATCCGGCAGTCGAATTCGTGATGATCGGAGGTCCTTCCGGCGCAGTCTCGCACGGTGATTCGCCAACCCGGCGCAGGATTTTCGTCTGTACTCCGAATGCTCCTGCCGCGGAAGAACCCTGCGCCCGTAAGATTCTTTCGTCCCTGGCAACGCGCGCGTATCGCCGTCCCGTTACGGATGAGGATGTGAATACCTTGCTCGAATTCTACCGGTCCGGCCGCGCAGAGAAAGATTTCGATTTGGGCATTCAGAGAGGGCTGGAGCGCATTCTGGCTGCGCCTGCTTTCCTGTTCCGCGTGGAAGCCGTGCCACCGGATGCGCGGCCCGGTGTTCCTTACGCGCTCGGTGACTTGGATATCGCATCACGTTTGTCGTTTTTTCTTTGGAGCAGCATCCCCGACGATGAATTGCGGAATCTGGCCGTTCGTGGTCAGTTGAAAGACCCCAAGGTGCTCGAACAGCAGGTCCGAAGAATGTTGCGCGACGAGCGTTCGCAGTCGCTGGTTGATGGATTCGCGAATCGCTGGCTGGGAATTAACAAGTTGGCCGGCATCGTTCCGGACACCGATCTCTACAGGGAATTTGACGAAGGCCTGCGTGACGCGATGGCGAACGAGACACAACTTTTTGTCGTCAGTCAGCTAAAAGAAGACCGCAGCGTCGTCGAACTGGTCACCGCCAACTATAGTTACCTGAACGAACGGTTGGCGAAGCATTACGGTATCCCCAATGTCTATGGCCCCCGTTTTCGCCGCGTCGAATTCACGGACGGTGTGCGCGGCGGCCTTCTCGGGCAAGCCAGCATTCTCGCGGTGACGTCGTATCCGAACCGGACTTCGGTCACCCTGCGCGGAAGGTGGTTGCTGGCGAATCTTCTGGGCGCTCCTCCTCCCCCGCCGCCTCCAGACGTGCCTGCTTTGAAGGATCCGGGGCAGGACGGCCAGCCGCGCTCGCTGCGCCAGCGCATGGAACTTCATCGCCAATCCGCGGTCTGCGCTTCCTGCCATCAGCGCATGGACCCGTTGGGCTTTTCTCTGGAGAATTTTGACGCGCTAGGAAAATGGCGCACGGAAAGTGACGGCGCGCCGTTCGACGCTTCAGCCTCGCTTCCGGACGGCACACGCTTTGAAGGAATCGCCGGCTTGCGCGGGCTGATCGAAACCCACCCGGAGGATTTCGTCCGCACCTTCACCGAAAAACTTTTGGCGTATGCCATTGGCCGCGGCATCGAACCTTCCGATTATCCCTTCATCCGGAAAATTTCGCGCGAGGCCGCATCTCAGGACTATCGATGGTCCGCGATTATCTGGGGAATCGTGAACAGCCCGGCTTTTCGCATGAGCGTAAGCGGCAGTGAAGGGGTGCTGGCGGCAAGAAACCAAGGAGTTCACAAATGATCATCACGAAGAAAGCTATTTCGCGGCGCGCTCTGCTACGCGGAGTGGGCGCGGCGGTCGCGCTGCCGTGGCTGGATAGCATGGCGCCGGCGTTCGCCGCCGCTACCAAACCGGCTCTCCGTTTCGGCGTAGTCTACGTGCCGAACGGTATGATCATGGAAAACTACCTGCCGGCCAGGGAAGGGCCGGACTATGAGATCACGCCCACGTTGAGTGCTCTCGAACCGCTGCGCGAACAATTCCAGGTATTGAGCGGCCTGAATTGCATCCCCACCCCAGGGAGACCCGGTGGGGCACACGCGAAAGCGAGCACTCGCTTCCTGACCGATATTTCCCCGCCCACCAGCGAAACCTGGTTGGATGCCGGCATTTCAGTCGATCAGATTCTGGCTCAGGAAATCGGCAAGAATACGCAACTGGCCTCACTCGAACTGGGGATTGAATCGGGGGAGACGGCCGGCAGTTGCGACACGGGTTATGCCTGCCCCTACACCAACACACTGAGCTGGAAAGGCCCGGCCACGCCTTTACCGACGCAGAATAATCCGCGATTGCTCTTTGAGCGGCTATTTGGCGATAGCAGCAGCACGGACCCGAAAGAGCGCCTCGGGCGCATGCGCGAGCAGAAGAGCATTCTGGATTCAGTAACCGAGGAGGTCTCGCACCTTGAAGGCGCGCTCCCGCAGAGCGATCGAACCAAGCTCACCGAATACCTGGATGCCGTCCGGGATGTGGAGCGCCGCATCCAAAATGCGGAAAAGGAAAATCGGCAAATCCCTTTAGTCGCGCATCCCGCCGGCATCCCGGCCAATTGGGAAGATCACGTCAAATTGATGTTCGACCTGATGGTGTTGGCTTATCAGAGCGATCTCACTCGTGTGATCACTCTGATGATGGGTCACGAGCAGAGTGGCATGACTTATCCGCAGATCGGTGTGACCGACGCCCATCACCCGATTTCCCACCACCAGCACGAACCGGAGAAAGTCGCCAAGACCGCCAAGATCAACGCCTACCACGTCAAAATGTTCGCCGGGCTGCTGCAGAAACTGCGAGACACGCCCGATGGCGAAGGCGCGCTGCTAGACCACATGATGATGATCTATGGTGCTGGGATTGCCGATAGCAACTCGCATGCACCCGTGAACATTCCGTTCGTGTTGGCCGGTGGCGGCACGGGCTATTTGAAAGGTGGCCGGCACACTAAGCTCAAAGGTGTCCCGCTGGCGAATCTGCACCTTACCCTCATGGATCAATTTGGCGTTCACTGGGATCACATTGGAGACAGCACGGAGAGACTCGATCCCGCCATGCTCGCTTTGGGCCGGTCATGAGACCCTGGCTTTTGCTGGCATCTCTCTCCGCGATGGGCATCGCCCTCGCGGATGGCCCTGCTGTGACTCCGGACCTGCGTCTGATCCAAGCCGTCAAAAGCCAGGATGACGCAGCGGCGCGCCTGCTGCTGGGGCACCATGCGGATGTGAACGCCCGCCAAGGCGATGGCGCGACCGCTCTTCACTGGGCGGCCTATCACGACGACGTGGCGATGGCCGGCGCATTGATACGCGCCGGCGCACGGGTGGATGCTGCCAACGATCTCGGAGCCACACCGCTGCACTTGGCCTGTACGAATCGAAGCGCCGCCATGGTCAATCGGCTACTGGCCGCTAAGGCCAACCCGAACGCCAGGCTGCTCGATGGGGAAACCGTGTTGATGACTTGCGCCCGCACCGGTAGCGCTGAGGCGGTGAAGGCACTGCTGGTTCACGGCGCCGATGCGAAGGCCAAAGAACCCGAACACGATCAGACAACCCTCATGTGGGCTGCAGCCAACAATCATCCTGACGTAACAGCGCTGCTAATCGAATTCGGCGCGGATGTCCGGGCCAGATCCCGCTCCTACTCAGAAACCGTTGTGGGCGAACAAACGCAGAGAGCCGGCCGTGAAGAATTGAATTACGACGTGATGAAGGGAGGCAGCACAGCCCTGCTCTTTGCGGCGCGTTCGGGTGACGCCAATTCCGCGAAGTCCCTGCTGGCCGCGGGTGCGGACCCGAACGAAGCGCTGCCGGATGGCACCAGCGCGCTGGTGCTCGCAGCCCATAGCGGCCACCGGGACGTTGCGCTGGCTTTGCTCGATAAAGGCGCGAAGCCAAACGATCTGGGCGCTGGTTATTCCGCCTTACACGCGGCGATTCTCCGAAGCGATCCCGAATTGGTGAAGGCGCTTCTGGCGCATGGCGCAGATCCAAATATCCGCATGATCAAAGGCACGCCGGTGCGCCGCAATTCCACAGACTACTTTCTCCTCGCACCGCTGATCGGCGTTACCCCCTACCTGCTCGCGGCGAAGTTCTTAGAACCCGAGATCATGCAGGTCCTCCTCGCAGACGGCGCCGATCCGCAGATGACTATGCCCGACGGCGCTACGGCATTGATGCTAGCCGCCGACGAGGACTCCCCAACCAACGCGGACCGGCGGGGCGTCAACGTGATCGATTACGGCAAGGTGGAACCCGAAACCAAAGTGCTGCCTGCCGTCGAAGCCGCATGGAATGCAAACGCCAATGTGGCCGCTTCCGATAAAGCCGGAAATACCGCTTTGCATGCCGCCGTAACGCATCGCTACGCCACAGTGGTCCAGTTTCTGGTGGATCACGGGGCTGATGTGAATGCCCGGAATAAAGCGGGGCTGACCCCTTTGGAACTGGTGGCAGCTCCTCCCAAAACCATCGAAAAACCGGCCGTAACATCCGCAAGCGGGGCGAGCCCGGGAGCGGAACCCGCCGATGATCCGGCCGCCGGGCGGATCGCCGTGTTGCTGCGCAAGCAGGGTGCGAGATAATAACGGCAGTCTGCTGGTTCATGGCGTCTGGCAAACGTGCATTCTTTGAGAGAGGCGAAGCCCAGTGGTTTTGAGGATCTTTTGCTTATGTGCGTTCTTATGCTTAGAGGCCGCGGCCGAGGACTCCCAACTCGCATCTCTCAGTGAGACGCTGCTATCTCTGCGACAGTACGCTCGATCGCATGCCGGTGTCCACGGCGGTTTGCCGGCAGTTACCACAGCAAAACATCAGCTCCGGGACTGGATCGAGTCGCGGCTCAAGGCGTTTCCTGAAAAGGGCGATGAGGGCGCGATGGCGAACGATCTTCTCGATGCCATCGGCAAGGCGAAGCTTTTCTGTGACGATCCCAGCGACTGTATTCCGAATGCACTGGGATTTCTCGATCAAATCCAGATCAAACGGGAAAGCGGCTTTCTCATAGTCGCCACAGCCGTCGGAACCGGCATCCGCTGCGGTTACGATTATTCCGCATACATCTATGGCTGGGAAGGGAATCGTTGGCAGCGCGTCTGGGAAAACGAACAAAACGATTACGCCGATGGAGCTTATCATCCGCAGACCCTGCACTCTGTGCACATATCCGGACCCGCGAGCGACGGCACGCACCTGGTCCTCACGTTGGGAACGCCAGCGGGCTGTGCAGGCGCCTTTGTGCCACTGTACTACCGGCTTTGGCGCACCGGCACGCAGCAGGCAGGCGCCTCTTTGATCCTGGACCGGTCCGAAACGCTGAACGACGAAAGTGAGCCTCCCGCCATCGCCAGGCTGACCCCGGATGATCTGCTAATCGAGTTCTCGGCCGGCGGCACAGGCTATGGCGAAACTCATAAGGCACTTCGCCATTACGAAATCCGCGGTGATCAGGCCACTCAGACCGATCCGATTGCTCCCACGGCACGTGACTTTGTGGAGGAGTGGCTGGCTGCCTCCTGGCAAAACAGTGCCGCACGCGCAGATTCACCCGCGCTCGCAGAGTGGCATGAAAAATTACACCGCGATGACGGGCAGGGCGATTATCCGGAACCAGCGCTCCGTTGCGCCAGCGACCCCGCCCTGATCGAGATCACGACCCATCTCGAAGGGCTGCCCAAACATTACTTCCTGGTGCGCACCAAAGCCCCTCTCACATTTCGCATGGCCGCGCTTGGCGACCATGCCTTTCCGGACTGTGCCATGCCGGATCCCGCGGCGGACCAGGAGCCGGCTCTCATTCCGGCAAATCAGTGAGAGGCCGCTCCCGATCCGGCTGGCAATTGATTCGGGTGTCGGAAGCGGGCCGCGGCGTAACCAGCGGCTGACGCCGCGAGAAGCCGGCGTGCGAGCGACCAGCGCGGCTCATGCTTCAGGCCAGCAGGTCGATGGCTGTTTGCTGCATCTCGTTGTAGGTTTTCATTAGCTCGAGGTTGGACTCGAAATCGTCTTTGGCCGAAAGCAGGTCCACTGCGGCCTGGCTGAGATTGGCGGTATCCACCGTGCCGCCCGAAAGGGCGCTGGGCGAAGCGAATTGTGAAGATACACTGTCGAACCGGTCCTGTGAGTGTTCGATACCCTGCAGCGCGACTCCAAAAAGATCCACGCCATTCTTATCGGCCAGACGAACGTATTCTTGCGCGAGTGGAGCCACAAGGCGTGCTTGCGTGCCGGTTCAACCACTCCTATCGAGAATCTGTAAAGCTGATCTGCATAGTTTCCCGACATCACCCATTCGGTCGCTCTTTGATTTTTTGGAGCAGAACGGGTTCCCGTGTTCCGGAGCGTAGCGCTGCGCTCGCACCTTTTCAGCGATTTCACCTGCGTCAGACGAATTGTTCGGTCTTCGGTAATAGCGGCTGGTCCGATCCGCGGTCGAGCACCAGCCAGAGTGCCGAAAGGGCGAGAACAAGATCAAGCATGAACGCGCCGCTGCGAGCGAGGGGCGGATTCGGCGCAAACGCCTGGACCATCGGAAAAAAGGCACCCATCCCCATTAGCGTGCCGGCGTAAGAAATCCGTGGACTCGACGTCGCAACCCAGGCGGCAAAAGCAGCGATCACGGCGAATTGCAGAACGAAACCGGTTATGGAGTCGATGAACGGAAGTAGTAGCCCGTGCGAACCGAACCCGAAAACGACGCCTCCTAAAATAAGTGCCGCAACACTGACGAACAATCTTTCATTGCGCGTGCCTGTGCCAGTTGAAAGCTGCCGCGCAGAAACAATGCATGTCTCTGCGCAAGCTCCCATAATTACCGGCCAGGCCACGCTGGAATCCAAGACATAACACAGCAATCCGGCCAGGCAGCCCCTTAGGGCGAACACCTCATGGTCCCGATTTGAAAAAGCGCCCGGAACGAGAAGTGGTGCATTCGACCAAGCGGACGGCGCATCTCCTGTACGACCGAGCTGCAGAGCCACCCATGCGACGGCCATTGCTACGAGCGTGCCCAACACCATAACGAAGGTCAGCGACAACGTGGAAGCCAAGCGCGGCTCGGCCGGATGGGGAAGGTCCCAGATCAAGGTGAGAGCCACGGTTGCAGTCACACCAAATCCGAACGTGACGCTGTCATTGGTTAGAGATCGCTTTAAATAGAAGACCAGGTACAAGGTAAAGACCAGAAATGCAAAATGCAACACCGCATAGTCATAGAACAGTTGGACCCCGACTACGCTGTAGATTGCGGCCGCAGCGCTCGCAGCCACCGCCGCGAATCCATTCCGGACAAGCCACTCGGGCCTTTGGCGCGAGATCACGAACGCGTTGAATATCCCCAAAAACGCATAGGGAATCCGGAAGGTCATCACGATGAGGGTTGTAACAGTGCAAGCCACTACCATTCGGACGACAGTTTCGGTTCGGCCGGGATACGGGCGGAGTTCATCGGACAGAATCTGCAAGATTCCGAAAGTCTCCGCTTTGAGAGTGATGTTTGCCATCGACGGCGTCCGCTTTAATTGCCTCTCACCACGGCCATCGCCGAAGCGCCGATGCGGAAATCGTCCGAAGATGGGTCGAGTCGAATGCGAACCGGAAAGCGGGTCGCCAAGTGGACCCAGTCGAGAGAGCGCTGCACATCCGGCAGGTCGCGCGACGATTTTCCGATCAGGCTTTCGTCAGGAGTCACGCCGAAACCGATGCTTTCGACCACTCCTTTGAATTTGCGGTCCGGCCGGGACATCAGGTAAACGTCAACGGGCATGCCGGCTTGAATGTTGCGCAAATCCGTCTCGCGGAAGTTTGCGATGGCCCACCAGCTCCGCGCGTCTATCAACGTAAAAGCCTGCTGTCCGGTATGGGCGTAGGCGCCTTCCGAAATACTCAGATTCGTTACGCGGGCGTCGAAGGGGGCGTAGACGTTGCAGCGCTGCAGATTATATTCGGCATCCTTTACCGCTGCTGTCCGAGCCTCTCGCTGACCCATCAATGGGTCCAAGATGCCCACGCTTTTGACCGATTGGTCCACTTGGGCCTGGCTCTGCTGATATGTTGCGAGCGCCTCCTTTTGTTGTGCGACCGCTGCCGACCATTGGGCTTCGGCTAGCGCCAGACGCGAGCGGGCCTGGCGGACGGCCTCGCCCTTCACAGATCGCGACGTCCGGGCTTGATCGACCATGTCCACGGTGACAAACTGCTGGACCAGGAGCGGCTCAAGCCGCAGGACATTGTTTTCAGCATAGGCGTAGTCAGCTTGCTGCCGAGACAACTCGGCCTGGGCGGCGTCAACGCCGGCACGAGCGGCGTCGACGGCGGCGTCAGCACTGGCGGCCTTCGCCTGGGCGCTGTTGGAACTCGCCCGCGCGACCTGGATAGCGCTGGTCTGGGCCCCGATGGTTCGCTGCAGGTCTCGGATTTGGCCTTCCAACGTAGCCTGCTGCGACCTCGCGATTTCCAAGGCATATTGGTAGGGAACCGGATCGATCTGAAACAACAGTTCCCCTTTGTGCACAAACTGGTTGTCTTTTACATTGATCTTGATGATGCGGCCTTCCACTTCCGGCGCGATGCCAATGAGATTGGCGAAGACCTCCGCGTCATCCGTCTGCGGGTGAACATGAAAGCGGCGCACCACGAGCAGCACTAATATAACCGCGGCTGCAACGATCAGCACACCGAGAAATCTGCCAAATATGGGGCGGCTCATATAACACCTCAATATCGAAAGAACGCCAGCCAGATTGCACAGGCGAAGGCTGTGATCATGCTGGGATAGACAATCAGTTTCGGCCCCAACTCGTTATCGAGGCGCGCCCGCATGAGCAAAAATCGAGATCCCAGCGTTAGGACCGCCGCCGCCGCGATACATACCATCCAGATGGGAAAGAACGATCCGAACAAATCCACCGATGGAGCGTATTCAAACATAGTTACCTCGTCAATGTTGTGCGGCGCTGATGGGATCGGCCGCGCGAAATGCGAGATCGGCCAGGGCAATCAGAACCTCGATCCGCGCCGCAGCCTCCGTTGTCCGGGCGCGTGCCAAGTCCCGCTGTGCCGTCGTGACGTCAATAAATGTGCGCACCCCCGCCTGGAAAGATCGGGTCGCGGCCGAATAGGACTGCTCGGCAGCTTGAAGGAGCGCATCCGCCGCGGCTCTCCGCTCGCGCGCAGTTTTCAGGTTGGAATAGGCTGTCCAGATTTCGTTCTCAATCTGGTCTCTCGAAGTCGCCAGGTGAGCCTTATCTTCACCGCGCTGCGCCTCTGCGCGGACCAATTCATTGCGGCGGGCGCCGCCATCGAACACCGTCCAACTCAGATTCAACTGAGCGGAATAGGGGTAGACGTGAGACGCCATGACGGGATTGAAGTTCTGACTTCCGTAAGAGTTCCTGTGGCCCCATTCACCCGAAAAGCTAAATGCCGGATAGTACGCCGAACGAACCCCTCGGATCTCTGCATCTGCGGAGCGCAAGCGGGCGACTTCCGCCAACAGATCCGGTCTCTGGCTTAGCGCCCGCGAGATGATCGTTTGTACAGGCTCTTCGACCGTTGCGGGAAGAGGAGCGGTGGAAACATCTTCCACGCCGAACGGTCCGGATGGATCGACGCCCAGCACGTTCGCGAGCACGCCATGTGCAATATCCTCGAGTCCGCGGATGGACGCGATCTCGTATCGCGCTTGGGCTGTCTCAGCGCGTGCTTCGAGAACATCCGGCAGAGTTGCCAGGCCATTGGCGAGCCTGGCTTCAACCGCCTGTTGAACGGTTTGCGCATCGGTCAAAGTTGCCTGAGCCGCTTCTTCTTGCGACATCGCATCCAACAGCCGATAGTAGGCATCGGCAACTTCAAATACGACCTTTCGGTGCGTGTCGTTAAAAGTGAGATCGGCCGCGAGCAGGTTGGCCTTTGCCTGATCGATTTCTGCATTGCGTGCGCCGAAATCAAAAACCGTATAGTTGAGCCTTAGTGTCGCGGGAAACGTGGCAAGGTCCTCGTGATAAAACCTTGTGACGAATAGCGAATATTGATTGTAGGAAGCTGACGCGAGAGCGGCGACTGTGGGAAACAAGGCGCTGCGGGCGATACCGGCATCCGCGGCTTTCTGCTTCGCTCGCTCCCAGGCCACGCGCGTTTCGGGATTGTCTCTCTCCGCGATATCTACAAGTTCCGACAGCGTGTAGGAGTGGCTCTGCTCAAGCACCAGCCGCGACTCTGCGATATGGCCCAGGGCAATCTGCGTGTCGTGTCCTAAGGAGACAGCAACGGGCTTTTCGGGCGATGGGGGCGGCTGTTGCCCCCGAGCCGCGACGGTTGCAAATAATGTGAGAGCCAAAGAAACTGCGCTGGGCGTTTTCATCAAGCCTCTTGAATCGATATTTGGGTCTCCATCTCGCGCAGATCGCGCCCCCGGGTTTCATGCCCAAAAACTGAGACAAGCACCAGAGAGACGGCTGTTGGGACCGCAATGGCTCCCGCTGCTATGCCGAAAGCGGGCACCAGTGCGAGCACGGCGAGCCCTTGCGCCATCACTCCGCCAACCTTGCTGCATCCGGCAACCCACCCTGTTGCGCGGCCACGTTGTCTCACGGGGAAGCTCTCTGCAGCATACGGCATCAGTAGTGAAATCACCGCACTCGTACCGACGATGAGGAGCGATACGTAGACGAGCGGATCGCTCAGGAAGGGAATGCCGTGGCTGTTCCGAAGAAGCGTTGCGATCAGTCCCAAGGTCGTGACACCAATCGCCAGGACAAGAACGCGCTTGGTGCTCCAAAGGCTATATAGGTACGTCGCAATGGCTACCGTGGGAATCGCAATCATCGTTGATCGCGCGATGAGCGCGCTCGCCAGCCCGACACTCTGGCCTCGGGAAACGAGATTTCCGGGCAACCACAAAAGCACGCCATAGTTCACGAAGCCCCAAGCCAACGCCGCAAGTGTGAGCGCGACACTTAGGGCAAAGCGAGGTTTGGATGAGAGCGTGGAACCGACTGAAACGTGACGGGGAGCATTTGGTTCCGGTTCTGGCGCGCTCTCAATGCCGGCGATGGCCGCGCCGTACCGTGCAAGCGTTTCACGCGCCTCTTCCACTCGCCCCTTCTCCAGCAGAAACCGGGCGGACTCCGGCAGCAGCGGACTCATGGCAATGAGAATCAGGCCGGTCGGAAAGCCAAGCAGCCACATGATCCGCCAACCAAAATGCGGCTGCAGGAGAGCCGAAGCTTCGCTTGTGGCAAAGTATCCCCCGACTGTGCCGATACCGCCGAGAAGCACCAGGCACCAGCCCCTGTGCCTGGTGGGCATGATTTCCGCGAGCAAGGCATTGGCAACCGGCAGCATCCCGCCCGCGGCCAGCCCCATCATGAAGCACATGGAGAGATTCCAGGCGAAAGACGGCATAGCTCCGCATATGGAGGTGCCGACGAACATCACTGATGCCAGCAGAAGTGATGCCCGCCGCCCGTAGATGTCCGCGAGCGCTCCCCAGATGAATGATCCGGCCGTTGTTCCGGTAAGACCGACAAATGGAAGGAGGGAAATGCTGGCCGAATCAAGGCCATATTCGGTGCCCATACCAGGGGTGACAAATCCGAGCGTTGCGGCTTTCATGACGTCGACAACAAGCGCGATGCCCACGAGTCCGATTTGTATCCAATGGGCTTTCGTCAGCGGCGCGTCTTCAGGCGGAATAATCCTTCCGGTGCTTGCCCGCTGAGGTTCACGGGGAGGCAGGAGGCCGTAGGCGGCAACAATCACGCCGAGGACGATCAATGCCATACCGATGAGCATGCCGGCACCCATTGGCATACCAACCAATCGGTAACCCGTGCTCCTCCCCATCAGGAACATCGGAAGATGGAGAGCCACTCCGGCGGCGACCATAGCCGAACCACCCCAGAAGCCCAGTGCGTTGTACCAGCTCGCGAACAACGAGGATTTGTCTTTCATTCGAGGTTCCAAGAGCTAGTTCGCCGCAGGCCGGTCAAAAGTCACGCTCGGGTCGGGAGGAAAAAATCTTCGCTAACTTCGTTAAAAGAAAGCTGCGTGACTTTTATCGGCATCGCGGCGAAAGAATAGTTATGAAGACTGCGGACTTCAGTTTCGTGCGCCGAAAATACGTCTGACCCGGTTCACATCCGGCAGGAGACAGCCAAAGGGGGCTATAGGATGTGTAACGCACTGCAGGCCGATTGTTGCGGCATGATGGTAGCGTAATGAGCGTTTTCGTGCGAACTCCATGGGCGACGGACAGGCTGACGATCTCGAGTTGAGAAAGCTGATGACGCGATACCAGAGAGCCGATCCATCCGCTCTGGACGAGCTCGTTCGTGCGGTTTCGCCACCGCTACTTCGGTACTTCAGCAGTTCCCGCTTTGATCGCAACGAGGCGGAGGATCTGCTGCAGAATTGCTGGTTGAGGATTCACCGTTCCCGCGATACTTACCGGGCCTCTGAGCCAGTGATGCCGTGGATGTACGCGGTTGCCCGGCACACTCGGCTGGACGCCTACCGCAAACGGCGCCGGCTTGCCGCAAGAGAAGTCCTGGTCGGGGCCGTGCCCGAAGTTCTCCAGGCGGACAACCCTGACGTGCACGCCGACAACTTCGAGAGCATGATTTCGGGCCTGCCGGACGCCCAGCGAGAGGTCCTGATTATGCTGAAGGTCTCTGGAATGAGTTTGGAAGAAATCGCGAGAGCGACGGCATCAACTGTTGGAGCAGTCAAGCAAAAAGCGCGCCGGGCGTACGCGACCCTTCGGCAGGTCTTGGGAAAGGATTCAGGAAATGCAAGATGAAACACCTGATTGGGAGGTAGAACGGCGGTTAGACGCCTGGGCGGCCAGCCAGCCGCCCGGCGGGATTTCCCCGGAACTTGCGCGAAGGGTGCAGGATGCCCTCAAGCCGTCTTTGACGCCGGTGAAACCTCTTCCTCCGCAGAGCACCTTGTTTGCCGCTTTCTTCGTGATTTTTCTGGCTGGATCCGCCGGGCTTATCGCCATCATGAATAAGAGCGGCCTTCACGAGATGACGCCAGCACAGATCGGTGCTGTCACCCTAATCTGTGCCGCTGCCGGAATCCTGCTCGCGCTCAAGATCACGGCGGAGATGATTCCGGGCGCTAAGCACAATATGCAGCTTGTCTCGATACTCACGCTATGCGGCATTGGCGTGTTTGCGATTTTTGCAACACTGTTTCCTTGGGAAATACGCGGCGATTTTGTCGCTGAAGGGTGGCCTTGTGCACTGAGGGAGATAACAATCGCTGTTCCCGCAGCAGTTGTCCTCTGGCTTGTGGCCCGAAGAGGCGCGTTCTTCGCTTCGGCCAGGCTCAGTGCGGCATTGACCGCCCTGGCCGTTTTCCTTGTTGTGTTGCCGCTCCAAACCCAATGTATGTTCCTGCAGGCTCCTCACCTGCTCGTGTGGCACGCGGGTACGGCTGTGGTTCTCATAGGGCTGGGAGCGGTCATCGGAGCATATGCCCGCTAAGGCCTTGCTCGATTCGGCCAATTCTGTGGATGAGTTCCTGCTGGTGGAATTCAATCGTAGGCCTATGCTTTCGGTCGCCTTTCTCTTGCGGGCACTCATCCAGGCAAGCCCGGCTAAGGCTCGAGGTAAAGCGGGAGTGGACCGGATGACCGATACTCACTCAAGCTGGTGGCAACGATGGCTGCAGCAACCGCAGAGATCGAGGCTTCACACTTCTTTGTTTCAGGTGCACTTTTGGATTGGCAGCGTGGCGGGCTTCTATGTCGCGCTCATGAGCTTGACCGGAAGCATTATTGTCTTCCGCAATGATTTGCCGCAATGGCCCTTGATGGGTTGGCTCGTAAGGCTCCACACGAATCTCCCGCCGGTTCGATTGGTTTGACCGTGAACGGCATTGGAGGCGCCAGTCTTACGTTGCTTTGTTTGACGGGAGCGATCATATGGTGGCCAGGCGTTAAGTACTGGCATCGAAGCTTGCGGGTCGACTGGCGGACGCATTTTCCGCGATTCAATTGGGATTTGCACAGCGCACTGGGATTTTGGGTCTTGCCCATTGTCCTAATCTGGTCCTTCTCCGCAACATATTTCGTGTTCCCCCACGCGTTCTCGATCTTCTTGGTCTTCGATCCCGCGGACCGCGTCACTGACAATTGGCTATTCTGGCTTTCGGAGTTGCATTTTGGAAGGTTTACGCGCCTTACCGAGATGCTGTGGGCCGTCCTGGGCTTGGCGCCCGGGATTCTCGCGTTCACAGGTGCGTTCATTTGTTGCCGCCGCGTGATCTTTAAGAAGCCCGCAAATCCATACAAATAGTGTAGTGTCCGCCGCGCTTCGCGCGATTGGCAGCACCGCCCGCCACCGGCCGAGGCAGCGTGGTTCCGGGAGATCGAAGCTCCCCGCTTCATTTACGCCGTTGCCGTAGGTCAGTGTGTAAGGCGGGCCGAACGGCTCATAGGTGGCGTTGGTGATGGCGTTTCCGGCAGAGGCGGCGCTTGGGGTTGCGGCGGGAAGTTGCCAGATCCGCCCCATACCGTCACGCGTCTGCGGTGCCGTCCAGCCAGACGGGTGGGTGATGGAGGCGCCTGGCTCGCCGGGTCGTAACTAGATGCGCAAGCCCTACGAAGGTTGAACGCTCGTACAGATGTTGGCGGCGCAAAGGACTCGTCTGAGTCGCAGATGGCCACCTAATTCTGCTGCTGTTCCGGGGCAGGGGGCTTCGGCGCGTTGTCGTCGTCCCGCTTGGGATTGTTGTTGCGGTTGTTGCTTGGCTGTGGCGGGGCGGCTTTAGGCAACTCCGCTTTGCCGTCCAGGGCGAAGACGAACAGCACCGGCGGATGTTCAATCGTCTCGTCAGTCGGTCCCACGGTTGTTGCTGCGCGGCCCCAGCCGCCCTGGAAGGCTACGTATTGCTTGCCGTCTACCGTGTAAGTGATGGGGGGAGCCATGCCGCTGCGTCCGGTCTGGATCTCATACAGGACTTCGCCTTTGTCGGCGGTGACTGCGCGGAAACGCCCGTCATTGATGGTTTGGAACACGAGGTTACCTGCCGTGGCTACGGTTCCGCCGCCGATGCCGCCGCCGCCGTCGATGCGCCACGCCATTTTCTGATTCACCGGATCCCAGGCTTCGAGGGCCGTGCGCATGCCCTCGGCGGTGGGTGGGCCGATGGCGGGGCTGTC
Organism: Bryobacteraceae bacterium; assembly: GCA_030041985.1. Taxonomy (GTDB): domain Bacteria; phylum Acidobacteriota; class Terriglobia; order Bryobacterales; family Bryobacteraceae; genus PSRJ01. The sequence goes on along the minus strand of JASIAM010000192.1, from coordinate 2,856 downwards.
AATCAGCTTGGGTTCGCGGCCACTGCGGGCATAGCCGTTAGAGCCTGGCTTCAATTCTTTCGCCGCTTCATAGGTGAACGGCTGCAGGAACACCGGAATGTACACCCAACCGGTTTGGGGACTGTAGGACATGGGCGACCAATTGTGCGCGCCGCCGCCGGTTGGAAATATGGAAATCGGGTCGGTGTCGTAGTAGGCCGCGGGATTCACGATGGGACGGCCTTTGGGGTCAAGGCCGAGCGCCCAGGTGGTCTTCACGAAGGGCGCTCCGGAGATGAATTCGCCGGTGATGCGGTCGAGCACCCAGAAGAAGCCGTTCTTTGAGGCCTGGACGATTACTTTGCGTGGTTTGCCTTTAATGTTGAGATCGAGCAGCATCAACTGCTGCACGCTGTCAAAATCCCAGTTGTCGTTGGGAGTGGTCTGGAAGTACCACTTCAGTTGGCCGGAAGTGAGGTCCACGGCCAGGATCGAGCAGGTATAGAGGTTATCGACGTTTTGCGCGCCGCGGAATTTCTGTACCCACGGCTCGGCATTGCCGGTTCCGACGTAAACAAGGTTCGCTTCGGGGTCGTAGGCAATGCCGTCCCAAACCGCGCCGCCGCCGCCCTTGGTCCAGAAATCGCCACCCCAGGTTTTGAGCGCGGCTTTCATGGCTTCGTTTTCCGGGGGCAATTCGGGATTGCCGGGAACGGTGTAAAACTTCCAGGCCTGATGGCCCGTTTTGGCGTCAAAAGCGGCAAAGAAGCCACGGGTTGCTTTGTCGCCGCCAGAAGCGCCAACGATCACTTTGTCACCGGCGATCCGGGGGGCCATGGTCACGGTGTAGAGATCCTGTGGGAAAGCCACACGGGCTTCCCATACGGGCTTGCCCGTGAGAGCGTCCAGGGCTTCCAGGCGGCCGTCAATCACCGGAGCGATGATCATGCCGTTATAGAGCGCCATGCCGCGATTGACCGTGCCGCAGCAGATCTTCGGCCGTACGGCGGCCTGGTTCACTTCGGGGTCCCACCGCCATAGCTGCTTGCCGGTCCGCGCGTCGAGTGCGTAGACGACGCTCCATGTGGTAATGCCGTAGAGAGTGTTGTTCCACATGAGCGGCGTGCCTTCCTGGTTGCCGCCGCCTGCGCCGGTTACGTAGGTCCAAGCGAGGCCGAGGCGCTTAGCGTTGGTGTCGTTGATTAGTCTCAGGGTGCTGTAGCGGGTCTCGCTCTGGTTGCGGCCGTAGCTGAGCCAGGAACCAGGCAAGGCATCGCTGGTGGTTCCAGCGTTGCGGAGGATTTTGCCGTCCACATTCGCGGGGCGGGCTGCAGACTGGGCGCGCAGCCAGCCGGCACCGGAGAGTGCAAAGATTCCCAATACGAACGCAACGGGTATCTGTCTAGAAGTGCGCATGGAATTTCCCCCTCGGGCTAATTGGACAAAGTATCACAGACGGATGCCGGTTTCACTGGCCTGGGGCGCGATGGAGAGGTGGGGAGGGGGTTGAGACATACGGAGCACCAGGGATCTCGCCGAACGTTCAACGATGGTTTTGGTGTATACTTGAGCACTAAAATATTCGGGTTAGACGCACGATCGGAGGACCTGCGGCATGGGTTTCAAAAATAGCGTGATTGTGACAGCGGGAGTGCTTGTGGCTGCACTCTGCGCCCAAGCCCATCACTCTTTCGCCATGTTCGACACCTCGAAGCAGGTTACCCTTACCGGTTCGGTTACTTCTTTTGAGTGGACCAATCCTCATGTTTACATCGAAATCGATGTGTTGGGAGAAACCGGCGGCGTCAAGCATTGGAGCATAGAGTTGGGCAGCCCCAGTATCCTGCGCAACAGCGGCTGGAAACATGACACGCTGAAGCCGGGGGACAAGGTGACGCTAATCATCAATCCGCTCAAAAACGGAAATCGCGGCGGTTTGCTACTGCAGGCAAATCTGCCTGACGAACGAAAACTGGGCAATGGCCCTGGACGAGAGGCCCGATAAATGGCGCAACGGGGAGCGTGGAAAGCGGCGGGTATGCTTTTGACGATCGCGGCGGCCGCCGGCGCACAGCCCGCCGCAACCGGCGCTCAGACGCCACCCGATTTCTCGGGTGTATGGAAGCCGGCGATGGGCCGTGGACGCGGCGCGCCTGCTGCCGCAACACTAGCTCTAAAATCCCCGTACAAAGAGAAATATGAGGCTCTCCGCGCTCGCGAACGGGAAGCCAACGCCCGCGGAGAGCAACTCTCCACTCGCCCTTCTCTGTGCGAGCCTTATGGCATGCCTACCATGATGCAAGTTGCCGTTTATCCCATGGAAGTTATTCAAACGCCCAGACAGATCACCATCATCACGGAGGCATTTAGCGAGGTGCGGCGTATCTATATGGGAAAAGCGCAACTCCAGCTCGATGATGTAGACCCCGGCTACTACGGCCACTCCGTGGGTCACTGGGAGGGCGATACTTTGGTGGTCGATACCATCGGCATCAAAGAGTCAGTGCGCGGTTATCAGGAGATGCCGCACAGCGATAAAATGCACATCGGCGAGCGGATCCGCCGCACCGCGCCCAATGCACTCGAGGATCAGATCACGATCGAAGATCCGGTGGTACTCGAGAAGCCGGTCACTTACACGCTTTCCTACACTTTTGTTCCCGACTACGAGATGGTTGAATTTGTGTGCGATAACAACCGGGAATATGTGGATGAAAACGGTATTGTCCGCATGAAATTGCACGATAAGTGACCTGCCGGAAAGGGAAACGCGAGGGTTTTGTATGAACAAAGAGTCCCATATATTGGCTGCGGCAGTGATCACACTGGCCGTCAATCTCGTGGCCCCGCGCCTCCAGGCCCAAGCGCCAGCGCCGC
>JASIAM010000191.1 GCA_030041985.1 Bryobacteraceae bacterium | reverse complement strand
TCCCCGTAGACCGCGTCCATCGCCGAAAGGTCGAGGTTATCCACTACATCGCTGACGAAATACGCCAGGTGGTTCTCGGGCAGCCAGTCACGCAGACTCGGCGGCAGGAGCAACTCCTCATCCGGGTAGTAGGGACGGTAGTTTTTGCCCACAAAACATTATGGACTACCTCTGTTTCAGAACGCCAGAGAAAAATCGCGGCTTGGGAGATTTCTCGGACGCGCTCCTAGCCGGGGCGGGGCGTTCAGCGGGGCAACGCAGAGCGCTGTGACCAGGCCGTAGAAATCCGGAGTGTTGTCGCGGCCCCCGGCGGCGTTTTTGCCGGCCAAAAGATGGCTTTCGACTGAATCCGCCGCAGGCTGCGCCCCGGCAGCGCCTACGAGAGCGAACACCGCAAACGCGCGAATGATATTCGAATTTGATGTACCCATCCGGCGCGAATCATACTAACCACTGCCGGGCTGGAAATCAATCGGTAGTTGATTGCGGGCCCATAACTGCAAAAAGGCTTTCCCCATGGGTTATGGTGGAATTGCTTGGCAGCCTCCAAGGGAGAATTCAAGAAGTGGAGCCGTACGGCAGCCGCCATCGGGGTGCTATTCGCAAGTCTGCCTGTGGCCAGCAGACTTCTGCTCGGTGTTTGGGGCTTTCCGCAGGCCGCCGGCATGTCCGTCATCAGCTTCACAGTAGCCATTTATCTATACGCAAGGAGCTTGGGGCGGCGATTGGGGATTCCGGATGGAGCCGCGATGTTGGATCGGGCGCAGCGGCTCGTGTCATCCGGTAAAGTGCGCAAAGCCATTTCGGTATTGACGCAGACGATCCGGCTGGATCCGAATTTGTGGCAGGCATATGAGTACCGTGGAAGGCTACGGTTCCGGGAAGGCGATTATTGGGAAGCGCTCAAGGACTTCAGCGAAGCGATCCGCCTGGCGCCCGAGGAGCGGCACTTATATTTCTGGCGTGCTCAGGTGTATGGCAACCTCGGGGAGAACATTCTGGCACAGCGCGACTCTGAGACCGCTCACCGCCTGGAAGCCCGGCAGACCACTGGCCCCACCGATGCCGATTATTTTTGAGCGGGCGGGTTCTCGAGAAGAGCGCGAATTTCCGCTGCACTGGCGGCATTGTCTCGAGCGCCACCGCCGCCGCGCGGACCATCTCCCACAGCAGGCGGTGCAGCGGCGCCGCCGCGTCCGGCCACAGAAGGCGCGCCGGCCGTGATCGAGACGGTACCAGGGTTGCCGGCAGCGGCCGGCGCGGGAGGTCCTGCCTGTCGCGCAGCCGTAGCCACCAGATCGATCGGCTTTCGTCCGCTAGCATCGAGCAGATCGGTTTTAGCTCCCTTCTCAAGCAAGTAACGTACCTCGTCCACTCGGCCTCCTAGCGACGCTACGTGAAGCGCGGTCATTCCTTCGGTGGATGAGGGCGCGCGGGAAATCCGCAGGGAATAGGTTTTGGTGCCGGTGACTTGCGCATTCACATCTGCGCCGTGCGCGACCAGCATATCCATAATCGCCACGTTCGCCGCGCCACCCGCGCTGGTGGATGCGGCAAGGCCGGTTCCGCGCCCGCCGGTCCCGACGCCCGCGGCAACCAGGAACGGTGTGAGACCCATGCCGCTGATGTTGGGATTTGCGCCCTTATCGAGAAGGATTCGAACCACTTCGACATCGTTGGCGATGGTCGCCCGCATCAAAGGCGTGCATCCGGTATTTAGAAACTCTTCGATGAAGCGCCCGCTGTTGCCCCCGCGGCTGGGGCGATGCATATTGAGCTGCGGGTTGGGATCGACACCCGCGGCCAACAGGGCGTTGATGATCTCCATGCTGGAAACGGCTGGCCGGTTGCCGCGCGCTGCGGGGCGAGCAGCGCCTCCGCGTCCTACTATGTTTCCGAGTACGCCTCGCGTGGGAGAGATGATGTTGGCCCTGCGATCCACCGCGATGTACAGCGCCGTACGCCCCCACCAATCCCACACGCGCGGATTGGCTCCATGCTCCAGCAGCAGTTGGGCAACATCGTTGTCCTCATTATCGAGCGCGAGCATGAGTGCAGTGACGCCTTCCGGAGTCGGCACATTCACGTCTGCGCCCGCACCGATCAACTCTTCAACGCATTCATAGCAGCCACCGCGCGCCGCATAAAGCAGAGCGGTCAATCCGCCGGCAGGACGATACTGCGCGCGGGGTTCTGAAGTAATCTGGCTGTCCCAATCGCTGTAGAGTGCGCGAGGCTTGACATCGGCGCCCTTTGCCAGAAGAAGCTTTACAATCTCGCCTGCATTTTTGGGCGCATCCGCGGCCCACATCAACGCTGTCTGGTTGTGAAACGTTTCCTTCGCGTTCACGTTGGCGCCGGCTTTGATCAGCATGTCGATCACAGGCAATTCGCCCGTTTTAATCGCCAGCATCAACGCCGTCTCGCCGTCCTGATTGGGGGTATCGGGCCGCGCACCGGCATCGAGAAGCGTTTTCATCATACGGGCGTCTGCCAGTTCGGCTGCTTCCGCCAGCGGAGTCGCTCCGAACTCATTTGCGACCTCCACTTTCGCTTTCTTAGCGATCAGCGCATCGAGAACTTCATAATCCACCCGCTCGACAGCCCAGTGTATGGGGCGCGTTCCGTCCGGTTGCGGTTCGTTCACGTCCGCTCCGGCCCGAATCCTCTCGAGCGCCGCTTTGTGGTTTCCCGCCTGGATGAGCGTGGCGAGAGAATCTTGCGGGGCTTGCTTCGAGACTTGCCCCCAAACCGACATGGCGGCCCAGGCTGCACAGAAAATGGCGAGAATGGAACGTTTCACAGTTGCCTCTCTAGACTAGACGACATTGGGGTCTAATTTGTCATGATGCGCCCACAGACCCTTCGCCGCATCGTACAGAAACTTGTCAGGGTCCTTCCAGGTGCGCGCCAGGCCGTTCAGAACGCCCTCCTGCAACATGTCCTTGGGACCATCGCCTTCCCGAACCAGTTTGAAAAGGCGCGCCCGAACCTCTTCCATCATGTCGCGTTCCGATTTAAATTCGGCTCGCGTCATCACCCGGCCATATGCGGGCACGATCTTCGTCTGTTCATTGCTGAGCTTGAGCAGCAGATCCATCGCGTCTACCCGGCCGCCAATCCACGCGCCGGTAAACCAGTCGAGCGCGGGATCGCGCACGGGCGATGCGACGTCGCCCGCAGCGAGAACATTCGCCGTCTTGAAGAACACGTAGATATCTCCGCTGGTATGGGCCAGAGGCAGGTACCCGTAATCGATTTTTTCCGTACCGGTTTCGAGAGAACCGGTGGTCAGAAAAACCTCGGTTGGCCAGGCCGCCTGGGGACGAGCCTTTTCGTAACTCTCTTTTTCCGGAACCCAATAGTCAGCCGACATCCACTGGCGGGTGCGCTCGTGCGCGATGATCTTCGCTCCCGCCGCCGCGAACATTTCGTTGTTGCCCGTCTGATCGAGATGATAGTGAGTGTTGAAGAGAGTCTGCACTCGCAAGCCGGCGTCGAAATCTTTGAGCGCCGCCATTACCTGCCTGCCGGAGTTCGGAGCGCCGCAGTCAACCAGCACGCTCTTGCCGCCGGCGGAGAATGCCAGCATATTCGCGCCGCCTGCGTCTACCACCGCCAGCTTATCCGTCAGGCGCTGAACGCGGCCCGCTTCCTTTTGCG
>JASIAM010000190.1 GCA_030041985.1 Bryobacteraceae bacterium | reverse complement strand
TTCGACCACCCCTGAGTCACACTCTAACCGGAAGGAACAAAATGACTCGTGCAGACAAACAACCCATGCGTTGCGGCAAGATATTCACCGGGTATAGTCGCCCGGCCCCGGCACATCTCGCAGAAAACGGCTCCCGATGCGTCTCCCAATCTCAAGCCGTCCGCGCAACTTCATGACACAAAATACTTTACGAAGTGATCACTACTGCGCTCACATCCCGGGATACCTTTCGTCACCACGGCCGGGACTGCGACCCTTCAAAAGGTCACCTGGTCCAAGTAACACCATCCCCAATCCTCGCCCGGTTCAAACGAACGGATCAGCGGATGATGCGTTTGGTGAAAATGTTTGGTGGCGTGACGGTTTGGTGACGAATCACAGCAACCCACATGACCGCAAATCAGGCACAGGCGCAGATGAACCCACGAGTCGCCCGTTTTGAGGCACTCCTCACAGCCTTGGCTATGGGGCGCTACGTCTTGAATCTGATCCAGATGCGAGCATTTTTTCATGAGATTTCTCCCCACATTCTGCCACATTAACAAGCCGCGGCCGCGAGCGTGCGGTTTGTCCCCAATCGGGAGCTGCGGCTTACAAGATCCCCATATGGACTCATATAAATAAAAAAAGCTATGAATACCGTAAGCAACCCACCTATTCTTTCAGTGTCTGAGAAGCTCACGGGTATGCTGCAATCCCTGGTGGACAACCTGCGCGATTACGCGATCTCCTTGTCGGACACCGAGGGGCGCGTGCTCACATGGAGCGATGCTGCGGAGCGGATGTATTTCTGGAAGCGGGAGGAAATTGTCGGGCAGCATTTCTCGCGCTTTTCCTCAGAGGAAGACCTGACCGCGGGCAAGCCGGCTATGATGCTGCGCAGGGCCGCGTCAGAAGGCGTATATCAGGAAACCGGATGGCGCCTGCGTCGCGATGGCACTCGATTTTGGGCCGACGTCACCATTACCGCCCTGCGCGATTCCAAGGGCGGACTCACGGGCTTCGGCACGATAGTCCGGGACGCCGCTAACCACCGCCGCGGAATTTTTCGTGATCTGCTCGAATCGGCCCCCGACGCCATGGTGGTCATCAACCGCGACGGCAAAATCGTCATGGTCAACTCCCAGGCCGAACGGATGTTCGGCTACACGGTAAATGAGTTGATCGATCAGCCCATCGAAGTCCTGGTCCCCGAGCGCTTTCGCGAAAAGCATCCGGGCTATCGCGCCCGCTATTTCGAGGACCCGCGCGTTCGCCCCATGGGCACCGGCTTGCGCCTGTTCGGTCTGCGGAAAGATGGCCGCGAATTTCCCGTGGAAATCAGCCTCAGTCCTCTCGAGAGTGAAGGTGGCGCTCTGGTCACCAGCGCCATTCGCGATGCCTCCGAGCGCCGCGAAGCGGAAGAGCGTATGCGCCAGCAAGGGCAAGAGATCATGGAAATGGCCACCGTGCCCGTTGTGCAGGTATGGGAAGGCGTCGTGCTCGTGCCTGTCATCGGTACTCTCGATAGCCAGCGGACCCAGCAGCTCATGGAGCGGCTGCTCCACCGCGTGACTCAAACCAGCTCCCCGGTCGCGATCCTCGACATCACAGGAGTCCCGACCATCGATACGCAAACCGCGCAGCACCTGCTGGAAACCATATCCGCCGTGCGGCTGCTGGGCGCGGACGTGATTCTCACCGGCGTCCGCCCCGTCATCGCCCAGACTCTGGTCCACCTGGGTGTCGACCTTTCCAACGTGGTCACACGCACTTCCCTGGCGGCAGGGTTGCGCATGGCATTTCAGATGCTAAAAGCCGCAAACACCTCGCAACCACCCGCCTAGGAGACCAAACAACCATGGATCACATGATTTCCGTTGTCAAGGTGCGGCAGGTTTTGATGGTCACCATGCCGCCCGACCCAGACGATACTACCGTTACTGCCCTTCAGGAAAAGGTTCTCGGCGCTATGGAACGGTACTCCGCCAAAGGGGTAGTCCTGGATATCTCCGCCGTGGAAACATTCGATTCCTTTTTTGCGCGGACCGTTTCTGAAACCGCGCAGATGGTCACCCTCATGGGCGGGCGCACCGTCATCGCCGGCATGCGTCCGGCCGTGGCCGTCACCGCCACGCAAATCGGGCTGACCTTGGGCAACATCGAAACGGCCCTCACTACCGAACGCGCTCTCGATCTGGCGGCTGCCGAGCCCGCGCGAAGGAAGGTTCGGTGACCACCAGTACCACCACAGAGTTGGTCATTCAGGCGGAAAGCGATATAGTGGCGGCACGGCGCACAGTGCGCGAGGCCGCCGTCCGGCTCGGGTTCGGCATCACCGATGTGACGCGCATCGTCACTGCCGCTTCCGAACTGGCACGCAATATTTTCAAATACGCCGGTGAGGGCGTCATGCGCTGGCGGTATCTTGAGGCTGGCGGCCGCTCCGGTATCGAGATCCAGTTCGTCGACCACGGACCGGGAATCGAAGACGTCAACCGCGCTTTGGAAGAAGGCTATTCCACAGGCGGAGGATTGGGCATGGGCCTGCCGGGCGCCCGGCGGCTTATGGACGAATTGGATATTCAATCCACCGTCGGCCAGGGCACCACCGTTACCCTGAGGAAGTGGCGCAGGAGTTGAACGCGGCGCACCCGGAAAGGCTCATTGTGATCCAAGTCCAATGGCAGGGAGATGTCAGTTACGCTTCCCATTCCGCCCGGCAACTCGCTCGAACTATCGGCTTTCCCGAACCCCATGCAGAAGAAATCGCTCTGGCCGTTCAGGAACTCGCCACCAATCTCGTCAAGCATGCCGCGGGCGGCTCCATCCAATTAAGTCCCGCTACCGGCCAGGGCCGTACCGGCATCGAAATCCGGTCTGACGATCAAGGCCCCGGAATCCCCGACGTTGATCGCGCGATCACTGACGGGTACTCCACCGCGGGCACCCTGGGCACCGGGCTGGGCACGGTGAACCGGATGATGGACGAGTTGGAAATTCGCTCGCTCCCCTCCGCCGGCACCCACATCGTTTGCCAGCGATGGTTGCGGCCTGCAAACGACGGCCCCCTGGTCAGGGAACTGGATTTTGGCGCTGCCACGCGGCCCTATTGCAATAGCGGCGAAAATGGGGATGCGCTCGTGATCAAACAGTGGGAGGGATATGCGTTGGCCGGGGTGATCGACGGCCTGGGCCATGGGCAATTTGCCCAACGGGCTGCACAGGCCGCGCGGAACTACGTGGAACAGCACTTCGATCAGCCACTCCCCAACTTGTTTCGTGGCGTCGAGCGCGCCTGCCGCGCCACCCGTGGCGTAGTCATGGCTCTGGTGCGCTTTGATCTTCGCAAACACGCGTTTACCCTGGCCAGCGTGGGCAATGTCGAGGTGCGCCTATTTGGAACCACGTCCGGAAGCACGCAGCGTTTCAACCCTATCATCCGGCGCGGCATCATTGGACTGAATGCGCCCCAGCCCGTCTGTTTCGAGCACCCCTGGACCTCTGATACGCTGCTCGTGCTCCATTCCGATGGCCTGCGGACGCACTGGAGTGGTGATGAGTTTGCGGAAATTTTGCGCGAACCGCCTTCCAAGGTTGCGCACCGGCTGCTGATCGCGCTCGGCAAGCTCGAGGATGATGCCACCGTCGTGGTCGTCAGGAGCAAACACTCATGAGCAAGTCCCTCCTGCGCCATTCGCCGGAAGAAGTCATCCGCATGCTGCAGGATGAGCTAACCGAGACCAACCGTGAAGTCTTGCTCCTCACCCTTGAGCTGGAAAAGCGTGTCGCCGATCTGGAAGAAGCCAACCGCCAGCTCCGCCGGCACACCGAGTTGATCAACCTTTCGAGTGACGCCGTCATTACTCTGGATGCCAATCGCATCGTAACTGGTTGGAGCCGTGGCGCAGAGGAAATGTACGGCTGGATGGAGGTGGAAGCTATTGGCCGTTCCGCACAGGATTTGCTGCGCACGGAATGCGCCATCCCGCTCGAAGAAATCGATGCCCAGCTCCACGCCAAACTGCGCTGGAACGGAGAAATGATCCATACCCGCCGGGATGGCAAGCGGCTCACCGTCGATAGCCGCCAGGCAGTGCTATCCGACTCTCTCGGCGGCGCCCTCGGCATCCTCGAGATCAATCGCGACCTCACCGAGCGCCAACACCTCGAAGAACAGTTGCGCCAGTCCCAGAAGCTCGAAAGTGTTGGCCAACTGGCCGGCGGCGTGGCGCACGATTTTAACAACCTGCTCACCGTGATCAGCGGTTATGCCGAGATGATGCTCCCTGATCTGCCGCCCGGCCATTCGAACCGCGAGTGCGTGGAGGAGATTTCGCTCGCCGCCAGCCGTGCCGCCGCGCTCACCCGCCAACTCCTGGCGTTTAGCCGCCGCCAGGCTGCCGAACCAGTGGACCTGGTATTAAATGAAGTCGTCCGTAATGCTGAAAAAATGTTGCGCCGGCTCATTACGCCGGATATTCAACTGGTCCTATCGCTCGAACCCGGAGAAGGAGTCATACACGCGGACCGCGGCCACATCGAACAAGTCATCATGAATCTGGCGGTGAATGCCCGTGACGCTATGCGCCGCGGCGGTAAGCTCGCCATCGAAACCCGTCGCGTTTCCGTTGATGAAGAATTCCCCCAGACAAGCCTCACCGCCCCTCCTGGCGAATATCTCATGCTCTCCGTCAGCGACACCGGCACCGGCATGACCCCGGAAGTAAAAGTGCGCATCTTCGAGCCGTTCTTCACCACCAAAGAAAAAGGGAACGGCACCGGACTCGGCCTCTCCACGGTTTACGGCATCGTCAAGCAAAGCCGGGGCTGGATCTCTGTGGATAGCGAACCGGGGCTCGGCACCACCTTCCGCATACTTTGGCCGCTATCCAAGGTCTCCCGCCGCCAGGCGCCGAAAGTTACCGCCGATCAGCATCTGGCTGGCGATGAAACCATTTTGCTGGCCGAAGATGAAGCGGGCGTTCGCCGTTTCATGCGCCAGGTCCTGGAGCGCTACGGTTATCACGTGCTCGAAGCGGGCAACGGCCAGGAAGCTTTACAACTGGTTAATGGTCATCAGGGAACAATTCATCTGCTCCTCACCGACGTCATCATGCCCGAGTTGGGCGGTCTCGAGTTGGCCGAGCAGTTTGCCAAGGTTCGGCCCGGAATTCCGGTCCTGTGCATGTCCGGCTACAGCGACCGCCTGTGGCGCCGTAACGATCTGAGCGTGCACTTCCTACAGAAGCCGTTTGCCGCCGGTACTTTTTTAAAGGAGATCCGCAAGCTTCTCGATTCGCGCGCCGAATCAGGATAGCAGGTAATTCCGCGCGATTTGCCGGAAAGCCGCAACCTGCTCCTGCTTCCACCTGCCGTCGCGGCCGAGCTCCCCGGCTAGCAGTTCCGCGACGCGCGGCGCCATAGCCAAAGCCGCTCGCGCATTCAGAAACAACGCTCGCGTCCGGCGCGCCAGTACATCTTCCACGGTGCGCGCCATTTCTTCCCGCGCCGCCCAAATCACTTGGGCTTCGGTATAGGGCAGATCGGGGTGCAGTCGCGCAGACGTTGCCGCTTCATGGGGGGGATCAATTGCCAGATCCGCTGTGCGGCACGGACGCTCCGGCAGACGCGCGAGCATGGCCGCCTGGTCCACGCAATCTTCCGCCATGCGCCGGTAGGTGGTCCATTTGCCGCCACAGATCGTGACGAGGCCGGATGGATCGATGCGAATCGTATGATCGCGGGAAAGGGTAGCCGTGCCGCCGGATTGGGCAGATCGCACCAGCGGACGGATTCCGGCAAACACGCTCAGCACATCGGCGCACGTGGGCTTGCGGGCCAGGTAGAGCGACGCCGTTTCGAGAATGAAATCGATCTCCTGCTCCGTAGGAATCGGCTCGAGCACCGGTTCGAGCACCGGCGTATCGGTTGTGCCAACCACCGTGTGCCTGAGCCATGGTATGGCAAACAGCACGCGGCCATCGCGGGTGCGAGGCACAAGAATCGCGCTGTCCCCCGGTAAAAACGAGCGGTCGAACACCAGATGGATGCCCTGGCTGGGAGCGATCATCGGTTCGGCGGAGGGATCGGCCTCACGGCGGAGAGCATCCGAGAAAGGCCCGGCCGCATTGATCACGACTCTCGCGCGGGCCGTGTACTCCTCGCCGGTTTCTATGTCCTGGAAACACACGCCATCAATCAAGTCATCTGCCGATTTCATTAGCCCGGTCACGCGCGCATAATTGAGCAGCACCGCGCCCTGTGCCGCGGCCGTCGCCGCAAGCTGAATGAGCAAGCGGGCATCGTCGAATTGGCCATCGTAATAGATGATGCCGCCCCGCAGCCCTTCGGTTTTGAGCGTGGGGAGCCGCGCGAGTGTCTCTTCGCACGAGAGCAACCGCGAATGCCCGAAGCCGTATTTGCCGGCCAGCAGGTCGTACAACTTCAGGCCGAGGCCATAAAACGGCGCTTCCCACCAATCGTAGTTGGGCACAACGAAGGCCAGGTTGCGAACCAGCCGCGGCGCATTGCGGGCCAGCAGTCCCCGCTCTTTGAGGGCTTCCATCACCAGCGAGATGTTGCCGCGCTCCAGGTACCGTACGCCGCCGTGAATCAGCTTGGTGCTGCGGCTGGAAGTGCCTTTGCCGAAATCGCTCTGTTCCAGCAGCAGCATGCGGTAGCCGCGCGCAGCGCCATCGAGAGCCACTCCCACGCCGGTCGCGCCGCCCCCCACGACGATCATGTCCCAGGGAGCAGTCCACGCAAGAAACTGGCGGTACATGTCGTAGCGGTTCATCGAAAAGACTTTCAGCAGTCAGCTATCAGCTATCAGCTTAAGGGAACGGGTGCGCACGCCCGGTTCAGTCTTCGACCGCAATGTGCTATTGTTCGGGCAATGCGGCGCTTGGGGGCTTCCGCGATTTTTGGTCTGCTGGCCGTTCCGTTGGCAGCTTCGAGTTCTGGTTGGGTATCGGCTCGCAGCTCGCATTTCGAGGTGTATGCGCACTCCGGCGCCGATGCGCGCCAGACGCTCGTCCGGTTCGAGCAGTTGCGCGCTTTTTTCGAGCAGCACACCGGAATCCAGGTCGAGAGCCATTTGCCCCTGCGCGTCCTGGTCTTCAGTTCCATTGCGGAGTATTCCGCCTTCCGCTGGAACTCCGTTTCCGATGCCTATTTCGTTGCGGGCGAGGAACGCGATTCCATTGTCCTTCCCGATCCCAACTCAGAACGCCTGGCTGCGCATGAATACTGGCATTTTGTGGAACACGCCGGCAATTTACGGCTGCCCTTATGGCTGAACGAAGGTCTCGCCGATTTTTTTTCGACCGTTCGCTGGGAAACGCACGCGGGCCGCATGGGAGATCCGCCACCCGATCACATCGCTGCGCTGCGCCGCGGCTCCTGGATTCCTCTTCCCACGTTGCTTTCCCTTGCTGCCGGCGCCCCTGCGCTTTCCGAACGCAGCCAATCGGAAATGTTTTACGCCGAAAGCTGGGCCCTGGCTCACATGCTGAAGCTCTCCCCCGCGTACGCACCGCGTTTCCCCGAGCTTATGGAGCGGCTGGCTTCCGGGACACCCACCCTGCAAGCGCTGGAGGGTGTTTACGCCCGGCCTGTCGATTGGATCGCCCGCGACTTGCGAACCTGGTTGCACAAGGCGCATTCCGTGCCTCTTCCGGCCGCTATGCCTTCCGCCCCTCTATCGATTGCTATCGCCGAAGTCCCGCCGGCTGAAGTGGGCTTATCGCTGGCGGAAATTCTGCTGAGCGTGGGGCGGGTGGATCAGGCGGAATCGCTCTATCGGGAAGTGGCGAGCGAAGCTCCCGAGAATGCGGACGTAGCGGGCCGGCTGGCGTTGCTCGCGCTCGGCCGGCACGACCTCACCGAAGCGCGCGAGCAATGGCAGCGGGCAATCGAACATGGTATTGGCGATGCCCGCATCTGTTATCGCTTCGCGGAGCTGGCCGAAGAGGCGGGAGCGCCGGCGGTAGAGGTTCGGCGCGCCCTGGAACGCGCCGTGCTGCTCGATCCCGCATACGATGATGCGCTTTTCAGCCTGGCGCTCACCGAGAATCGTAGCGGCGAACCCGCGGCCGCACGGAGACATCTGCGCGCCATGCGCAACATCACCCCCGGGCGGCGCTTCGTTTATTGGACCGCGATGTCGGATGCGCTCAATGAGCTTGGCCGGCGGGATGAGGCCAAAGCGGCTGCGGAAACCGCCAAAACATGGGCCGCGACCGCCGAAGAGCGCGCGTATGCCGAACGCTTGGCGTACGTAGCCGAAACGGACCTGGCCGTCCGGTTCACGCGTGATAGCGCTGGAAACGTTCGCCTCGAAACGGCGCGCGCACCGCATGATGCGGCGGACTGGAATCCATTCATCGAGCCGGGCGATCACGTGCGCCGCGTGGAGGCCCGGTTGCGCGAGATTCAGTGCGGCGGGGCTGCCACTGTGTTCGTGGTGGAGACCGCTTCGGCGGTCCTCGGTCTCAAGGTGCCCGACCCGACTCATGTCCAAATGCGGAACGCTCCCGCCGAGTTTACATGCGGGCCGCAAACCGGGACACACGTCCTGGCCGTCTATGCGGAGACAGGTCCGGCTACGGGGTTGCTCCGGGGGCTGGAATTCCAGTGACCGGCGTTGGAACGTCGCGGCAAACACGCGCGTATGTTTCGGGGGGAGCATGCTGTTCCCATTCATCCTGAGTCAGGTTGTGCGTCAGACGAGTCTTGCAGAAAGTGTCAACGAGATCCCGCGCTTTCCATGGTCTTACCCGGAAACCGGACTCATCTGCGATCGCCAGCTTGTCATCTTGTGTAAACGCCATGTCCATAACTTCGAGAGCGCTGGCCATTCTCGCGATCTC
>JASIAM010000189.1 GCA_030041985.1 Bryobacteraceae bacterium | reverse complement strand
CCCTTACGTTCAAGAATTACGCCGCGGGACCTTCGCTCGTCGTTCAAGCGTTGGTGCTGGGACAGCGGCTGAATGTCGGCTTCGTTGCCGATGGTCTTGACCCGGCGTTCTGGGAACGCTTGCAAGTAGCCGTTCACCAGCGCTTCGCCGCCGCGCCGGATAACGATTAGGACCGCCTCAGGCCGTTAAACCATCACCCAGCAGCGACATCAGATCATCGACGGTTTTGGATCTAGCGATCTGATCGCCAGAAACGAGCACTCCCAGCTTCTCGTCCGCCAGCGCTATGAATAACAGACCCGCCATGGAGTCCCAGCTACTGATATCCCGAATCGCTTCCTTTCCGTTCAGGCTACCTTCTGGTACCTCTAGCTGGCTTTCCAGAGCTCGCAGAAACTCAACCTTTGTCATCAGTTATCTACCTTTCCCATTGTGTTCACGCGCTGCCTTCGAAAGGATAGTAACGCATATGCGAGCCACCCCGCCACTAACCGGAATCGAACATAAAGCCGATCCGGCCCGCCCGGAGACGGCCAGAGGTTTCCTGCGGCTCACGCCACCCTATGGGACGCTTGTTAGTAAGATCACACTATTTGTCACCGTAACGGCAATTACACCATAAATACTTTGCCTACTAGGCAGGCTGGATGTTAACTTACAACTTCAGCATATACCCCCTTCAATTGAGCAGAGATAGCTTGGGAAAGTTTGAGCTGCTGATCCGGTCTTTGTTTTGAGCTACGTGAGCCGCGCAATCCCCAGTGGGAAAGGTTCGAAAGTGTGTTGTTCATGCCAGAAGTCTTGGTGTATCTGCTGCCTTTCGTACTCATTTCGCGCCTTGATGCGCTTGGAACCACAACCTCAGGAAGACTAAGTCATGCCACAGACCTTGCAAATCGCGTGTCTAAACTTGGGCTTACAGCATTCCATAGCTCTGGCGGCAATTCGGGGAGGAGATCTAGGAGTACTAGACTTCTCATATATAACTGATCAGGACACCGCCGTAGATGCTATTCAACGATTCAATAGTGCCGCGCCAGGTCCTTTCGGAATCAAACTTAGCGAGTACACTCCAGAGTTATTCACCCGGGTAATAGCCGATCCACCGGAGAAGCTGTCGACAATTATCTTAACTTCCAGCCGCCCGCGGGAATTTGAGAGACACATCGATCTTCTACGAGCGAGGAAACTGACCACCCTGCTCGAAGCCACATGCATCGAACACGCCCACACCGGGGCCGCCATCGGAGTGGACGGGTTGATCGCTAAAGGTCATGAGGCGGGCGGCCGCATTGCCGATGAGACCACATTTGTTCTCCTGCAGCGTTTTGCAGCCGAACTGAGTTTGCCGGTATGGGCTTACGGCGGAATCGGCCTGCATACTGCGGCTGCCTGCGCCGCCGCCGGGGCGGCGGGCCTGATCCTCGATTCCCAATTGGCATTGACACGGGAATCGCCGCTAAGCGATCGGATCAAAGCCCGGATTGCGAGCATGGATGGCAGCGAAACCATCTGTCTGGGCGAGCAGCTTGGCGAAATGTGCCGAATGTATTTCCGCCCCGGAAATCCCGCGGTGAAGGTGCTCCAAGAACTGGAGGCTCGCCTGGCGAATGAGGAACGTCCGCAAGACGAGATTCGTGCGGAGTGGCGCAGCGCGATTCGGGAGCGCGCCGGCTGGGACTCCGAGGATAGCGTTTTACTGCTGGGCCAGGATGCCGCGTTTGCGGCGCTACTCGCCAAACGCTTCCGCACCGTGAGCGGTGTGCTCCATGCTATGCGCGAGGCCATCCACTCTCATTGCCAGGCCGCCGTCAAACTGCGGCCCCTAGCCCCCGATTCGCCCCTGGCTCAGTCGAACCGCACCCGGTACCCCATTCTGCAAGGCCCGATGACTCGCGTTAGCGACGTGCCGGAATTCGCCGCCCGCGTGGCCGAACAGGGGGCTCTTCCTTTCCTGGCATTGGCTCTGATGCGCGGGCCTGAAGTGAAGGCCCTCCTCGCCGAGGCGCAACAGCGGCTTGGCGCCAAGTCCTGGGGCGTCGGCATCCTGGGCTTCGTTCCTCAGGAACTCCGGCAGGAGCAACTCGATGTCATCCGCGAGTACCGCCCGCCCTTTGCGCTCATTGCCGGCGGCCGGCCCGATCAGGCTCGCGCGCTCGAGCAGCAGGGCATTCCCACTTACCTGCACGTGCCCTCTCCCGGCCTGCTCGCCATGTTTATACAGCAGGGCGCCCGCCGCTTCGTCTTCGAAGGCCGTGAATGTGGCGGGCACGTGGGACCGCGCACGAGCTTCGTGTTGTGGAATCAGATGGTAGACGTTCTGCTCGAATCGCCCGAGCTCGCGGCGAACGCACAGGACTTCCACATCGTGTTCGCGGCCGGCATCCACGATGCGCTCTCCGCCGCCATGGTAGCTGTAATTGCCGCGCCGCTGGCCGAGCGCGGAGTGCGCGTGGGAGTCCTGCTCGGCACCGCTTACCTGTTCACGGAAGAAGCCGTGGCCTCCGGCGCGATCCTGGAGACCTTTCAGGAACAGGCGCAACTTTGCTGCCAGACCGTCCTGCTCGAAACCGGCCCCGGCCATTCCACCCGCTGCGTCGATACGCCCTACGTTGCAGCGTTTCTTCAGGAAAAGCGGCGTTTGCTCCAGTCGGGCCGGCCCGCCGAAGAGATCCGCGTGGCGCTGGAGAGCCTTAATCTGGGCCGCTTGCGTATCGCTTCCAAGGGTGTGACTCGCCATCCCCGATTCGACCAGGACACTGCAGCGCCCAAGCTCATCGAGATCGGCAAGCAGGAACAGGTAGCTCAGGGCATGTACATGATCGGTCAGGTGGCGGCCCTGCGGCATTCGATTTGTACTATTGAATCGCTGCACCAGGCGGTGTCCGTGGCTGGCTCCCAAAAACTAGAGGCTCTCGCCAGCCGTTCCTGGGAGGCTCCCTCTCTGCGCCGCGAATTTTCGCGCGGCGCTTCGCCCTCCGATGTCGCAATCATCGGCATGGCGTGCCTGTTGCCGAAGGCCCCCAACCTGCAGACGTATTGGGAAAACATCCTTCACAAGGTGGATGCGGTCACCGAAATTCCTCGCGAACGATGGGACTGGAGTCTATACTTCGATTCCGATCCCAAAGCCAAAGACAAAATTTACTCCCGCTGGGGTGGCTTTCTGGACGATGTTCCCTTCGACCCAATCCAGTACGGCATGCCTCCCGCCAGCTTGCACTCCATCGAGCCCGCTCAGCTTCTGGCCCTGCTGGTTGTGCGGGCGGCGCTGGCAGACGCGGGTTACCTGGACCACCCTGCCGCCCGCGAGCGAACCTCGGTAATTCTCGGCGCTGGCGGAGGCGCAGCCGACCTCGGGCTGGGTTATGGCGCGCGTTCGTTTTTCCCGTTTCTCGAAAACCTGCCGGAATTCCGCGGCCGCTCGCGGGAGATCGTGGACCGGCTGGGCGATCGCCTCCCGGAGTGGACAGAAGACTCGTTCGCGGGAATCCTCACCAATGTTTCGGCGGGGCGCGTGGCCAACCGCTTCGATTTCGGAGGCAGCAACTTCACCGTCGATGCTGCCTGCGCTTCTTCTTTGGCGGCGGTTTCCGTTGCGCTCAAAGAACTGGAAGCGCACTCGAGCGACATGGTGATTGCCGGGGGCGTGGACACCATGCAGAACCCGTTCACGTATCTCTGCTTCAGCAAGACTCACGCGCTTTCCCCTCGTGGACGCTGCCGCACCTTCGACGAGACCGCCGATGGAATTGCGATCAGCGAAGGAGTCGCCATGATGGTCTTCAAGCGGCTGGAGGACGCCGAGCGCGATGGCGACCGCATCTATGCCGTCATCAAAGCAGCCGGTAGTTCCAGCGACGGCAAGGACCGGGGACTGACTGCCCCCCGCCCGGAGGGGCAGGCCCGCTCTTTGAGGCGTGCCTATGCCAAAGCCGGTATTTCACCGGCAACCGTAGGGCTGATCGAAGCCCACGGCACCGGGACAGTAGCGGGCGACGGCGCGGAGGTCGAAGCCCTCACACAGGTCTTTTCCGAAGCGCAAGCGCCGCGGCAAGGTTGCGCCATCGGCTCTGTGAAATCCATGATCGGGCATACCAAGTGCACAGCGGGCGCGGCCAGCCTTGTCAAGACGGCTCTTGCTTTGCATCATAAAGTTCTGCCGCCCACACTAGGCGTTGAGAAGCCCAATGCCCGTGCCCGATTTCCGGAAACGCCGTTCTTCGTCAACACGCAAGCCCGGCCTTGGTTGCAACCGCTCAATGGGCACCCGCGGCGCGCCGGCGTTAGCGCCTTCGGCTTCGGCGGCACCAATTTCCATTTGGTGCTGGAGGAGTACACCGGCGATCCGGCTGCGTGCGCAGCACCCTCGCTCGAATGGTCCCACGAGTTATTTCTGTACCGCGCCGAATCCCGGCAGGCCCTGCTCGAATACCTCGAATCTTGGCGGAAGGCGCTCACCGCTAAAGCCCAGCCGCTGAATGGTACGAAAGCGCTGCGCGACCTCTCGTATACGGCGTGGAGGCAAGCGCAAAACAGGCAAGCGGGCTCGCATCTTGCCATCGTCGCCGCTTCTCTCGATGATCTCCGCCAAAAGCTCGCTTCGGCCAGCGAGAGCCTGGCGCAACCCCAAACTGTGCAGATCAACGATCCCCGGGGCGTCTATTTTTCTGCGCAGCCTTTGGCGCCCCAAGGCAAGCTGGCCTTTTTGTTCCCCGGGCAGGGATCGCAGTATCCCGGTATGCTCCAGGATCTGCTCCTTCATTTTGCGGAACTGCGCGAGACCATCGAGCAGGCCACCCGCACGCTGGCCAGTAAACTTGATGAGCCGCTCACCCGCTACATTTTCCCGCCCCCCGCATTCACCGGCGACGAAGAAAAGGCCTACCAGCAGGCGCTCACGCGGACCAACATCGCGCAGCCCGCCCTCGGTGCGGTAGAGATCGCAATGGTCCACCTGCTCGAAGAGCTGGGACTTGAGCCGCAGATGGCAGCGGGCCATAGCTACGGAGAATACGTGGCGCTCGCGTCGGCCGGAGTCTTCAGCCTGGAAACTCTGATTGCGCTCTCGGAAGCGCGCGGCCGGTTCATCGTCGAGGGAGCAGGCGCGGAGCCGGGCGTTATGGCCGCCGTTGATCGGGATGCCGGCGCCGTCCTGGACGCCATCGAACACATTGAGGGCGTGTGTCTCGCCAACGCCAATGCCCCGTCGCAGAGCGTTATTTCCGGCGCGCGGGCTGCGGTTGAAAAAGCAATCGAGCGCTGTTCTGCTCGCGGCATGACGGCCCGCATGATTCCCGTCTCGTGTGCCTTCCACTCACCCCTGGTCGCGCCCGCGCAGCCACGCCTGGCCGAATTCCTCGCCGCTGTGAAGGTAGCCGAACCACGTTTTCCGGTCTATTCGAATACCACCGCAACACCCTACCCGGCCGGCCCTCGCGGAGTGCGGGAGTTGCTTGTAGAGCATCTCGTGCGCCCCGTGGAATTCATCCGCGAGATCGAATCCATGTACGCCGCGGGTGCTCGCATCTTCGTCGAAGTAGGCCCCCGCGCTGTCCTCACAAATCTCGCCGATCAGATTCTCGGAGATCGCCCCAAGCTGGCTGTAGCGTCCGATCATAACGGCCGTCCGGGCTTGGCGCAACTGCTTCACCTTTTAGGACAACTGGCGGTGCAAGGCTGCGCGCTGAAGCTGGACCGGCTATATCGCGGGCGGTCCGAGCGGCAGCTCAACCTCGGCGCGCTGGAGCGCGAATACGCCGAGAAACCGCTTGCGCGCTCCGTATGGATGGTGAATGGGTCGCGCGCGACCCCGCTCACAGCAACTGCGGCCCGAAGCCCACGCCAGCCGGCCGCCAATGGGCTCGCTGCGGCAATCCCTGGCCCGGTGGCGGAAAAGCTCGCGCCGCACGCGCGCGCAGCAGCCGCGTCTGCCTCATCATCAGCCGGGCCAGTCCAGCGCCTCAACGGAGCGCCCGTAGTCTCCTATACCAGCCCCGCGCCCGCCACAACGCCAACGGCTCCGCCCATACCGGCTTCGTCCACCACTCCCGTTGCTCCCGCGCCCGCTATGGCGCTTCCGGCAATCGCAGCTTCCTCCGACAGTGTCCCCACTGTGATGGCGCAGTTTCAGCAAATGATGACGCATTTTCTCGATACGCAGAAAACCGTCATGTTGGCCTACCTGGGTGACACTCATGGCCAGAGCTTCGCGGCGGCTACGCTCCCAACGCCGCGCACCGAGACCGTGGCCCCGGTGGAAAAAGCCCCGCGGGAGACCGCAATCTCGCCCGCCGCAGCAACCGCGGATGCTCCTCCCGCGAGGGCGCTTGCGCCCGAGCCTGCGCCAGTTCCCTCCGGCCCAACCTCCTCCGGTCCGAGCAAAGAAGAACTCACCCGGAAGCTCCTGTCGATTGTGAGCGAGCGCACCGGCTACCCGTCCGAGATGCTCGATCTCAACCTCGATCTCGAAGCCGACTTAGGCATAGACTCCATCAAGCGAGTCGAAATCCTGGGCACCTTCCAGCAATCCTTCGCTGCCGCCGGATCTCTTGAAGAGGGCTTGATGGAAAAGCTAACCGGCGTCCGCACCCTTCAGGGCATCATCGACCGGCTGCTCACGCACGCCGGACCCTCCGCAGAAGCACCGGCAATCCCTTCGCAGCGGGCGGTTGCGAATGGCGCGAACTCTATAAACGAACCCACAGTCTCGCGCATCCACCGCTACACGGTCACAGCAGTTGATGCGCCTCTCGTGGGCCGGCCAGCTTCCCTTGCCAAAAATCGCCCGATCCTGATTCTTGGTAGCGGCCATGATATGGGCCGCGCGCTCGCCCGCCAGTTGCTGGCGCACGGCTGCAAGGTTGCCGCCGTTCGCGAGGGCCGCGGCGTTCAGGAGATCGATACCGGCGCGTATTCCGCTGATCTCCTCTCTCTCGAGTCGATTCAGGAGTTGCTTACGCTGGTTAGCCAGCGGCAAGGCCCGCCCTGCGCCATCATTCACCTACTCTCGCTGGCTGGTCAAACCGATTTCGCTGCCATGGGCTATGACGCGTGGACCGGCCAGCTTGCCCGGGGAGTCAAAAGTCTTTTCTACGTAGCGCAGGCCGCTCGCAACCTTCTCCAAAACGCTGCGGCCGACAGTGGTGCGGCCCTCATTGCCGCGACCGCTATGGGCGGTACCTTCCTGAGCGGCCTGCCTGCAGGTGCTTCGCTAACCTTCCCCGATCATGGCGCTATCGCTGGCCTGATCAAAACCCTGGCCCACGAGTGGCCCGAGGTGCGCATCAAAGCCGTGGACCTCAATCTCGACGATAGCGCCGACGCTCTCTCACGCCATCTGTTCGAGGAACTCCAGGCCGCCGATGGGCTCGTGGAAGTCGGCTACCGCAATGGCCGCCGCGTAACTCTCCAGCCCGCTCCCGCGCCTCTCTCTCCCCAAAGCGCGCAAGCCGCCGTGGCGCTTGATTCCTCTTCCGTCGTGTTAATCACCGGTGGCGCTCGCGGTATCACCGCCCTCGCAGCCAAACGGCTCGCGGAACACTATCAACCGACCCTGGTGCTTGCCGGCAGATCCCCTCTGCCCCCGCCTGAAGAGGCGCTGGAAACCGTGGGTATCACCACGCTCAAGGACTTGAAAGCGGCGCTGATGGGTCAAATGCGCGCCCGCGGGGAAACAGTTACTCCTGCCCTGGTCGAGCGCGCCTGCGCTCGCCTCACTGCCGAACGCGAAATCCGCGCCACTCTAAGGGCACTACGCCAGCTCGGCGCAAAAGTGCATTACCACCAACTCGACGTGCGGGATCAAACTGCTTTTGGCGTCTTCATCGACAATATATACGCTTCCTTCGGCCGGCTCGATGGAGTCGTCCACGGCGCGGGCGTCATCGAAGACAAGCTCATCCAGGACAAAACCGCGGAGTCTTTCGATCGTGTCTTCGATACCAAAGTGGCCAGCGCCTTTGTGTTGAGCCGCAAGCTCCGTCCCGAAAGTCTCCGGTTCCTGGTCTTTTTCTCTTCCGTCGCCGGCAGATTCGGCAATCGCGGCCAGGGCGATTACGCTGCGGCTAATGAGGTGCTCAATAAGCTGGCCGTTTGTCTCGATCGCACCTGGCCTGGCCGCGCGGCCGCCATCAACTGGGGGCCTTGGGACACCGGCGGCATGGTCTCTCCCGAAGTGCGCAAGCAGTTCGCCGGCCGCGGCGTGGAATTGATTCCACCCGCCATCGGGATCGAGTGCTTCGAAGAGGAACTGCTTTACGGCCGGCGCGGCGAGGCCGAGGTCGTCATCGCTGGCGCGGGCTGGCAGTCTTCCCGCAACGAGGAGCCTTCCCCCCACTCGTGGCCGCTGCTTCGCCACGTTTCGCTCCCCTCGGGCGAATCCGGCATGGATCTGGGCACTGAGTTCGTGCGCGAGTTCGATCCCGCCTACGATCTCTACCTGAATGACCACCGTCTCGATGGCCAGCCAGTGCTGCCGCTGGCGGTTGCGACGGAATTAATGGCCGAAGCCGCTGCAGGAATGTGGCCGGAATTGCAGGTGGCCGCCGTCCGCGACCTTCGCCTGCTCCACGGAGTAGTTCTTGATAGCGGTCCCAAAACAGTCCGCGTCGCTGCCAGGCCGCAAACCGGTGCGGTGCCCGGTGCGGTGAGTGTGGCCATCGAAGTTGCCGGCGCAGGACACCCCAGCCGCATCCATTACCGTGCCACCGTAGACCTTGCGCCACGCTTGCCCAATGCTCCTACAGGCCAGTTGCCGCCCCTCACAGACGCACGCGCTTTTTCTATGGAAATCCGCGATCTTTACCGCCAGTGGCTTTTTCATGGACCCACCTTCCAGGGCATCCACCACGTCGATCTGGTGAGCCTCAGCGGAATCAAAGCGTCACTCACAACTTCTTCTCCCGATGGCTGGATCGCCGGCCCTTCGCATGGCCAGTGGATCATCGACCCGCTCGTTTTCGACAGCGCCTTGCAGTTGGTCGTCCTCTGGGCGCGGGAGCATTGGGACATGACCGCTTTGCCTTCCGGCTTCCAAAGCTACCGCCGCTTCGCTGCTCCTCCCGCCTCGCGCATCACCTGCGAAATGCGTATGCGCCCCAATACCGGCGCGCCAACTATTCATGCCGACATTTTCTTTCTGGACGCTGCTAGCGGCCATATGCTGGGCGCCATCGAGGACATGCACGGCGCGTGTAGCAAGACGCTGAATCGGCTTGCGGGCCGGGAGTTCGCCGCCGCCGCCGGAATCCAGCCATGATGGCGTTTGATCGCCAGCCCGATCCTCCTGCGGAAGCAGGTCCGCCGCCGCTCCGCGGCGATATCGCCATCGTGGGCATGGCTTGCGTGTTTGCAGGCGCGCCCGATCTCGATACGTACTGGCGCAACATCCTGTCCAAGGTGGATGCCGTTTCCGATCCGCCCGCCGGGGAGTGGGACCCGAAGCTGTTCTACGATCCCCAGTCCCAAACCAACGATCGCGTCTACTGCAAACGGGGCGGCTACATTGGCGATCTCTCGTACTTCCGGCCCCTGGATTACGGCGTCATGCCCGTCACCGTGGATGGCGGCGAGCCCGACCAATGGCTGGCCCTGCGCCTGGCTCATGAAGCCCTCGCTGATGCCGGCTACTCAGAACCGCCCGGCGAGCACGTGCGCACTGAGGTCATCCTCGGAAAGGGCACCTACGTCAACCGCGGCAACCTGACCGTCGGCTACCACGGCATGATCATCGAGTTCTTCTTGCAGGCGCTGAGAAATCTGCATCCCGAGCACACCGATGCGGAACTTGCCGAGATCAAGAAAGAGCTGAAAGCCGGCCTGCCCCCATTCAGCGCCGATACCGCGCCCGCGCTCATCGGCAATATCATCGTGGGCCGCATCGCCAACCGCCTGGACCTGATGGGGCCCAGCTTCACCGTAGATGCGGCTTGTGCCTCCGCGCTGCTCGCCATCGAGATCGGCGTCAGTGATCTGTTGAGCCGCAAATGCGACATCGTACTGGCTGGCGGTGCGAACGTGAATGCTCCGCTGCCCACCCTGACGCTCTTTTGCCAATTGGGCGCCTTGTCGCGCCGCGAGCAGATCCGCCCCTTTGACAAGCAGGCAGATGGCACCATCCTGGGCGAAGGCCTTGGCATGATCGTGCTGAAGCGGCGCGAAGATGCCGAGCGTAGTGGTGACCGGATCTACGCCATTGTCAAGGGCGTGGGAGTCGCCAGTGACGGCCGCGCCGTCCACGTTATGGCCCCGCGCGTCGAAGGCGAAGAACTGGCGCTGCGGCGCGCCTACCAGATGGCTGGCGTCTCCCCCCGGACGCTGGGGCTGATCGAAGCGCATGGCACCGCCACTCCCGTTGGCGATGTGGTGGAGGTCCAGGCCCTCAGCCGCGTTTTCGGCGAGCGTCAGGCTCTCTTGCCATCGATTGCTTTGGGATCCGTGAAGTCCATGATCGGCCACACTATGCCCGCGGCCGGTATTGCGGGCGTGATCAAAGCTGCACTGGCCGTCTATCACCGCGTCCTCCCGCCCACCCTCAACTGCGAAGAACCAAACCCGGCCCTGCACCTTGAAAACACGCCCTTCTACGTAAACACCGAAACGCGCCCGTGGATTCACGGGGCCGAAACGCCGCGCCGCGCCGGAGTCAATTCCTTCGGCTTCGGCGGTATTAATGGGCACGTCGTCCTCGAAGAGCACCCCGGCGAAAAGCCGTCCGCGCGCAGCCACCAGCTTCATTGGGAGACGGAAGTCTGCATCCTCGAAGCCGGATCCCGCGAAGAGCTGATCAACCGCGGTTGCCGGTTTGCAAAGTACTTGGCGAACGCAAGCAATCTGCTGTTGAAAGATATCGCGTTCACTCTCAACTCCCGGCTCCAAGGCGATCCCTCCCGCCTCGCCATAGTCGCTTCTTCAAAAGACGACCTTGCGCAGAAGCTCAGCGCCGCGCTGGGCCGTTTAGAAGATCCGAAATGCCGCCAGATCAAGGACAACGCCGGCGTCTACTTCTTCGGCCAGCCGCTGGGTGGCTCCCTCGCCTTCCTGTTTCCCGGCGAAGGCGCGCAATACCCCGGCATGCTGCTCGATCTCTGCCTGCACTTCCCGGAAGTGCGGCGCTGCTTTGACCTGGCCGATCGCGCCCTCACCCACGCGTCGCGCAGGATTTTGCCCAGCGACTTCATCTTCCCGCGCTCCATTCTCCCGGAAGGGGAACGGGCAGAGGTGAAACAGGCGCTCTGGTTGATCGACGGCGCCGTCGAAAGCGTGCTGATCGCCAATTGGGCACTCTCGACACTTCTCGCCCATCTCGAGATTCGTCCCGACGTGATTTTGGGCCACAGCACCGGCGATTATTCGGCTATGGCCGCCTCGGGTATCATCGGCATCAATGACGATGGCTACATAGAAACCATTCGCGAGTGGAACAAAGCGCACCGGCGGCTGGAAAAGGAGATTCGAGTTCCGGAAGCCACTCTGGTGGCGGTAGCGGCCGATGCGGCCACCGTTCAATCCGTCGCCGAGGCGGCGGGCCCCGATCTTTACGTGGCGATGGACAACTGCCCCCACCAGAGCGTCCTGGTGGGAAGCAAGAGTGCCGCCGAAAGGGCCATCGGTGAGCTGCGCAACCGTGGCATCATTTACGAAATTCTTCCCTTTGACCGCCCTTACCACACTTCGATGTTCCAGCCTTATGCAGAGCGCGCGGGAGAAGACTTCTTTGCGCGCCTTCCCATTCAAGCTCCGAAAGGCCTAGTCTATTCCTGCACCACCGCGTCGCCCTACCCGTGCGATATTGCCGAAATCCAAAAGCTGTTTGTGGACCACTGGGTGCGTCCGGTTCTGTTTTCCGAAACCGTGAAAAGGCTTTATGACGATGGTGTGCGGCTTTTTGTCGAGGTAGGGCCGCGCGGCAATCTCACCGCTTTCGTCAGCGACATCCTCCGCGGTAAGCCTCACCTTGCCATGCCTGCTAATGTTTCCCGCCGTTCGGGTCTCACTCAGATCAATCATCTGGTGGGCATATTGGCTGCGCAGCGTGCCGGTATGCGTCTCGACTATCTCTACGCGCGCCGCAATCCCCAAATTGTGCCGTGGGAAGATGCCGCCAGCGCCCCGCCCGCTCGGCCGCAACCGGAGCCGATGAAGCTTCCGCTTGCCCTGCCGCCATTAAAATTGTCACCGCGCCCGCCCAAAGTCGCATCTGCCAAAGTCAACGGCGTTGCCCCATCTCCGCTGCATCATGCCGGCGCGCCACCAGTTCCCGTCCCACTGCCCCACACCG